>JBHIDP010000195.1:0-5114 GCA_046760185.1 Anaerolineae bacterium
TGAAGCTCCTCCGCCAGGTCAGGCGGGTTCAGGCGGTCATGGCGACCCTGGGTGATGAGGGTCGGGCAGGAGATTTCACCCAGCCGATCCCCTACAAAGTCTCCGTCGTCAGCGAAGTACTCCCTGGCCATGCGGGTGTACCTTTGCAGCAGTACGGCCCAGTTCGATTCCCCGTGTTGGTTGATAAGCTCCTCTTTCCAGGTTGGGTCAATAGTTTCCACATTTCCCACCCTCTCCCAGAAAGCAAATAACCCCTTCTTCCTCTCCCCCATTATCTTGCCTGCCGCTGCCACCAGGATGAGCGATTTGACCAATTCCGGGTGATCCAAGGTCAGAGCCAGGGCCAATACCGCCCCCAGGCTGAAACCTCCGATGTGGGCCGGATTGGCTCCCAGGGCCACGATGAGGTCGGCGATATCCCTGATAGCCAGCTTGTAGTAGCCCGTCCTGACTGTCTCCGGGCGGCCGGTCTTGCCGTGTCCCCGCAGGTCCGGAATGATAAGACGGTATTTCGGAGTGAAGGCCGGGATCTGATGTTGCCAGTGCGCTTGCCCGGTCCCGGTGAAACCGTGCAGCAGGACGAGCGGCTCACCCTGGCCGTATTCGCTGTAGAACATTTCGATGTCGTTGACTTTGACGTAGGGCATGGGCTCAAACCTCCTTGTGGCAGAGGGCTATCACCCAGGGAAAGGAGTAGGTCAGCTTCTCGACCGTCAGGTGACGGCCCATCAGGTGGAGGAACTGAGCGGCTGTCCAGTTCTGGAGGTGCTCCGGGTCGTTTCCCCAGGCGCCAATGTGTTTGCCTCGCAGAAGATTGGCCAGCCGGAAGAAGGGCTCATGGGGGACGCTGGCCAGGATGAAGCGGGAGGTTACCCGGCGCAGCTCGACAAGGGCCTGGTCAGGGTCCGGCAGATGTTCCAGAACCTCCAGGCACAGGATCAGGTCGAAAGCGCCGGCGGAGAAGGGGAGATGCCGTATGTCACCGATGTGGAAAGTGGTGTGGGGATGTAACCTCTTGGCCAGGGCGATGGCCGAGGGAGCGAAGTCTATCCCCTCAAAGGTAACCCCCCGGTTGCGTTCCTGAAGATCTCTGATGACAAAACCCTCTCCGCAGCCAGCATCCAAAACTCTGCTGACCTTCACCTCCTTGATCAGGTTATCTATCTTGGTGTGAAAGCGTCGGATCAGGTAGCGTTGTAAGGGATTAGGGTTTAGGTACTTTTGCAGGTTGCCGTATCGCTGACGCCATATCTCCTGATTCACTTCCGCAAATTCCATATCACTCCACCACCACCGCTATCCTCATGGTCTTCCCCCCTTGCCTGCTGAACCAGGTCATCTCCTCGCGTACCAGGTCCCACTCCAGGATATAGCGACCCGGCTCTTGGGGGGTGATAAGCATGGCTGCTACGGTCAAGGACTCTCCCGGCTTGACGATGTGGTGGAAGCTGGTCCGTTGGCCATCCCACTCATAGACCTGGCCATCGTCTGTCAGCCAGTGGTAGCTGAGCTTAGTGGGGTACCAATCCACTGACCGCCAGCCCTGCGAGCCCACGTTTTGCAGGCTCACCTCCACAAAGTACTTCTCATACCTCTTGAGCCTCGATGGACCCCGGTATGCCGTGAAATCAACCCGGTAGAACTGCTGATGGTACTGCTCTATTTCCTCCCGAACCTGTTGGATGTTGTGGCCGGGCAGACCCCTCTGCAGGAGAAGAACGCCGTTGACGAAGGTCCGTACGCCGAAGCGTTCATCTTCCAGCAGCCTGTCCACCCACCAGTAGAAGTCGTGGAAACCAAGGGGGGTCTTCTCCGATGAGGCATCCAGGTCCACTACCACATATTCCGCATCCCCCAAGGAGGGGAACAGATAGATGTCTCGCCGGTGGGAAAGGTGAGGGAAGATGTCACTTTGGGCCGAGACGGCCGCATTGGCCGGGACCAGGGAGAGGACCTCTTGCAGGTTCCGCTCGTGGGAGGTTATCTGCCGGAAGTTGGCCGGTCGAAACTGCTTGCCCAGAGGAAATGGGCTGAAGTGAAAATCAACCAGCAGGGTATTCAGCAGCATGAAGGCGGCCAGGGTGTAGAGCCACCTGGGGCCATCGGAGGATGCCTGCCTCCTCAATACCGTGCTTAACCAATGCATACCGTAGATGGCCGCCATGAAGAAGAAGGGGATGGCTGGGGCCTGATAGTGGGCCGTAATGGTCCTCTGGTGGGCTGAGGTTGAAAGGAGATTGGCTGCCAATATGGGGGCCGCCGGGAGGAGCGAGAGGGGGTTCAGCAGAGGGAGAAGCCCCAAAGGCATCAACAACTCAGCGATGGTCTGCACGTTGTCCCTGGTGAGGAGGAAGCTCATGGCCAGCCACGGTTGGGTAAGTGTGCCCTGCACGATGGCCAGTGGTCCCTGGCCGAAACGCCCAAAGCGCACGGCGAAGAGGTCGTAGCTCTCAGGCCCATAGATTCCTTCCACATAGGGTACCACCACCTTGAAATCCAGCAGGAACCAGAGGGCACTCAAGATCGCGGTAACGGTTCCATGGGCCCTCTCCTTCTCCGCCAGGATGAGGTAAGCCCCCAGGAAAAATCCAATGAGGGCCACGTCAATGCGGGTGATCAAAGCCAACCCCCAGGCCAGGTAATAGGGGCTCCAGCGCTTCTTCGAAAGGGCCCAGAATGTGAGAAGCAGGAAGGGCACGGCCAGTACGATGGCGTGAAAGTCGTGCAGGTTGGCGTAGTGGAGGGGCAGGTAGGCAAGGTAGGCCACTACCAGGGCCAGAGCGGCCAACTGCCCTGGGGCCGAAGTGTCACCCTCGCCCAGACGTGAGAACCTGTCACTGGCGATCAGGTACAGGGGTAACGCTCCGGCGGCGATCAAGAGGGTTTGAAGGATGAGCAGCATCCGCGGGTCGGCCCGTATCCGGTACAGGAGGGCCAGGGGGAGGAAGACCAGTTCCAACTTTCCACTGGTCAGGCGGTTGATCCGTTGCGGCTCCTTCACCGGGGCGGGCATGAGGGAACTGATCTCCAATATCCGTCCCTGGGAGGTGTTCCATGTGGCCTGGTCCATGGTGCCCAGGTCAAGGGCATGGGTTTTGAAGCTGTCGTGCTTGGAGACAGCCAGGATCGAGAAGGTCAAGAAATAGGCTAGGGCTGCCGCTGTGACCAGGGTTATGATCAATCCCTTTCTTCGGGCCAGCCTCTCCCCCAGAAGGAGATCGCGGGCCAAGCCTCCCAGCAGGGGAGCCCCGATGCTGCTGATGATCAAGATGGTGTAGAAGCGCCAGACGGAGCTTCCGTAGTTCACGCCCAGCGGGCTGACCCAGTAGCGGGCCAGGGAAAGGAGGAGCAGAAAGGCCGGGGCGAAGTGGAGGGCCTTGCCCTGCATCGTTTGCCCCAGGTCTGCCCCCCGCGCCCTGGCAGCCACCAATGAGACCAGGAACCAGAGAAGGAGGAACACCAGTGTGGTCACCGCCAGGTAGACCCACAGACGGCCCCAGTAGTAGCTGAAGATGCGCCCCTCCTGCCAGTAGGTGACGATGCGCATCGGGAACCGAAAGTCCCAGTTGGTGAAGGCCACCACCAGTCCGGCCGTCACAACCAGCGATAGGGCTGCTAGGTTCCCTGTCTGAGTGATATTCTTCAATCTCTCCGCCATACCAGCCGCCTATTATAACATACCCTCCCCTGCCAGCGAAAAAGACACTCCTTGTCCCCAACGTGCTACGCTCTCGGGGAGCCGACCTCCCCTTTGTGTAGGAAGTGTGGTAAAATAGAAGCGCTATGGCACCCATACGGCTGAACCTGACCACTATGGCTCACGGAGGTGAGGGACTGGGACGCCACGAAGGGAAAGTGATCTTCGTCCCTTATGCCATCCCCGGCGAGGAGGTGCTGGTTGAGGTAAGCCAGGATAGGGATCGTTACGCCCGCGCCCATCTCCGGGAAGTCCTTGTCTCCTCCCCGCTCAGAGTCGAGCCTGGCTGCCGCCACTTCGGAAGCCAGGGGTGTGGCGGCTGTCAGTGGCAGCACATCGCCTATCAGGGGCAGCTCCAGTTCAAGAGGCAGGTCCTGGCCGATCAGTTGACCAGGATCGCCGCTCTGGAGGAGGTGCCGGTGAAGCCGACCATCGGCATGGACGACCCCTGGGGCTACCGCAACAACGTGCAGTTCCATTTTGACCGGGAGGGGGACCTCGGTTTCTGGGCGGCCGACGGCCGAGGGGTGGTCGCCATCGAGGAGTGTCCGATCATGGCCCCTCTGCTGGAGGAGATGTGGACTTCGCTCGACCTGACCTTCCCGCAGTTGAAGCGGCTCACCTTGCGGGCCGGGCTTACCACTGGCGAGCAGATGGTCGTCCTCGAGACGGAAGAGGATGCTGCCCCGGCTGTGGCTGTGGATTCACCTATCTCCTGTGTCCTCCTCCTGGCTGACGGCACCCCTGTCAGCCTGGTCGGTCAGACCCATATCAGCGAGGAGGTAGGGGGACGGCGGTTTCGTATCTCCGCCAGGAGCTTCTTCCAGGTTAACACTCTCCAAATGGAGCGCCTGGTTGAAGTGGTAGGCCACTATTTAGCCCCCACCGGAACTGAGGTTCTCCTCGATGCCTACTGTGGGGTCGGCACCTTCGGCCTGCTCTTCGCCAACCGGGTGAAGGAGGTCATCGGCGTGGAGGAGAACCGGGATAGTGTCGCCGATGCCCGCCACAACGCGGAGGATTTGCCCAACGTCCGCTTCGTGGAAGGTCCAGTCGAGGAAATCCTGCCTCAACTGGGGACACCCCTTGACCTGGCCATACTGGACCCTCCCCGTCAGGGCTGCCAGCCGGCAGCTTTGGAGGCGTTGGTTAACCTGGCTCCGCACCGGATCGTCTACGTCTCCTGTGATCCAGCCACCCTGGCCAGGGACATCAAGCGCCTGGGACAGGGAGGTTATCGTCTTTCAGTCGTGCAGCCCCTCGACATGTTTCCCCAGACCTATCATATCGAGTCTGTGGCCCTGTTGGAGCTTTAGCACCTCAACACAAGTCTGTCACTCTGAGCGGAGCCTTCGGCCTTGAGGCTTCGTCCTGAGGCAGTTTGTCCCGCAGTTCGTCCCGCTCACTACGGGGCTCA
>JBHIDP010000196.1:0-5096 GCA_046760185.1 Anaerolineae bacterium
GTTCGTCCCGCAGTTCGTCCCGCTCACTGCGGGGCTCACTGCGGGGCTCACCGCGGGGCTCAGCCCGAAGGGACGGGTCTTAGAGCATTTGAAGACACAAACTGTACGTAACGTCCTGAGCAGTTCGACTTCTGCTTCGGCTGGGCTCAGCACAGGGCTCACTGTAAACTCCGTCGAAGGGCGCAAGCCTGCCTTGCGCCCTTGCGACCACACTCCATGAATGCCTGAATCGCCCTAAGGGCGATGAGGAGGGACCAGAGCCATGAAGATTGCCGTCGGTAGCGACGAGAGGACGCATCTGACCGATTTCGTCGTCGAGGAGCTCAAGAATCGGGGGCATGAGGTGGAGCTACACGGCCCCTTAGCTGGCGAGAGCCTGGACTGGCCCGCTGTCGGCCAGGCTGTGGCTGAACGGGTCACGAGCGGTGCAGCCGACGAGGGGATACTCTTCTGCTGGACCGGTACCGGGGTGAGCATCGCCGCCAACAAAGTGCCTGGCATCCGCGCCGCCCTCTGCCATGACGCGGAGACGGCCAAAGGAGCCCGCATCTGGAACCAGGCCAACATCCTGGTCATGAGCCTGCGCACCACCTCCGAGGCTGTAGCCAAAGAGATGCTGGACGCCTGGCTCAGCACACCCTACGATGAAGATGAGTGGAACAAAGCCTGTGTAGCCCAGGTGAGGGGAATTGAGGAGAAATACGGGAAGAAACGGGGGGCAAGGCACAGCTAATGGGAAAGATCAGACGCAGGAACGGTTCCTGTCTCGGTTCCTTTGATATGCGACTGCCGAGAAGTGTGTGTCTGCTCGTAGCCATCATTCTACCCTCTCTCCTCTTCGCCACTGCCGTCCATGCTCAGTCACCGGTAGATACCATCGCGCTGCGTCCCCCGGCTGGGAACGGTCTCAGTCCGGTGAACGTGGCCGTCCATGCCGCTCTGAACCGCATCTACACCGTCAACGCCCACACCGCCAACATCTCAGTCATAGATGGCCATAGCCAACGAGTAACAGCCGTCATCCCCGTAGGAGGAGCCCCCTCTGGCATGGCCCTCAATCCGGACACCAACCGCCTGTACGTCACCAGCCTGGCCGAGAACAACGTCTACGTCATTGATACCACCACCAACGCCGTGCTAAGAACCCTGGAGGTGGGTGATAACCCCCTCGACATAGCTGTTGACGTGGCCACCAACCGCCTGTACGTTACCAATTCCTACAACAGGATTACCGTCATTGACGGTGGGGACTACGCAGTCCTGGCCGAAATCTACCTGGACGGCCCGCCCACCAAGTTGGCCGTCAACGGCGCTACCAAAAGGGTCTACGCCCTGACTCACTCCCTGGTAGTGATTGATGCCACCGATAACACCGTTGTGACCAAGATCCCCCTGGGCCCCTGGCCGCGCAGCCTGACCGTTGATGCCAGCTCCAACCGCATCTATGCCGCAGCCGGTAGCGACCTCTTCGTGGTGGACGGGGAAAACAACAATCTCCTAACCACCATCCCCGTAGGGTACGACACGGCCGGCATGGAGGTCCTGGACGGTTACCTCTACCTCACCGACCCGGTGGTGGACGAGATCAAGATCATCGTCACTACGGACAACCAGGTGGTGGACCGGATCGAGGTCCCCGAAAACCCCTACAGCCTGGCCGTGAATCCCAACCGCAATCTGCTCTACCTGGGGCATCAATCCACCTCCCTCCTTTCCATCCTGGATGTCGAGACCAAAAAGACGGATGGCACCATCCTTCTGGGAAGTCTGCCCGAGGCTGTTGTCGCTCACCCCGTCACCAAACGCCTCTACGTGGCCAATCCTGCGGCCAATATGGTTCTGGTGGTGGAGAAGGATCGCATGACCGGCCAGATTGACGTGCCGGTACAGCACATGGCCATAGACGCCGCCACCAATCGCCTGTACACGGCTCGTGAGAAGACTCTGTACGCGGTAGACTTAGCCACCAATGACATCGTGGGCCAGGTCTCCTTCCCCCATCGAGTAGTCGCCCTGGCCGCAGACACGGCCACAGATCACCTTTACCTGGTGACCATGGAGAGCATCAGCAAGTACGGACGGCGCATCAGGCTGTCGGCTGTGGAAGGTGCCACCAACGAGGTGATCGAGACGGTGGTTCTGGGCGACGTCTCCCACATCTCACCTCGGACGGCCATCGCCGTCAACGGGAGGACGAAGCGCATCTATGTGAGCAGCGTTGATATTCTGTGGATCATCGTCAGCACAACCCTCGACACCATAGCCAAAGTGGATCTCACCTATCAATCAGCCTGGGCACTGGCTGTTGATCTCGACCTCGATCGCCTCTACCTGACCAAGGGGGATGGACTGCGGGTGCTGGATGGGAACCGCAACCGCTTGGTGGCCCAGATCATAGATCTCCCCACCTGGGAGGTAGCCATCAACCCCGACCGGCATCACCTCTACCTCACTGGAGGATATCAAGGGGGGGTAGTGGTCATAGATGGGGCCACCTACCAGGTGAGAGCCCTGCTATCCGAACCTCGGTCGCCGGCTGGAGTAGCCCATCTGGAAGATCGCTTCTACGTCAGCGAGCGCGACCAGGGCCTGCTGTACGTATTCCAGGATGCACCAACGCCATCGCTGGGCACCACCTGGTATTTCGCCGAAGGTGCCACGGTGGAACCTTTCGACACCTGGCTCCTCTTGCAGAATCCCGGGGATGACCCCGCTTTGGTGACCGCTGGCTTCATGATGGAGGATGGCAGTCAGGTGGTCCGAGCCTACACCCTGCCGCCCGCCTCCCGCACCTCCATCTGGGTGGATAGAATGCTGCCCAAGGTGGCCCTTTCCAGCAAGGTCCTGGCCGATGGTTTGGTGCTGGCCGAAAGGGCCATGTACTTCAATCACGACGGCCATGCTTCCATCGGAGCCAAAGAGCCATCCCCCACCTGGTACTTCGCCGAGGGGTTCAGCGGCCCTACCTTCGACACCTGGATACTGCTCCAAAATCCGAACGACCGGCCGACCGATGTCACCCTCACTTTCATGAAGGAGGATGGCTCCAAGGTGGTTCGACAATTGGAGTTGGAGCCCACCTCGCGCCTGAACGTCTGGGCAGACCAGATCGTGCCCAATGTGGCCTTCGGTACCGTCGTTCAGGCCGGGCAACCGATAGTGGCCGAACGGGCCATGTACTTCGGGGAGGGTGGCGGCCACGGCCAACTGGGGGTCACTGCTCCCAGACAGGAGTGGTATTTCGCCGAGGGGTTCACCGGCCCGGGCTACGACACCTGGCTCCTGCTCCTAAACCCCGGAGACCAGGCTGCCCAAGTGACGGTCTCCTTCATCAAGGATGATGGGGGTGTGGTCAGCCGTCAGTTCACTGTAGGGCCTACCTCGCGTCTGAACGTCTGGGCCGACCTGATTGTGCCCAACCAGTCCTTTGGAATGATGGTCCGTTCCGATGAGCCGATCGTGGCCGAACGAACTATGTACTTCGGACGGGGCGGCGGCCACAACTCAATAGGGGCTGTCACTCTGGCCAAAACCTGGTACTTTCCCGAAGGGTCCACCAGATACCCTTTCACTGAGTTCCTGTTGTTGGCCAACCCTGGCCCGGCTACGGCGGAGATCACCGTCGCCTTCATGGGCCCGGAGCTGGAGCCACTGACCCGCCACTACATTCTGGGCCCGACCTCCCGCCTGACCATCCCGGTCAATGGCATCGTGCCCAACTCCAATGTGAGCCTCAACGTCAACTCCGACCAGCCCATTGTGGCCGAGCGAGCGATGTACTTCCAGGAGGGGAACGGAGGCACCGTCTCCCTCGGCATCGCTCAGTAGTTGCATCGCTGGGAAAAGCATGATATAATGGATTAGAACTTATGTTCTACGACTCTGTCGAACCAATTTTCAGACACGCTCTCAGAGTGACAAACGGTTTTCGGGTAGGCACTTATCTGAATGAGGGTGGGATGAAAGAGAGGGACGCTTACAGGAAGATTGCCATTCTCGGCCAGGAAGCACAGTTTGACCAGTGTGGGGTTCATGGCAGCCAGGTGGGCCACGCAGACGACCCACTTCTGCGCTCCATCTACCACGCCATCCTCCCCGGAGGCAGGACGACCAAACTGCTCAAAGTACTCTTCTCCAACGCCTGTGTCAACGACTGCTACTACTGCGCCCAACGACGGGGACGTGACTTCCGACGTACCTGCTTCCAGCCGGAGGAGCTGGCCCGCGCCTTCGATCAGATGCAGCGCCAGCGTCTGGTAGAGGGGCTGTTCCTCAGTTCAGCCGTCCATGGCCGAGCCCCTTACATCATGGAGCGCATGATCGCCGTGGTGGAGATCATTCGCCAGAAGTACCAGTTTCAGGGGTACGTGCACCTTAAGATCATTCCCGGTGTGAGCCAGGCCGCCGTGGAATGGGCCATCCAATTGGCTGACCGGGTGTCCATCAACCTGGAGGCACCCAATGCGGAGAGGCTGGCCCGCATCGCCCCTGGCAAAGATTTTGACCGTCAATTGCTGACCCCCATGCACTGGGTCAAAGCCATCGCCGATGAACGAGAAGCTCAGGGCCTGAGAGGGCCGAGCCAGACCACCCAGCTCGTAGTGGGGGCCGCCGATGAGTCAGACCGGGAGATTTTGACCACCGTGTCCCGGCTGTATCGCGAGGTTGGCCTAGCCCGGGCCTACTTCAGCCCCTTCCGCCCCATCAAGGACACCCCTCTGGAGAACCATCCTCCTACGCCACCGATCCGGGAACACCGTCTTTACCAGAGCGACTTCCTCCTTCGCCGCTATGGTTTCGCCCTGGAAGAGTTGATCTTTGACCAGACAGGGAATCTGCCCACCGATGCTGATCCCAAACTGCTCTGGGCGCGAGCCCACCCTGAACATTTCCCCGTCGAGGTGAACACAGCCAGCAGGGAGGAACTGCTGCGAGTACCGGGCATTGGCCCCCACTCAGCCAGGCGTATCATCGAGCAACGCCGTCAGGGAAAAGTCCGTTCGCTGGCCGAACTGCGAAGGATGGGCGCTGCCGTGCAAAGGGCCAGTCCTTTTATCCTCCTGGATGGTCGCGCTGTGCCTCGGCAACTGGACTTC
>JBHIDP010000197.1:0-5092 GCA_046760185.1 Anaerolineae bacterium
GGCGCAAGACCTGCCCCTACCACGGATCTTTTAAAGGTGTTCAGTCAGTCTCATCCGTAAAGGGTCAGACGGCCAGAACACCTTTTTCTTGTCTGTGCTACCAGTCCTGAACATAACAAATTGGGGCCAGGCAGGTGTTACAAGCACCGGGCATAGATCACCGCTGAGAAGGGTTATCTCATTGAGATCCAACTTTTGGGCAAGGGACTATTGGCGCAGACGGAATGGGAGAATATGGACCTGGTCTGCCATCCTGCTCGTTCTCCTCCTGGCCTTCGCCCTGCGTGTCTATGGCCTGGATGGACAGAGCCTCTGGGGTGATGAGGGGTGGAGCCTGGAGCATGCCCAAGGACCTCTGACCTCGGTGTTGCCCAGCGCCCGGTCAGAGGGTACCATGCCTCCCCTTTACTACCTCCTGCTCCATTTCTGGCTACTCCTGACCGGTCGAACTGAGTTCGCTCTCCGCTTCCCTTCCCTCTTCTTTGGCGTTCTCACCGTGTCCCTGATCTGTTCGGTTGGGCAGCGGCTTGGACGCGACCTTGGGACCGGTCTGGTTGCTGCTTTCATTGCTGCCCTCTCCCCTTTCTATGTCTACTATTCGCAAGAAGCGCGGATGTATGCGCTCATGACCCTCTTCTCCCTCTTGAGTATGTATATCTTCCTCAAGCTGCTCGAGCCTGGCCGAGGAAACAGTCTTGCATTGTGGTTGGGTTATGTGGTATCTTCAACCTTAGCCATATATTCCTACTACCTCACCGTGTTCGTCCTTTTGGCTCAAGGACTCTTCTTTCTCATCCGCTGGCGTCACTACAGGCGACTGTTGTTAGGGTGGCTTGGGGCGCAGGGATCTATCTTCCTCCTCTTCTTCCCCTGGCTACTGTACGCTATGCCCCAGATCAGGGCTGTTGGTGGCTCTGTATCCCGGCTCTCGGTCAGCCTGTCCACCGTGCTGGAGCGGTGTCTGGTGGCATTTTCACTGGGGCCGACAGCGAATCTGCCGGAAGGAGCATCTCCCGCTCTATTTCTGGCCGCCGGGTTGATAGCTTTCTTCCTGCTTGGCGTTACTGGCGGTAGGGCAAGAACTGGCCTCTTTCTCTTTCTCTATCTGACCGTGCCGGTCTTATCTCTCTACATTATTTCCTTCAAGCCGATGCCCGGCTGGGTACGCTATTTCATGGCCGCCAGTCCCGCCTTCTATCTGATCGTCGCTGATGGGACGGTAGCCGGAGCCAGAGCCCTCGGGTGGAGTACGCCAGGGTCTATCCCTCCGCAGGCGGTGGCCTGGCTTGGACTTTGGATAGTCATTTTCGGTGTCGGAAGTTCTATTTACCTGCACCACTACTATTTCGATCCCAGCTATGCCCGCCATGACCATCGCTCCGAAATCCGACTGGCCGAAGCCACCGTGGCACCGGAGGGGGGCATCATCCTCAACGATTGGCCATCTACCCTTTTCTTCTACTACTACCAGGGTCAGGTGCCCTACTACTTGGTCCCCGGGGTACCCGTGCCGGGCAAGACCTACGATGATCAGGAGTTGGGACAAATTGGGGAGGATTTGGAGAGGATTGCCAGCAGGCACCCGCGTCTATGGTTGATAAAATCAATGCCCTCCAATTCTGATCCAAACAACTATATCGAACACTGGCTGGCTCAACGGACCTACAAGGTGTATCAACACTGGGTAGGCAATTACATTCACAGCCTCTACTTGAACCCTGACCAGTGGTTGCCAGCCGTGCCTGCCAATGCCTACTTCGGAGAGATGATCCAGTTAGCACAGTATCAGTTGAGCGACGATAACTTGCGACCTGGTCAAGGTCTGGCTCTGTCCCTCCTCTGGCGCTGTTTGAAGCAGATAGATCAGGATTACAAGGTCTTTGTCCATCTGACAGACGAACGGGAGAGAATCTGGGCCCAACGAGATGCTCAACCCCTGGACGGTATGCGGCCCACCAGTTCATGGGCTGTTGGAGAAGAGGTTCAGGATGGCTACGGCCTCCTTTTGCCAGCCGACATCCCCCCTGGAGTGTACCAGCTTGTGGCAGGATTCTACGATGAGGAGAGTGGTCTCCGTCTGCCTGTTGTAGATGGACACTCTCTGGGAGATCATCTTCTCCTGGTCAGAGTGCGTGTCCAGTGAAGGGTCAGGCGGGGTAGAGGAGTGCATATTGCAAGCGAAAAGGCTTCTCCACAACAAATGGAGTAGTTTGATTGCTGTCCTAGGGCTGGGCTTTGGCCTGAGGATGCTGCGTTTGGACTTCCAACCTCTATGGTGGGATGAAGGTTGGAGCGTCTACTTCGCCGCGAGCGATGTGCTCACTATGGTAGAGCGCACCGCCGAAGATATCCATCCCCCTTTCTATTACGCAGCCCTCCACCTTTGGATGGCTCTCTTTGGGCCTGGCTCGTTTGCCATACGATTTTTCTCAGTCTTTGTTGGCACCTTGACCATCCCTCTCCTTTACATAGTTGGCAGGCACCTCTTCGGTTCTAAAGTAGCCATCCTATCGGCACTTCTCCTAGCTATCGCCCCCTTTCACATCTTTTACTCCCAGGAGGTCAGAATGTACGCCCTGGTCACCCTCCTGGGGCTGGCCTCTGTCTACTTCATGATCCTGCTGCTGGGGAATGGAGCTGCGCGTTCCTCTCCTGGATCTGGCCAGGGCCTGTTCTTGTGGGGTGGATACGTTCTGAGCACTTCACTGGTTATGTACAGTCAGTACTATGCAGTGTTCCTCCCTCTATTTCAGACGCTATTTGTGCTGGGGTACTCCTTTGCTCCAACCCGCTTCCGGCAACCGCCTTACCCCTTTCTCCTCAGGTGGTTTGTCGGACAGTTGGCTCTCCTCCTTTTGTACCTGCCATGGCTGATATACGCTGGTAGCAAGCTCCAGGCCTACGTAGTGGGCAAGGTAGCTCACGAGGCCTACCAACCCCTGGGCTTGATGGCATTTGTCAGCAGGCATCTGGCCGCCTTCAGCTTGGGCCACCTGGCCACAGGACAGGAAGCTTTATATTGGTTTACGGTGCCTCTTGTAGCGCTAGGAATTCTTGGGGCCATATCTGCCGCTCGAACCGAGAAGCAAAGCATTCAATACGGGAGCTCTGATCACTCAATTAGATCAGGCATAGGGCCTCTTTCATTTGGAGCCATCCTGCTGTTACTCTACCTGCTGGTCCCACTGATGGCTACCTATCTGCTAAACCTCCGTTTCCCTTTCACCCCCCCGCGGCTGGAGCGTTCGCTGCTATTCGCTGTGCCAGCTTTCTACCTGTTGTTGGCCCGGGGATTGCACGCTCTTGGCCGTTACAAAAGCCTCTATCTTGCCACCATTTCCCTGATCCTGACAGTCAGCGGGCTTGCTCTCAGTGGCTTCTACATCGAAGAGCGCTACCAGCAAGAAGATTATCGTTCCCTGGTACAAAAGGTGCAACGGCTCGCTCAACCTACCGATGTTGTAGTTCTGGTTCACCCCTGGCAAGCGGGCTACTTCCGAAGCTACTTTCGAGGAGAGCTACCCCAGATCTATATGACACCCAGTGGCCAGTGGGGTGAAGAGGTCAGGGCCGGCCTGGCTGCCATGCTGGATGATGGCCGGCGACTTTGGTTGCCAGCCTATCACGCCCTGGGTGGGTTCCTGGAACGGGGAATGGAGGGCTACCTGGCTCAGCAAGCTTACCCGGTCATGGCCGATTGGTTCGGGGCTACCCGCCTATCTTTCTTTGCTCCGGGCCCAGAGCTGGAGGAAACCCAAAGCGTGGTGAATTTCGCAAATCGTCTCAAGCTGGTGAGTTATGGTGTGAGTCCCGCTTCAGTTGAGTCCGCCTGGGGAGTGGTCAGGGTGCGTCTTGTATGGCAGAGAGAGCGGCCGTTAGAGAAGAGGTACCATCTGGGACTGCGGCTGACGGACCAGAAGGGCCGGGCCTGGGGTGAGCGAGACAGTGAGCCCGTGGCGGGGCTTCGTCCAACCACTGGTTGGTTGGCAGGGGAAATGGTGGAGGATCGGCACGGTGTGCTGGTGCCAGCGGGGACACCGCCGGGCCTCTATCAAGTGAGGTTAGGGGTCTACAGCCTGGAAAATGGTGGCAACCTGGAAGTGTTGGATGAGGACGGGAACCCCCAAGGGTTCGACGTCCTGTTGGGGACCGTGAGAATCATCGCTCCTGCTCGTCCACCCACGGTGGATGCCCTGGCCATGCAGCATCCCAAGTCGGCCCACTTCGCTGATCAGATTGGCCTGCTGGGTTACAATCTTGGGGAGGGACCCTTCAAGGCTGGCCAGAATATGGCTTTGATCCTCTTCTGGCAGGCCTGGAGCGACGTACAAGAGGACTACCAGGTGGTGATCGGGTTAGGTGATAAGGAGGGCAGGGTCTGGGGGCTGCAAAAGGTTCAACCGGTGGAGGGTCAATATCCGACCAGTCAATGGCTGGTGGGCCAGTTTGTGCGTGACCTACATGACCTGCTGATACCGGCCGACACTCCTGTGGGTGAATACCAGTTGGTGGTGGGCCTACAACGTGTAGTGGGTGATGAACTCTTGCCTGTTGCTGGCGGCCCGACCTGGGGAAGGAACTTTGTCCTCTTGGCAAAGGTGGCGGTCGCGGGGCGTGAACATCTGTTTGAGCGTCCGAGCATAGCTCAGCCGCTTGTAGCCGATCTGGGGGATGGCGTCAGGCTTCTCGGCTATGACCTGACCATTCGGGAGGTGGAGGCCGGTGGAATGATCCCCTTGACCCTATACTGGCAATCCCTGGCCCCAATGACTACCTCCTATACCGTGTTCACCCACTTGATAGATGGTGACGAGCGCATTTGGGGTCAGCAGGACGGCATTCCGGGTCAGGGTGCTCTCCCGACCACCGCTTGGATAGAAGGGGAATACATCATAGACCGCTACGACATCCCCGTCGGGACTGAAACCCCTCCGGGCCTATACTATCTCGAAGTGGGCATGTACATGGTAAGCAGCGGGCAACGTTTGCCGGCCTTCACGCCGGCCGGAGAGCGCCTCCCGGCAGACCGGGTGCTGCTGGGCCAGGTGCAGATTGTGGAGATAGATGGGTGCGGTTGCTAACAACATTTTCC
>JBHIDP010000198.1:0-5087 GCA_046760185.1 Anaerolineae bacterium
CGCCCGGTTTCCGGCGGCATGGGAGCCGCCTCTGCTGACTTTTCGGATAGGCTCTAAATAGGGGATAGTTCAAACAAGAAAGGAGACATCAGGTGGAGATCCCCAAGGAACTGAAATACACTGAAGAGCACGAGTGGGTGAAGGTAGAGGGTGGTCTATGCGTGGTCGGGATAACCGACTATGCTCAGGATCAACTGGGTGATGTGGTCTACGTTGAGCTGAACCCGGTGGGGAGCACTGTGGAGCAGCTCAAACCCTTTGGCGTGATCGAATCGGTCAAGGCTGCTTCGGATCTTTACTCACCCTTGAGCGGCGAGATCGCCGAGGTAAACGAAGAACTGTTTGACCTCCCAGAGTTGGTCAACCAGGACCCCTACGGCCAAGGGTGGATGATAAAGCTTCGCCCCAGCGACCTGAGCGAGATGGATAAGCTGCTTACAGCCGAAGGGTACGAAGCTTTCTTGAAGACATTGGAAGAGTAGCACCGGGTATGAATTACATCCCCAACACCGATAGAGACCGCAAATTGATGTTGAAGGTTATCGGCGTTGATTCGGTTGAGGAACTCTTCGCCGATATCCCCCAGGAAAAACGCTTCCCCAACCTTGACCTGCCTGAGCCCCTTTCGGAAATGGAGGTAGCTCGTCTGATCAATCAGATGGCTGAACGGAACGCGGACCTGGGCCATCACCCCTGCTTCCTTGGTGCCGGGGCCTACCACCACTTCATTCCGGCCGTGGTTGGACACCTCCTGAGCCGTGGGGAGTTCTACACTGCCTACACACCTTACCAGCCCGAGGTCAGTCAAGGGACGCTGACGGCTATCTACGAGTATCAGACTATGGTCTGTCAACTGACCGGGATGGATGTGGCCAATGCCTCCATGTACGACGGGGCCAGTGCCCTGGCTGAGGCAGCTCTGATGGCCGCGCGCATCACCCGTCGAGACAAGGTAGTGGTTTCCAGCGCCGTCCATCCGGAGTACCGTGACGTGGTGCGTACCTATACTCAGGGGATTGGGCTGGAGATAAAGGAGGCCGGTTACAGGAGGGAGGATAGCGGGCAGACCGATCTGGATCAGGTCGGAGAGTTGGTTGATGAGGAAACCGCCTGTTTCATGGTGCAGCACCCCAACTTTTTCGGTTGCCTTGAGAACCTGGCCGGTGCAGTCGAGATAGCCCACCAGAAAGGTGCTCTTGTGGCCGTCTGCGTTGATCCAATTGCTCTGGGAATGCTCAAGCCGCCAGGGGACTACGGGGCCGACATCGTGGTGGGGGAAGGGCAGGGACTGGGTACACCCCTCAGTTTCGGCGGGCCCTATCTGGGCCTTCTGGCCTGTCGCCAGGAGTATGTGCGGCAGTTGCCGGGGCGCATCGCCGGCATGACCACCGACACTGAAGGCCGGCGAGGCTTTGTCTTGACCCTGCAACCACGGGAGCAACACATTCGGCGGGAGAAGGCTACCTCTAACATCTGCACCAATCAGGCCCTGGTGGCTTTGGCTGCAACTATCTACCTGGGAGCCATGGGGAAAAGGGGCATGCGTCAGGTGGCAGAGCTTTGCTACCATAAAGCTCATTACGCGGCTGAGAGGATTGCCGCTCTGGACGGCTTCCAGCTCCTTTTCCAGGCTCCCTTCTTCAAGGAGTTTGCCGTCAGAACCCCTCAACCACCGAACGAGGTTAATGCCAGATTGCTCCAGCAGGGGGTCATCGGCGGGTATGATCTGAGCAGGACCTATCCTGAGCTGGGAGATGCTATCCTTTTCTGCGTGACCGAAATGAACCCCAGAGATGAGATTGACAAGCTAGAAAAGACCCTAAGGGTTTTGAGAAACCCTTAGTGAAGGAGAGTACACGATGCCCGAACGGGATTTGCTTATGATACCAGGCCCTGTTATGTGCCATCCGGCTGTTCTGCGAGCTCTTTCCAGGCCGGTCATGGGCCACGTTACACCTGAGTTCATCAACATCTTCGGGGAAACCCTGGAACGACTCCAGGAGGTGTTGAAGGGTGAAAAGAGCCAAGCGGTGGTGGTCGCTGGTTCTGGTACCCTGGCTATGGACATGACTGCCGCCAGCCTCCTCGAGCCTGGTGATAAGGTGGTGGTGCTCAATACCGGGGTCTTTGGCGACCGCTTCGCTGCCATCTGTGAACGATATGGGGCTGAGATAACCACGCTTCAGGCAGAACTTGGTGATGTCGTTCCATCCGAGGAGATGGAGAAGGCCCTGCAGCAGGGGAAGTACAAGTTGTTGACGGTGACCCACGTGGACACCTCTACCGGGGTCATAATGGATATCGAGGCCGTGGCCCGTCTGGCTGCCAAACATGGGGTTCTGAGCGTGGTGGATGGCATCTGTGCCGCTGCCGGTGCCGAGGTACGCTTCGATGAGTGGGGGATTGATGTCTACGTTACCGCCTCCCAGAAAGCTCTGGGGGTGCCCCCAGGCCTGGCTATCCTGATGGTGGGCTCTCGTGCCCTGACTGCCTACGAAGCCCGCCGCACCCCTGTTACCAACTACTTCGCCGACCTGGGGAACTGGCTGCCGATCATGCGCGCCTACCAGGGGCGAGAGCGGGCCTACTTTGCTACCCCTGCGGTGAACCTGATCTGTGCTCTCCATGTCAGCCTGGAGTTGATCCTGGCCGAGGGGTTGGAGAACTGCTATCGTCGGCATGAGCTTTTCAGCCAGGCCTTCAAAGCTGGCATGACGGCCCTGGACCTGCAGTTGGTGCCGGTTAACCTTCAGGTGGCCGCTCCTACCCTGACAGCTATCTACTACCCCGATGGGGTTGATGCCGATCTTTTGACCAAGATCAGGGAACGGGGGGTGACCGTGACCGGAGGCATCCATCCCCAGATCAGGGACCGATACTTCCGCGTTGGTCACATGGGAGCCATTACTGCCAATGATCTTCTGGCCACCATCGGGGCCATCGAGGGGGCGCTCCATGCTTCCTACTACGAGTTTGACTTGGGAGCAGGGCTAGCCGCTGCCCAAGAGAGACTGGCCGGAGCATAGTCTCCGGGTTTTCCGATGGGCGAAGGTCTCGTTCGACTGATGGTTCGACAGACTCACCATGCAGCTCACGACGAAGTCCTGACCGAGCCCTAACTGTAACCGGAGGTCTCCAGGAGTTTCTTGAGACCCTTCGGCTTTGCTCAGGACAAGCCTGCGGTCAGACATCGGGTGGTCTCCCTGTAGAGCGTTGTTGTGCTCAAATGAGCTGTTGCTCGTCATTGCGAGGAGCGGTTTTTGCGACGCCTGCCCTGAGCCCGTCGAAGGGAAGCAATCCCCAACCTGGTAGGAGATTGCCCTTCGGCTACGCAGTTCGTCCCGCAGTTCGTCCCGCTCACTGCGGGGCTCACTACGGGGCTCAGGACAGGCTTCGCTTCGCTCGCAATGACCATTCCAACAGTCACTGCTACGAGCTCTCAGCAGCAACACCCCAGAGGGAGACCACCGGACATCAAGGAAGGTGATAAATGACGGCAAAAACTGAACCTTTGCTCTTTGAGCTAAGTTCGCCGGGGCGGACGGCCTGCCGCCTGCCGGAACTGGACGTGCCACAGTCATCCCTGCCGAAAGAGCACCTGCGGGAGGACCTCCCTCTACCGGAGGTGAGCGAAGTGGACCTGGTGCGTCACTTCACCCGCCTCTCACAGCTCAACTACGGTATTGACACCGGTTTCTACCCTCTCGGCTCCTGCACCATGAAGTACAACCCCAAGATCAACGATCTGATGACCGGCCTCCCCGGCTTCAGCCAGCTCCATCCCTACCAGGATGAGAGCACCGTGCAAGGGGCCCTACAGTTGATGTATCAGTTGCAGGAGTACCTGGCCGAGATCAGTGGCTTGCCGGCGGTGAGTTTGCAGCCAGCGGCCGGAGCCCACGGCGAGCTGACCGGCATGTTGATCATCTGGGCCTATCACCGTCACCGGGGTGATACCGGCCGCGACAAGGTCTTGGTTCCCGACTCAGCTCATGGCACCAATCCAGCCACCGCTGCCATGTGTGGCTACAGCGTGGTCACCGTCAAGTCAGACGGCCGGGGCAACATTGATGCAGAGGAACTGCAAAGGGCCATGGATGAGACAGTGGCGGGCCTGATGCTGACCAATCCCAACACCCTGGGCCTCTTCGAGGAGCAGATCCTAAGGGTAGCTGACATCGTCCATCAAGCGGGAGGGCTGATATACTGTGACGGAGCCAACATGAACGCTCTGTTGGGCACGGCCAAGCCTGGCCAGTTGGGCATGGACGTACTGCATTACAACCTCCATAAGACCTTCAGCACCCCCCACGGCGGAGGAGGACCTGGGGCCGGAGCAACAGCGGTGACGGAGGAACTGGCCCCTTTCCTGCCTGTGCCTGTTGTGGCCAGGCGGGCCCAAGAGAAGGTGGAAGGTGTTCCCCCTTCTCCAGTGCAAAGGGACGAATACTACCTTGACTACGACCGTCCTCTCTCCATCGGTCGCGTCCGTGCCTTTTATGGCAACTTCGCCAACATGATCCGGGCCTATACCTACATCCACTCCTTAGGCGCGGCCGGACTGCGGGAGGTAGCCTACAACGCTGTCATCAACGCCAACTACCTGATGCAACGGCTCAAAGGGGCCTTTGACCTCCCCTACGATCGGCGTTGTCTTCACGAGTGCGTCTTTTCCGGCAAACGTCAGGCCAGACTGGGAGTTCATACCCTGGACATGTCCAAACGCATTATTGACTACGGCTTCCATCCCCCCATCATCTATTTCCCTCTCATCGTGGATGAAGCGTTGATGATCGAGCCCACGGAGACTGAGAGCCGTGAGACCCTTGAAGCCTTCGTTGAAGCCATGCTCCAGATCGCCCGGGAGGCCGAAGAGGAGCCCGACCTGGTCCGCTCTGCTCCGCACAACGCTCCTGTCACCAGGCTGGACGAAGTAACGGCTGCTCGCAAACCCAACCTGCGCTGGCCGGGTTGATTAAGAGCCTATCCGAAAACCCAGCAGCGGGGGCTCCCATGCCCCCACTGGGCGGGCGTGGGAGCCAGCCCAGCTAGTTTTCGGATAGGTACTAATGACTTCAATCCCATCT
>JBHIDP010000199.1:0-5051 GCA_046760185.1 Anaerolineae bacterium
ACGGGGTTGCCAGCCCGAATGGACGCACATCGCCAGACTTGAACGTTTGGTGATATTCTAAAGTCTCATGGACGGTATCATCTTAAAAAGGAGTAGAACGTATGCCCACAGTAGCAGTTGAACCCGAACTATACAGACGCGTTGAAGAAGCCGCCCTGGAGCACAAGGCCAGCATTGACGAAATACTGGCCGAAGCTGTCCGTCGTTACCTTTGGGAGCTGGATCGTCGCAAAATCTCTGAGGAGAGTAAGATCTACCGTCAGCGACATGCCGAACTGAAAGCCCAGTATCTGGGTCAATATATCGCCATGCACAACGGCCAGGTAGTGGATCATGATACTGACTTCCAAACATTGCGTCAGCGCATATGCCAGCGTTTCGAACGTACACCTGTGATGATAACGCTGGTAGAAGACGTGGCCGAACGGCCTCTGGTCCGTCACGGCTTTCGCATGGAGACGGCCAGTCCATGAAATATCCCTGATGGGCACACGTCGCCAGCCTCAACCGCCGTAAGCCAACCGCTATCCGCCATAAGCCATAAGCTATCCACCAACCTTCGTACCGCTGACGATCAACTCTCCTTCGAGGACGTCAATGCTGTCAAAGGACAACCGGATTTGGGCCTCGGCCATGGTCTCCGTGATACTTCTGGAAAAGAAATTGAGCAGGGTGTTGGGAAGGGAGAGGGGTCCCAGATAGACCTTTTCGATTTCAATTTGGAACTGGCCTTCGACCATATGGGGGATGATGACCGCAAACAGTTGGGGACGCACCAGGCACAGTGCGGTGAAGGTGCCCTTAGTAAAGACCTTACCCTGGCTGAACCAGACCTGGGGCCGGTCGAGGGGTAGCTCTGGCATCTTCAGGGCCAGATAGGAAGTAGCCATCTCGTTGGTCACTCGCAGGCGGAACTCCTGGCCCGGATTTTGCAGTATCTCCTTGTCCAGCTCCTCTTCCATCAAAGTCGCGGCCTCGGCTGAGACCGGAACCGAGCCCCCTGGTGGAGTGGGGTAGCCGGCTCCCACCTCCGCTGGTCCACAGGCCAGGACGAGGAGGGCCATCAACACCATCACCAGGACGATTTGAGCCCGTTTCGGCCCTTCAGGTTTCATCCTATTTTCCCTCTGCCGTGGAGACCAATCGTCGGCGCTGACCCCCGGAACATTATAACACAACTCCCTTTCGGGCAGCAATCCTTTGCACGAGGACTGTGGAGCACCATCATGGACATGGAGAAACTCAAATCCCTGACGGAGAGCCTGCTGTTTGTGGCCGACAAGCCGGTGGAGGTCGGCCATCTGGCCAAAGCCCTGGAAGTAGAAGCGGCTGTGGTGGAGCAGGTCCTGCAGCAACTGGGGGAGGAGTACCAGAGGCGAGGGCTTCGTTTGCAAAGGCGCGGTCGGCAGGTGCAGATAGTTACCGCCCCGGAGGCGGCCTCGTACGTGGAGAAGTTCCTCGGTCTGGAGCAGGCCACCAGACTCTCCGCGGCCGCTTTGGAGACCCTGGCCATCGTGGCCTACCGGCAGCCCATCACCCGTGCCGAGATCGAAGCCATCCGCGGGGTCAACTGCGATGGCGTGCTCCGCACCCTTATGGCCAGAGAGCTTATCTGTGAAGTAGACCGTCTGGACCAGGCTGGCCGCCCCATACTCTACGGCACCACCTTCGAGTTCCTGCGGTATTTCGGGTTAGAGGATTTAGGGAAGTTGCCGGAGGTGGGGGAGGCAAGTGCTTGACGTGCATTCACATTAGGATTATAATATGGTCAAAATGACTCTATGTCATAATGACTATTTGGAGGTGGTGAGAGATGCCGGCATTGGAAATTAGTGTATCCAAGGCCAAGAGTTCGTTCTCGGAGATCCTGGGCAGAGTGGCCTATGGTGGACAGCAATTTGTCATCCAGCGTCGCGGCAAACCTTTAGCTGCGGTCATCGGCATGGCCGAGTATGAGGAATTCCTGGCCTTCAAGCGAGCACAGCGGCTTACGCGTTTCCAACGACTCCGGGAGGTAGCGGGCGACATGCCTGAGGATGAGGCTTTGGCCCTGGCGCAGGCAGTCACGGAAGAGACCCGTCACCCAGGGGCAGCTTGATGCGGGTGGTGCTGGACACCAGCGTTCTGGTGAGCTTTCTCCTGACGTGGGGTCGTGTTATCTCGGCCATCATGGAGCAGTGGGAAACTGGCAGGTTGGAGGTGATTGTCTCCCCCCAGCTCATAGGGGAACTGCGACGAGTAGCCGACGACGAGCGGCTTGCTACTCGTCTTCGGCCTGGGGCTTTGGAGGTTCTTCTGGAAGCTCTGAATGAGAACACAGTAATGGTAGCCGGGGAACTGGAACTTCCGGGCGTGACAGAAGACCCCGGCGATGATATGGTGGTGGCTTGCGCCGTGGAAGGGAATGCAGCCTACATCATCACCCGCGATCAGCATCTATTGAGGATGGGGGCTTACAGGGACATCGTAGTGGTGAGCTTGGAGGAGTTTGTGCGAGGAACGGAACGATCGTACAGAAGAGAGGTGACAACGGATGACGATCTTTGAGGAGCCTTCCCTCGAGCGCATTGTGGAAAGCGATGAGGGCCAGTTGCTCGACTTCAAGAGCGCCCGCATCCATCCCCGGGACCTGGCCAACGTCCTCATCGCCTTTGCCAACGCCGATGGGGGCCTGGTCATCATTGGAATCGAGAAGGAGAGGCAGATCACAGGCACCCGGCGGCACGCTGACAATGTCCAGGACCTGCTGAGGGCGGCCTTCGATTATTGTGAACCGGCAGTCAGAGTGGAAACCCGATACCTGGACTGCCACAACGAGCGCGGGGAGCCTGATCAGATATTGCTGATGCAGGTGGCGCGCTCCAGCACCGTGCACAACAACACCCGCAAGACCGTCTACTTGCGCGTCGGCGACCAGAATCGTCGGCTGGGGGTGCAGGAAGTCCTGCAACTGGCCTATGACAAAGGCCAGGCCAATTATGAGTCCGAGCCCGCGAGAGGTGCGGGCTATGAGGACCTGGATGAGGGCCTACTGAGACGCTACGCGCAGATGATCGAAGCCAGGGGTGATCTGCGGGACCTGCTGATTGCCCGGGAGCTGGCACAACGAGACGGTGATGAGCTGTGCATCAATCTGGCTGGTGTACTCCTCTTTGCCCGCAAGCCGGACCACTGGCATCCTCGCCCGGGCATCCGCTTTCTGCGCTATGAAGGCACCGAGGCCCTGACCGGCGCCGACATGAACATCGTCAAGGACCGCACCATTGAGCAGCCATTGCCCAGGCTATTGGACGGAACCTTCGCCCTGGGGGGGACGCTGATCCGCGACTTCTCCCGCCTCGGCCCCGGCGGCAAATTCGTGGTCACACCAGAATATCCGGAGTTCGTATGGCAGGAAGGGATCACTAACGCTGTGGCCCATCGGGCCTACAACATCACTGGGCGTCCGGTGGAGGTGTTGATGTTCGACGACCGCCTGGAGATCATCAGCCCTGGCCCATTCCCCGGCACTGTCAGTGCGGAGACCATCCGCCACGACCATTTCTCCCGCAACCCGCGCATCGCCCGGGTGCTGGCCGAGATGCACTACATCAAGGACATCGGCGAGGGTGTGGACCGCATGTATCACGAGATGGAGGCAGCCGGACTGCCGCCGCCCGAGTGGATCGAGGAGCCGGCCGCCGTGCGGCTGATTCTGCGCAACGGCATCGAGCAGAGGCGGCTGGTCAGTCCCGAAGACGTGCGGGCTCGTACGATGGTCGAGCTCAACGAGCGGCAGCGGCAGGCACTGGAGCACGTGCGAGAGCGGGGTAGTATTTCCAACCGGGAGTACCGTCAGGTCTTTGGTGTCTCTAACAAGACGGCCTACCAGGATTTGAAAGTCATGGTCGAGTTGGGAATGCTCCAGAAAGTCGGGCACGGGAAGCAGACTCGGTACGTCCTGCTGTCCAAGGAAACGTGAGGTAACGCAAGGGTAATGCAAAGTAATGAATTCAGCGAGGGTGGCAGCAGGTGACCGAGGCCAAGAGTTCGTTCTCGGAGATCCTGGGCAGAGTGGCCTATGGTGGACAGCAATTTGTCATCCAGCGTCGCGGCAAACCTTTAGCTGTAGTCATCGGCATGGCCGAGTATGAGGAATTCCTGTTGATACATTTACTGAAATGTGGTATGCTCTTGGTTGGAGGTGATAGACGTGGCAACCCAAACCAAGCAGCCCCGGGTCCGCCTTAGTCTGGACGTGTCGCCCGAGCTACACACAGCCTTGAAAGTGGCCGCAGCACGGCGACGGATCAGCATGAGCGAACTCCTCCGGCAACTGTTGGAGAACGCCTTTATCGCTCTGGGTGCCAGTCCAGCCCTCGAGGAAGACCTGGATAGCCTGGCCGTGCGGAGGGAACTGGCAGCGGCCAGTGTGGCGGCCCTGGGTGACTTCTGGGATAATGAGGTAGACGCCCAATGGCAGAACTTCCAGCCGTGACGGTGCATCCCGGCGACGTAGTGGTGGCCGATTTCCCGGGTATCACAGGCATCAAGCGCCGCCCGGCACTGGTCGTCAGCAGCGACACTTATCATTCAACCCGGCCAGACGTCATGCTGGGCTTGCTGACCGGGCGGGTGAGTGCTGCCACGGCCCCAACCGACCATCGCCTGCAGGACTGGCGCTCGGCCGGTCTACGCAACCCTACAGCTTTCAGGGCATTTTTGATCACCCTGCCCCAGGAGGACGTCATCGCCGTTATAGGTCACCTGTCCGACCGAGCCTGGGGCGTTGGCGATCGGCGATGGACAACGCGCAATTGGCAGTTGAGAATGCGGCCAAGGTTGGATTGACTTTCGCAGGTGGAAGTGTAGGCCACTTGAGCTAACTTCAGCGTGCCAATTTCCCAAGGGGTGTCTGGTGTAGATCAGAAGCCCCCTCCATTCTCTTGTGAGAAGTAGAGGGGGTTTTCATTTGGACCTTTTGCAGTTCGAACATCGCCGTTGATGGGCCAGCCGCCTCGGGCAAGAGCACCATAGCGGAATTGTTGGCCAGGAGATGGAGGGCGTAGGGT
>JBHIDP010000200.1:0-5023 GCA_046760185.1 Anaerolineae bacterium
ATCAGGCACGGACAAACCGAATGGAATAGAATAGAGCGCTTCAGGGGACGTGTTGACCTGCCCTTGGACGATGTTGGCTTAAGGCAGGCTGAGGCTGTCGGTCGGCGCATGGTGCTGGAATGGGAGTTGGCTGCGGTCTATGCCAGCCCTCTGGCTCGTGCTGTACAGACGGCGGAGGCCATTGCTACAGCTTGTGATCTTGCTGTACAGCCCTTGCCAGGGGTAATAGACATTGACTATGGAGAGTGGCAGGGTCTTTCGCCGCAGGAGGTGTCGGAGCGATACCCTGAGCTGTACAGAGCCTGGTTGGCAGCTCCCCAGACAGTGCATATCCCTGGCGGAGAGAGCCTGGATGATGTGCGATGCCGAGGTATGGCTGCCCTGGATGAGGTCATCAGCGGCAACCCCGGTCGCACCATCGCTTTGGTATCACATACTGTGGTCAACAGGGTGCTACTCCTTAGTATCCTTGGCTTGGACAACTCCCGCTTCTGGAGTATCAGGCAGGAGACGGCAGCCATCAACACTATCGAATGGGAAGAGGATGTCTTTACCCTCGTCTCCCTGAATGACACCTGCCACTTGCGAGCCGGGAGAGGAATGGGTACCTGATACTACCACTTGTCATGTCATTCGAAGATCAGTTCATCTACTACCCGTCAAGATTCCCCGAAGGATTCTGGCAACCTGAACTCTTTGGGCTGTCGGTCCAGGATATCTACTTCAGCGCCGAGGATGGGGTGAAGCTTCACGGTTGGTTCGCGCCATCGCCAGGTGCGCCGGTCACCCTCCTCTTCTGCCACGGGAATGCCGGGAACATCACCCACCGCCTGGAGAACGTGAAAGGGCTGGTTGACCTTGGCCTCAACGTCTTCATCTTTGATTACCGGGGCTACGGGCGAAGTGAGGGAACCCCATCGGAGGAGGGCCTTTATCTGGACGCTGTGACCGCCTACGATTATCTCCTCTCCCACGATCGTGTCAACCAGGGAAAGTTGTATCTCTTCGGTCGCTCTCTGGGAGGGGCGGTGGCTGTCGAGCTGGCCCTGCGGCGACCGGTGGCCGGCTTGATCATCGAATCGGCCTTCACCTCAGTGCCAGACATGGCCAGAGCTGTGCTGCCTTACTTTCCGGTGCACCTTTTCGTCCAGACGCGGTTCGATTCCCTGAGCAAAATCTCAAAGGTCAAGGTGCCCATTCTGATCATACACGGCACGGCCGACACGGTGGTTCCTTTCAGGCACGGCCAGCGCCTCTTTCAGGCGGCCAACGAACCGAAGCAATTCTACCAGATTGCTGAAGCGAACCATAACGATACCTACATTGTGGGCGGCCGGGCCTACTTTGAACGGATGGCCAAATTCCTTGAGCAGATCGCTGGTGATGGTTTCTGATGGGAGATTCGTATGTGGGGAGCCCAGACGGAGTACGGCCCGCTTAAGAAGGTGCTGATGCACCGCCCGGGAGAGGAGATGGAGGTGTTGGCCCCCCATAACCTGGAGGCCTTTCACTTCAGCCGCATGGTTGATCTGACTATCTTCCAGCGGGAGTTCGATAACTTGGCCACAGCCCTGGAGGAGAGTGGGGTCGAGGTCATCCTGCTCACCGACCTGCTCCAGGATGAGCCCCAGGCCCTGCACTACATCGCCCGCCGCCCCAACATGACCTACACCCGGGACCTGGCCGTGGTCACCAAAGGCGGAGCCATCCTGATGAGTATGTGCCAGAAGGGGCGGAAGGGAGACGAGTGGGTGATAGGACGGGCCATGCAGAAGCTGGGTATACCGATCCTGGGCCGTATTGAGCCTCCTGGCATATTGGAGGGAGGGGGGATAGAATTTCTCTCGGAGCGGACGGCCATCGTCGCCCTCTGTGATCGCGCCAATGAGGTGGCCATCAGACAGCTCTGTGACCTGTTGCTGGGGGAGTATCTGGACGAGATCGTCATGGTCCCTACCCCGGAAGGGGAGATCCACATTGACGGTATTCTGATGATCGTGGACCGCGACCTGGCGGTAGCCTACCGTCCCAGTCTGGAGTTCTACCCCTCCACGCTCTTCAGGGCCGGTCGGAGCCCACAATACATCTGGCTGCCGGACTTCCTGGAGGAGCGCGGGGTGGAGCTTGTGGAGACCACTCACCGGGAAAGGGATATGGAGTTCATCAACTACATCACCGTGGCTCCGCGGCAGGTTATCGGCTATGAGTGGGCCATCAGAACCAGTCAGGAGATCGAGCGGCGGGGTGGCAAGGCCACAGGCATTCCAGGTGGGGAACTGGTCAAGGGGAACGCCGGCCCTCATTGCATGACCTGCCCTCTTCTGAGGGAGTAGGCTGAAGGGCGGGAACAGCCAAAGGGTAAGGGATGAAACTGGAGCGGCGACGGATAGCTGATTTCGCCTCCCGCCTGGCCGCGGCTGAAGAGGGGAGCGCAGAGTGGGAGGAAATCCACAGCCAGTTTCTGCGCTACATCGAGCCTTTCAGCAGGCAGTTGGCGGAGAGCTACCACGGTTTCCTCCCTACCGCGGAGGGGGAAATCTCCTACTATACCGGTCACCCTCTGCACTGGCATGAGAAGATCAGGTACATCTACGACCCCGAGAGCGGATTCCAACGGCGGGTTGAGGAAGAATAGGAAAGAAAGGGACTATGGAAGGTGGTGGAGGTATGAACTCTCCTTTTGACCCGGCTATCAATGCCGAGGAAACTATTGGACTCCTGTGCGATCTGATCGCCATTGATTCGGTCAATCCTAGCCTTGTGCCGGGTGGGGCCGGAGAGGGGGAGATCGCCCGCTACGTGGCTGACTACCTCTCCCATCTCGGCCTGGAGGTCCGTCATTGGGAGGTGGCTCCCGGACGGCCCAACGTGGTGGGGCGCTTGAAGGGGAGCGGTGGGGGCAAAACCCTGATGCTCAACTGCCACATGGACACCGTCAGCGTGGAAGGGATGGATGAGCCTTTTCAGGCACGCCGGGTCAACGGTAAAATCTACGGGCGAGGGGCGCTGGACATCAAGGGTGGACTGGCGGCCGTGCTGACCGCGGTCAAGGCCGTGGTGGAGTCAGGCGTCACCTTGACCGGCGATCTCTTGGTCGCGGCTGTAGCCGATGAGGAGTATGCCAGCCTGGGGACAGAGTCGCTGACTAAAGAGTACAGGGCCGACGGGGCCATCGTCATGGAGCCGACCGACCTGCGTCTGGGGGTGGCCCACAAGGGGTTCGTCTGGCTGGAGGTACAGACTTTCGGAAAGGCGGCCCATGGCAGCCGTCCGGCCGAGGGGGTGGATGCCATCATGAAGATGGGACTGTTCCTGGCCAGGCTGGCCGAGTTGGAGCAGAGGCTGTGGTCGGGGCCCGGGCACCCGCTCCTGGGACCTGGTTCCCTGCACGCCTCCATCATCGAGGGTGGGCGGGAGCTGAGCACCTACCCCGACCATTGCCGCCTGCAAATTGAGCGCCGCACCGTTCCCGGTGAGACGGTGGAGGGGGTGGCCCAGGAGGTACGAGAGATCATGGCCGATCTGGAAAAAAGCGATTCGGACTTCAAAGCCACCAGCCGTGTCACCTTCGTCCGTGAACCCTGGGAGGCCTCGCCCGATCAAGAGATCATCCAGGTTTTGCGCCAGGCCATCGCCGCCCAGAGCGGTCAGGAGCCGAGCTACACCGTTCACAGCGCTTGGATGGACTCCGCCCTCCTGGGTGCGGCTGGTATTTCTACCGTCGTCTTTGGGCCAGGTGGGGAGGGCGCCCACGCCCTGGAGGAATACGTGCGGGCCGATGAGGTGGTGGCCTGCGCCGACATCCTGGCCCGAACCATCGTTGACTTCTGTGTACTCGTGCAATAATAACTTCCCGCCCTTCGGGCCACTTGTACTGAGCCTGACGAAGTATAGGGATATTATTTCTGCACGAGTGCTGTGGAGAAAGGAAATGAACGACAAGATCAGAACCATCCATTTCGGACTGGGGTATGTGGGAACCGAGATCGCCCGCCTGGTCAGCCACCGTCGGGACATGGAGATCGTGGGCGCTATTGACATTGATGAGGCCAAGGTTGGCCTGGACCTGGGTCGGGTGTTGGGGGAGGATCAAGACTGGGGGATCGTTATTTCCGATGACCCCCAGGCCGTCCTGACCTCCGGAGGGGCAGACATAGTGGTCCACTGCACGGGCTCTTACCTGCCGCAGGTTTACCCTCAGTTGGTAGAGGTCATTGAGGCTGATCTGAATCTGATCTCAACCTGCGAAGAGTTGGCTTACCCTGCCCTTCAGCATCCTGACCTGGCCCACGAACTGGACCGTCTGGCACGCCAGCATGGGGTCACCGTCCTGGGAAGCGGGATCAATCCGGGCTTCGTCATGGACAAGCTGGTCGTCGTCCTCTCGGGCGCCACTCAGGAGGTCAAGTCGGTGAGGGTTACCAGGGTCGTTGACGCCTCTCAGCGGCGGTTTCCCCTCCAGAAGAAGGTCGGGGCCGGTCTCTCGGTGGAGGAGTTCGAGGAGCGGGTGAAAAAAGGCACGGTAAGGCATGTGGGCCTCAGGGAGTCGGCAGCCCTGATCGCCGCCAGCCTCGGTTGGGAGCTGGATGACCTACAAGAGATGACCGAGCCGGTGGTAGCGACCAGGAAAGCTCGCACCCGCTATGTGGCGGTCGAGCCGGGGCAGGTGGCCGGGGTGCGGCAGGTGGTGCAGGGGCTGAAGGAGGGGGTGGAGCTCATCCGTCTTGAACTTCAGATGTACCTTGATGCCGAAGAGCCTCGGGACTCGATCTACATCGAGGGCACGCCAAACATTGACATGACCATCGCCGGGGGCATACACGGTGACCGGGGGACGGCGGCCGTGATCGTCAATTCCATCCCTTCGGTTGTGGCCGCGCCACCGGGCCTGGTTACGGTCGAGGACCTGCCCCCAGCCGGCAGTGTGGGGGTTACATGAGAGGTGTGCACAAATGGACAGGATGAGGATGTATTGGCGAGAGTCCAAAACAGCCCTGAGACCGTAGAGGGAGTGCAGGCTTCG
>JBHIDP010000201.1:0-5009 GCA_046760185.1 Anaerolineae bacterium
GACGAAATTGCTCTCTAGAGACGGCTCGACTGAGCCTTCGTCCCGAGCGTCTCGACTGAGCTCGACGAAGTCTCAGGCCGAGGGGCTCGCCGAAGTCCTCGGAGGTCTGTAAGCTTGCACCCTCTGAGGGGGTTCTTTCTGCAGCTACCTACCCGCTGATCATGGCCGTCAACCGGGCAGAGTGGATGTGACAGATTGCGGCGGCGATGGCGTCGGCGGCGTCGTCAGGCTGAGGCACGAAATCGAGGCCCAGGAGCATCTTGACCATCTGCTGGATCTGGTCTTTGGTAGCCCGGCCATAGCCGACCACCGCCTGCTTGATCTGCAAAGGGGTATATTCGTACACCGGCAACCCGGCATCGGCCGCAGCCAGAAGGACCACCCCCTTGGCTTGGCCTACCATCAGAGCCGTGCGCACATTCTTGCTGAAGAACAATTTCTCCACCACAGCCTCGGTTGGCCGGTGAAGGGCAATCAGTGCTGTCAACTGGCGGTATAGCTCTTGCAAGCGCTCCGGCATGGGCTGATCCGATGAGGTGGTGATGGCTCCGTGGTCCACCAGGGTCATTTCATCGTCGCTACTCCGCACCAGCCCGAAGCCGGTGATGGCCGTGCCGGGGTCAATCCCCAGGATCAGTATATCGTCGTCATTCATGTCTTTACCAGGTCCGGCTCGCCACTATTGTAGACAACCTTGCCCCGTTCCTTCACCTCGCCGACAAGAGAGAAGTAACTATCTCATCCTTCGTATTTGGCCATGACTTCGTCAGAGATGTCCAGGTTGGAGTAGACTTGCTGAACATCATCGAGCTCTTCCAGGGCCTCTATTACGCCCATAACCTTGATCGTTTCCCCCTCACCCAACTGCAAAGGGGCGTTGGGGATCATGGCCAGCTCGGCGTTATCAATGGGCACACCAGCCTTTGACAGCGCCTCTTGCACAGTCTGAAAATCGATGATGGCGGTGTAAACCTCGATCAGGTCGTCGCCCAAAACCACGTCGTCAGCTCCAGCTTCGACCGCTGTGTCGAAGATAGTATCCACATCCTGATCGTCACGGGGGATAGCGATGTAACCCTTGCGCTCGAACTGCCAGGCGACGGAACCTATCTCCCCAAGACGTCCCCCTTGACGGGTCAGCACCCGTCGCAGGTCGGCAACGGTCCGGTTGCGGTTGTCGGTCAGCACCTGCACGAGGAGCGCCACCCCATGAGGTGCGTATCCCTCGTACATGATCTCCTCCAGTGCTTCCCCTTTCAATTCTCCTGTGCCCCGCTGGATAGCTCGTTCGATGTTCTCCTTGGGCATGTTGGCTGCTTTGGCCTTGTCTACGACCAAACGCAGGGTGAAATTGGTATCGGGGTCTCCACCGCCCTGGCGGGCTGCCACGGCCAGTTCGCGGGCCAGCTTGGTGAACAACTGCCCTTTCCTGGCATCCATGGCTGCCTTCTTGCGTTTGATGGTTGACCATTTCGAATGCCCAGACATGACCAACCTCACTTTCTGAGATCCACTCTAAGAGAAATATCATGCTCCTTTATTATATCACTAGAGACGGAAAAAGGCTAGCCTATGTATCTCCTTGATGAAGGTAGCCGCCTCCCGCTGCCGCCAGAAGGCTTCGTCGCCGCAGCGGGCCTTGCCCTGCAGGTGGCCGGTATGGTCGGCGTCGCACCCGCCGGTGTCGTTGCGGTCGGCGGGGCCCTCCCAATCAATGTAAAAGGCGATGGGAATGTCGGGATACCGGGCCAGGACGCCGCTGGCCATGGTGACACCGAAGGAGTAGGAGACCAGGCCGATCTGATCGTTGTCCACGTAGGGCAGGGTGGCCGCGAAATTGACGACCGCTTTCAGACCATCCTGATGGACGAAGCCGTCGTCATCTTCCTGACCCTCGCTCCTGCCCCGCCCGTCGGGGTCGAAGAGGAGGATGACGAAACCACCAGCAGCCAGGGCCTGGTCCAGCGGCCGCTGGTGGAACGCTGCCTCCCCCGATTGGGCACCGCCGGGCACCAACACCAAGGCCGGATAGCGTTTGTGGGGATCAAAGTCGGGTGGGGTGGTGACGCGGGTGAAGAGCTTAGCCCCGCTGGTGGGATTGGTGACCCAGAAGGTGTTCTCCTCCGGTCCAGGCTCGACGGACGGACCGACCATCGCCGTCGTGGTGGGTGTCGGCGGAGGAGCGGCGGTCGTGGGTGGAGCTTCGGTTGTTGCCGCGCAGTCCTAGGGACAATTCTGAGGATTCTCTGGCCCACCACAGACCTCGTCGCCGCAGCGGTGTTCGGACACCGGTGTTCCCTTCACGGGTGGCGGAGATGGCACCGGAGTAGCAGTAGGAGCAGGTGCCTCCGTGGGCGCAGCTCCAGGCGGTGGGCCACATCCATTCAACCAAAAGAGAGCAACGCTGACGACGGCAAGAAGGACGATACTGGTGTTCATTCTTCCCATCTATCTCTCCTTCATACCTGGTCCTCTCATACGGAGGAGCCGCTCAGGGTTGCTCGCTGGTCACGTAGTACATCCGGTACCGGCCATCGGGCAGGCGGACCACTGAGGGGGATTCCACGCCATTGGCGTCGAAGGAGCCCACCGGCCCCGGCTCCAGCCGCACCCCCTCCGGTTGCCAGTTAAGGCCATCAGCAGAAAAGGCGCTGAGGATGCGTTTGTCCGGGCTGTGGTAGTACATGCGCAGCCCACCGTCCATGGCGATGGTGTCGGGGATGCCGCCGTCGGTCACGGCGTAACCGTCGAGTGCAGTGAATTTGAGCCCATCGCTGGAAACCGATATGCGCACCTTCGACCCCTCGCTCAAGTACAGGAAGAACTGGTCGTCAAGCATGACGATGTCCGGATCGGTGACCTTCTCCAGTTCAATGCGATACCCCTCGTCGCGCACCCAGTTGAACCCGTCGTCGGAGGTGTAGCTGGTGATGGGATGGGGTCCCGGGATAGCGGCCGGGTCCATGTCCTGGCCGGGCGTGTGCTGCGGTTCGTAGAAGTAGGCCCGTACCCGGCCGTCGGGCAGGAGGATAGCCGAGGGGTCCACCCCCAGGTCCCCCGGCTCACCGGTGGGGCTCAGGCCCGTCGTGCCCGAGACGCTGGCCTCGACCTCCTGGAAGCTCAGGCCGTCGTTGGAATAGGCGAAGAGGCAGCCCATCATCTTGATCAGCAGGAAGTTCCCGTCAGGCAGGATCACAACCTCGGGGACGCTGCCCCTGGCCACCAGCACCCCTTCCTTCTCCCAGGTCAGGCCGTCGGTGGAGACAGCGCTGTAGATGACATGCCGGTGCGGACCGGGGCCCGTCGGCGTGGGGCCAGCAAACTGGATACACTGGATGCGGTGTTCGCCGGTGAGGGGGACCGGGGACAGGGCCACACCAGGAACGGTGGGGACGAGGGGAGCAGGCGACGGTGAAGCCTGGGGCGGCAGAAGGGTGGTCTCCCTTCCGGCTGGCTCGACGAAGACCGGGGCCGGGCTCAGGGTGAGGGCTTCTGCTTCCATTTGCCGGGCCTCACCTTTCAGGTCGGTGACGATCACCGTCCCTCGCAGTTCGGCCGGCGGCGGGCCTTCACCCCACAGCACGTAGACGGGCCGGTCGCCAACAGTGAATCGGTACTGCCCCTCGGTTACCCTCCTCCCCTCCACCCGCTCGACCAGGGTCTCCACGGCAGTGTAGCCAGCCAGCTTCTCCAGCAGGAGAGCGTAGGCCGTGCCGGCCGGAAGGACCTTGCCGTCGAGGGTGCCCAGGCTGGCCTGGGGGACGAAGCCGGGGCCGCCCTCTTCAGGCGGCGGCATACCCGGCTCCATGACCAACTGCACATAGAACAGGCGCTCGACGCCGTGACCCAGAGCGTAGACCACGCTGCGCGCCAGGGCGGCAGCGAAGTCATCCTCCGTCCCACCCGGCACGGTCAGCGGTCCGATCTGCAGCTCGGTGACCCACACCGGCTTCTCGAGGCTGAACTGGGCCAGGAGCTCCTCCAGGGCCGGCAGGTTGACGTGCTCGCCGTGGTCAATGGAGTGGATGTTGACCAGGTCAAAGGGCTCAGAACCGGTGACGGCCAACACCTGACGCCAGTAGTCTGCCATCGAGGGGGCCATCCCGGCCATGCCGCCGTGGAGCACCAGGGCTTCGGGGTCGGCCTCTTTGACGGCCGCATAGGTGGCCTGGAGCAAGGCGGCATAGTCCTGGGGTGGACCCTGGAAGAAGACCAGGGGCGGCTCCTGTAGCGAGGGTTCGTTGGCCACCTCCCAGTGCTTGATGGGAATAGTCAGGTCGGGCATGTCATCCAGGCCATCGCCATCGTAGCGCTCCACCAGGGCTCTGACGAAATCGGCGTAAGCCTGCCAATCGCAGGGGGCACCCTTGCGGGCAGGTGGTTGCGGGGGTGGAGGCAGGGCACCCTTCTCCTTACCGCCGGGCGGAGGCTCGCCCTCTTTCCCGCCTGGCACCTCCAGTGGGAGCAGGTCGGTGTGGCAGGTTTCCTGGTCCCAGTCGGCGAAGGGTTGGATGTTGGCCACGATGTGCAGGCCGTGGGCCTGGCTCTGCTCCACCATGTGGTCGGTGAATCCCCAGTCAAAGCTTCCGGGCTCGGGCTCGATGGTGTTCCAGCCGAAGGCTTCGAAAAAGGGGCGGTCCCAGCGGCCGCCCAAAGTTACCGCCAATTCCGGGGCGTGGAAGGCAGGCATGTAGCCCAGGAAGACGGCCTCGGCAGGCACCGGCGTGGGGCCAGGGGTCGTCGGCGGGGCCGTGGGCTCCGGTGTGGCCGTGGGTTCCAGCGTGGAAGTGGGCGTCGGTTGGGCTGGCGGCCCGATGGCGGTCGGTGATGGGGTAACTGTCGGTTGTGGTCCCGCGCACCCGGCTGCAATCAATAGCGTAGCAACAGCAATACAGAGAAATAACGATCTCATCTTTAACCTCCAGCTTCTTGGAGAACGGACTAGGGGATGATAAAAATAATATCACCTGATAAGCAGCCGGTCAAATGTGCAACCACCAGCACGGACC
>JBHIDP010000202.1:0-4991 GCA_046760185.1 Anaerolineae bacterium
AAACCAAAAACGATGAAACCCTTATCCCGCACAACTTGGTTGCTGATAGTCATCCTCTCACTCCTCTGGGTCTTCGCTGTCTATGCCAGTTTCTATCTGGTGCAGAAGCCAGCCAAGTTGGCCAACGCCCTGGCCCTGGTGGATGTGGTCCTGAACCTGGCTACCGCCTCCTTCATCGTGCTGCTGGGAATGGCCCTGGGGCGCTGGCTTTTTGAGCGTTGTGGCTTTGCTCCCGCCTCCCTGGCCGAAGAGTTGGTCATGGCCGCCGGGCTAGGTCTGGGGCTCCTCTCCCTGGTCAGCCTGGCCCTGGGTCTGGTCGGCCTGTTTCAGGCCTGGCTGTTCTACCTTCTATCGGCCGGCCTGGCCCTGCTCCTCTACCCCCAGTGGCGCCAGATTTTGATCTTGGGCGGACGCGCTTGGGAGGAGTTGAAATCCATCCCTCGCCCCCTGGCCTCCTATCTGGCCCTCACCGGCCTGATGAGCCTTTTTCTAGCCCTGGCCCCTCCCATCAGTTGGGATGCTCTATTCTACCACCTGACCGGACCCAAGCTTTACATCCAGGCTCAGCGTATCACCCCGGACTTCAGGGCACCTCACTTCCATTTTCCCTCTCTGATGGAGACCCTTTTCGCCTACGCCATGCTCCTCAAGGGGGATGTGGCTGCCAAACTGATCCATTTTGCCTACGGCCCTCTCACCCTGGCTTCCCTGTACCTTTTTGCCAGACGCTACCTAGCGCCTTCGACAGCCTGGTTGACGGTGGCCATAGCCGCTTCCATGCCGATGCTGGCCCTCCTCTCCAGTTGGGCCTACAACGATGTGGCCCTGGCCTTCTACACTTTCGCGGCCTTCTATGCTCTGATCAACTGGCGCCACAGCGGAAAGCGAGGCTGGCTCATCCTTTCCGGCTCTCTGGCCGGATTGGTCATGAGCATAAAGTACACTGGCTTCGTCACCCCCCTGGCCCTGTTGACCCTCCTGCTGTGGTGGGCCTGGTCGAGGCAGAGAGAGGCATCAACCACAGGGGGGGGCGGAGGGAACCTTCAAGCCATGGCACCGGCCTTCATCTTCAGCCTGGTGGTCGGCCTGTTTGCCTCCTCCTGGTACCTGAAGAATCTGGCTTTCACCGGCAATCCCGTCTATCCCTTCCTCTTCAGTGGGGTTGCTTGGGACACCTTTCGAGCCACCTGGTACCAACGGGCGGGGACCGGTCTGGGCCTGAACTTGATAGACCTGGCGACCTTGCCCTGGGTAGCAACCCTGGGGTATCGGGACGCAAACTTCTACGACGGCCGCACCGGACCAATCCTCCTGGCCCTCCTCCCCCTGATCCTTCTGGGACGCATCTTCCCTCGCCTCCTTGACTTGAGAGAAGGTCGGAGAGAGAGGCAGGCAGTCAACTACCTCCTCTTCTTCGTCGGGCTTCAATACACTTTCTGGACTCTGGGGGTGGTCTATTCTGCCTCGCTTTGGCAATCCAGGCTGCTCCTGCCCACCCTTATCCTCCTCAGCCCAGTGGCGGCCCATACTCTGAACGGCCTGGAGAGGATCGCTCGTCCCCAGTTTTCGCTGAAGCGATTTCTGCTGCTGGTGATAGCCATGGCCCTGGTGCTCAACCTGGTATCCCAAGGTCTGGATTTCCTGACCCTGAACCCTCTGCCTTACCTGACCGGCCTGGAAAGCAAGGATGGTTATCTCACCCGGGTTCTGGGAGATCATTATAGAGCCATGTCCTACATCAACGACAGCCTCCCGACCTCGGCCAGGCTGCTCTTCTTGTGGGAGCCGCGTTCCTACTACAGCCAGCGGGCAACCTGGCCCGACGCCATACTGGACAACTTCGCTCACCTTCTCCACCTGGAGGGGAGCGTGGAAGGGGTAGTAGCTCACCTCAGACGAGAAGGGATCACCCATGTTCTCATCTACCAGTGGGGGGTGCTGTTCACTCTGGAGAACCTTTCCGACCTGGTTGGAGCGGATGAAGCTCGGGCGCTGGAGGAGTTTGAAAGGAGATACTTGACCCCCATCTACAGGGACGACAATGGAAAGTACGTCCTGTACCGATTCGAGGCCCCTTGAACAGTACACTATGAACGCTAAGAACGTTTACCGTCCAATTGCTGCTGTTTTCCTGCTGACCTTGCTGGTGCGGGTCCTGAGTGCCGTACCGATCACCCAGCCGGGATACATGGACGCTTACTATTACTACGATATCGCCCTCAACCTCCACCACGGTCGGGGCTTCGTCGAGGATTTTGTCTGGAACTATCTGGAGCTCCCAGGGGACGTCACCCATGCCAGCAACCTCTTCTGGATGCCTCTAAGCTCCATCATGGTCTATCCCTTCTTTCTCCTTCTTGGATCATCGTACCGCACCGCTCAACTCCCCTTTGTGCTGACCTCGGCGCTGTTATCGCCCCTCACCTACTGGCTGAGCTACCAGTTGTCCAACAACCGCCGCCATGCCTTCACCGCTGCTGCTTTGGTTACCTTCAGTGGATTCTACACCCCCTACTGGGTGGCTGTGGACAGCTTCGCTCCCTTCGCCATGACCGGCAGCCTCTGCCTGTTGGTCATGCACTACGGGCTATCTACAGGCCGACGAGGATATTTTCTGATGGTGGGGATACTGGCTGGCCTTAGCCACCTGGCCCGGGCCGATGGCATAATCCTTCTGGTGGTAGTGCTCGTACTCTTGGCCTGGAAAGTCATGAGCAGAGACACGCCAAATAGAGGGCAAGCTTCTATTCTAAGCCTTGCGCTCCTTTTGGGTGGCTATCTCCTGATAATGGCTCCCTGGTTCGGGCGAAACTGGCGGACGATGGGAACCCTGCTGCCGGGGGGAGGAATCAAAACTGTCTTCCTTCAGACCTACGATGATATCTTCAGCTTCTCCAAAGAACTGTCAATGGAGCAGTTCCTGGCTGAGGGGTGGCAGACGATTTTGGCATCCAGGGCCCGGGCAGCCTGGCACAACCTGTTGACCCTGGCTGGCGGCCTTCACTTCTTCCTGTTTCCCCTGGCCCTGCTTGGTCTATGGCAAGGGCGACGGTACCCAATCTTTCATCCCCCCCTGCTCTATCTGGCCTTCCTCTACCTGGCCATGAGCCTGATATTCCCCTTCCCCGGTATAAGAGGGAGCATGCTTCACTCCGCCACGGCCCTCCTCCCTTTCCTGGCAGCCGCAGTCCCAGCCGCTTTGGACCAGGTAGTGGCCTACGGCAAACGCTTGCGTCCGAACTGGGAGCTGGCCACCGCTCAGCCCTTCTTTGCCGCCGGAGCTGTAGGTCTGGCGGCCGCTTTCAGCCTGCTGATCTATGTGCAGAGCGTATTCCCGACCCAGAGCGAGAAAGCCGTCCTCCTCCCCTGGAACCAGCGTTTTCTGTTCTATCAAGAGGTGGGGGATCATCTACAGGACCTCAAGGGCGGTGAAGCCCCGGTCATGGTGGTCAATCCCCCGGCCTACTTCTATTTCACCGGGCGGCCAGCCATCGTCATCCCCAACGATGGCCTCGAAGCGACCCTTGCCGCCGCTTCCAGATATGGAGCCACCCATCTCATCCTGCAATGGGACCACCCCCGCTGGCTCAGCGCCCTGTACCGGGGTCAAACCACCTATCCGTCCCTCAAGCTCCAGGACACCCTGGACGATGCCTGGCAGCGTCCGGTGTTCATCTACGAAATCGTCACCTCTCTCGACAGATTCCAATAGGCACACTGAAGGTTGGCGGCCAAGAGACGCAATACTCTGTAGACAAATGTTCGAACTTTTGATATAATGTCGAATGGGGGAATACTGCGGGCGATAGTTTATCTTCTTGGCGAGGGGGACTGTGATGGCTCTGATCAGGATCAAGCCGCGGGACTCGGGCCAGCTCATCGTGGTCTTGCCTTATGCCCCGGAACGGGTGGCGAAGATTAAGACAGTTGAGGGACGCCGCTGGCACCCCGAGGAGAAAGTGTGGACAGTGCCCCGCAGTGAAGGGATGGTGGAGCGGCTGCTGGCCTTGTTTGCTGGAGAAGAGGTGGAGGTAGACCCGGTGTTGCGGCCGGCCCGGAACGTGGTCGCAGAGATATTGGCAACCATGGAGACGGAGCTGAAGCTGCGCGGTTACAGCCCAAGGACGCAGAAGGCATATCAGGGTCAGGTACAGCGATTCCTGAAGTGGGTGGGCAAGGCAGCACAAGGGGTTACGGTGGAGGATGTGCGGGCCTACCTGTTGCACTTGGCGGAGGATCGGGAGGTATCGGTCTCTTATCGGAATCAGGCAGTCAGTGCGCTCAAGTTTCTCTATCGGTGGGTGGTGAAGCAGCCGGAGATGGTAGCCTCGCTGCCGCGACCGAAGGAAGGGCATTCGTTGCCCATGGTGCTCAGCCAGGGGGAGGTAGCCCGGCTACTGGCGACGGTAGGCAATCTGAAACACCGGGCGATCTTAATGCTGATCTACGCCAGCGGGTTGCGGGTGAGCGAGGCGGCGCGGCTGAAGGTGGCCGATGTGGACGTCGAACGGCGGCTGGTGTTCATCCGGGGTGGGAAGGGGAACAAGGACCGTTACACGTTGCTGGCCGAGGCCGCACTGGAGGTTTTGCAAGTTTATCAGGCCGAATACAAACCAGACCCTAAGGGGTGGCTGTTCCCTGAGGCCAAGCCGGGGAGGCACATTTCATCCCGGACAATCCAGAAAGTGTTTGAAGCAGCGCGGGAGAAAGCCGAGATTCAGAAGGATGCAACGCTCCATACGTTGCGGCATAGTTTTGCCACGCACCTGCTGGAGAGCGGAACGGACCTGCGGTACATTCAGGAGTTATTGGGGCACAAGGACCCGCGCACTACTCAGCGTTATACCCACGTGAGCAACAAGGTGCTGGGGCGCATCCGCAGTCCGCTCGACAATTTGAAGTTGAAAGGAGGAGGTAGCGAGGAAACAGAACAGAGAAAATAAAGCATTAGGTTCGCAATACTGCAGTATTGCGAAGTACTTCGTATATTT
>JBHIDP010000203.1:0-4884 GCA_046760185.1 Anaerolineae bacterium
GGCGGCAGGGACAGTTGCCAGCTTGGGGCCTGCTCCGAGGCTGAGTGGGGCCCTTCTATCCACAGATGCAGGTCACTGGCGGCCATGACAACACTGTAAGAGGAATCGGACCAACAGGACTGAGAGCGAATTGAACGAGCTCTTCCAGTAAGAGCTTGCCCCGTTCGTCTCAACAGTGCTGTAACCTTTCCCGCTGAGAACCAGCCATAGTTGGCCTGCAAACGCTCCTGCAGGTCCATATACCGACCTACACTGACCTTCGCGCTGGGCGACATGTCAGATGTGAAAAGGAATTGTTCTGTCTCCAGTAAATCCGGTTTCAGATAGTGCCCGGTGTGAAACAGGAAGCTCCCTTCAGCTTCTAATACAGAGTAGCGGTGAGCTGAGAACTCTATGATAACTGCTTTTGGCGGCTTGCCGTCCCCGATCAGAAGGGTCCCGCCCAGGGTACGGGTTGAGCTGGCTACCACACGCAAGGCAGTGGAGAGGTCTCCAACCCGGTCCAGAACCTGGCGCACCAGAAAGGGAACTGGCATACCGGTAGTAGAGGTATCCTGTGAGGGTGTAGCCATCCACCCTACCGAAATCTTCTCCTCGTTAAGGCCAGCTAACGCTCCTGCCATCCCTGCCCAGCCAATCGTGATAGAAGCGTTACCTACGGCTGGCTCTCGCACTACGACCACCCCATACCGCTCAAGAAAGTCACGGTCCGGATAGCCGACCTCGAGGCCATGCAAAAGTTTGCCATCTCGCGTGGCCTCTCCCCATACCGCCAGGTTGGCGCAAGGGTAGAAATCCTCGTCGGTGGTAACAGCTCCCTGTTCGCGTGCCACTTCCGCTACGGAGGTTGGCCCGGGCAGTTTCAATTCCATCGAGGTCGCCAGGAGTTCAGGTGGCTTAGGGGGACTGGAAACTTGAGTGGCAGTCAGAATGGTGCGTGCTGCCTGAAGGGGAAATGGCTGTTGGATACTGTCCGGGAAGGTATGCAGAATGAGGATATCCAGATAGGAGACACCGGCCCCCTCTGCAATCCCTTGTATCTCCTCCCGATACTCATGAGGGATGTAGTTTTGCAGCAGACGGGCGTGGGCCAGGAGGAGTGGATAGGGTACACCGCTGCCCAGGACCAGGTCCCCATACAGAAAATCACGGACAAGAGCCCTTATCTCATCCCGCAAGAGCAGGCCTTGCTGAAATCCCATCTGGTAAGGCTCCCCCCTAAGGTAGAGAACGCGCAAGCGGTCCCGCTCTTCGAGACGCCCTTGAGCACGGTCACCAACTGTAGGAGAATCCTTCCGCGCATCCATGTCCTGCGGTAAAGCGGCGAACAAGAGGATAGCAACTAACAGGATGAGAACAAGGCACTTTGCCATTCTACCCACCAACCCAGCTCACTCTTTCCCGTCGCGGAAATTCAGCCTTAGAGGAGTTCCCTCAAAACCAAACTGTTTACGGATCCTGTTCTGCAGATAGCGCTCGTAGGAGAAATGGACCAGGCGTGAATCGTTGACGAAGAAGACAAAGGTGGGCGGATCAACTGAGGCCTGGGTAGCGTAGTAGAACTTCAGGCGTTTGCCCCACTTGGAGGGAGGGGCGTGCTGGACCACCGCCTCTTGCAGGAGCCGGTTGAGTTCGGCAGTAGGGATGCGCTTCAATCGCTCCTCCCTGACCCGAAGGGCGGTATCCATGGTCTGGTCTACTCGCTGCCGGGTCAGAGCGGAGACGAAGAGGACCGGTACGTAGAGCATGAATTTGAGGGCCTGGCGGATCTGGGCCGTGTACTCGCCCATGGTGTGGGTGTCCTTTTTCACCAGGTCCCACTTGTTGACCACCACCACCACACTCACCGCTTCCTCCAGGATGTAACCCGCAATATGCGCATCCTGAGCTGTGACCCCTTCCACCGCGTCAATGAGGAGCAAAGCCACGTCCGCGCGGTTGATGGCCTTCAGCGCACGCAGTACGCTATACCGCTCCACCCCCGGCTCAATTCGTCCCCGGCGGCGGATGCCCGCCGTGTCTATCAGTATAACCGGCTGCCCGCGCCAAAACATTTCAGTGTCTATGGCATCCCGCGTAGTTCCCGGCTCCTCATGAACGATAGCCTGTTCGCGGCCCAGGAGGGCATTGAGAAGCGATGACTTGCCCACGTTGGGACGACCAACGATGGCCACCTTGACCGCCTCCGTTTCTCCCTCTTCCTCCGGCGGCGGCAGTGAGTCAGCAACCTTGTCGAGCAAGTTTCCGGCACCCGTGCCATGGAGGGCAGAGATAGGAAACGGTTCTCCCAGACCCAGACTGTAGAACTCCACCGCCTCCTGGCGTCTGGCCTCGTTATCGGCTTTGTTCACGGCCAAAATGACCGGTTTCTGTGAGCGGCGCAAGATGTCGGCCACATCCTGGTCGTTGGCCGTCAACCCCTCCTTAACGTCGGTGAGGAAGATGACCACATCTGCCTCGGCAATGGCCATCTCCGCCTGTCCCCGCACCTGAGCCAGCAACCCTTCTTCCCGGCGAACTATCAGGCCACCGGTATCAATCAAGGTGAAGGGCACTCCGTTCCATTCAGCCTCGGCGTAAAGGCGATCACGAGTGGTGCCGGGCAGATCTTCGACAATAGCCACTCGTTCCCCCACCAGGCGATTGAAAAGGGTTGACTTCCCTACATTAGGCCGGCCGACGATAGCTACCAAAGGCTTAGCCATAAGACAAGTTTACCCCTACTGGATATCCTCTTCAATTTCTTCCGCGGCCGCTATTACCACCTCCACGCTGTCGGGGACAATGCTCTCAACATTCAGGGAGGTAGGAGCGATAACTGTCGGTTGAATCTTGTAGGTCCCTGGTTCCTTGTTCACCAGATCAACAATGACCTGCACGTCCTCCAGTTCCAACTCCTGCAGGACAGGCAATGGTCCGGAAAGGATCACATCAACCACCTCGGGGGAAATGGTGGTCTGCAAGCCGAGAGCAAGACCACGCGCTACAGGCTCTCGCTGCACTGTCTGTCCACCCTGGACGGCCGTGACATCAATGCGGACCAGGACGCTCTGCTCGTTGAGGATTGACACCCCCTCCGGCACCACCAACCCAACCCGCTTTATGACGTTGCCCTTAACGTCGCTGATATCAACCACTTCGGTCTCCACAAAGCCAGCTATGGCTTCAATGACAGCCGGGCTGCCAACGACCATCAGGGTTGAAGGCTCAACACGAATATTGCTAATCCAGTAGCCGGGGGCCACCGTCCCCTGGGTAACAGCTTTGACCGATACGTCCTTGTACCCCAGCCTCTGTTCAATGGGCACCTGCACCATAACCATAGAGGGGGAAATCTCCAGGCGTGGTATTGGCTTGCCTCGCGAATCTTGAGCAACCACCGGAAACTCCCGCTCGAAGGTGCTCTTGGCACCCAGCAAGGCCACCTCCACCACCACCTCGCTCGTCTGCTCGACCAAGGTCTGAGGTCCTTTGACCACCACCTCTGACGGGGAGACCACAAGCGGGCGCAAGATGTAGCCCAGTGGAGGGCTGCCTATCACATTAGCCTGCACCGACATCTTCCTCTCCCTCAGCTCCTCCAGGCGCATGGTCACCGTGGCCGGATCCTTTTCCAATACTGTCACCAGCGGATCAGCTACCTGGACCTGAACGGCTATCTCATGCAGGCCCGGTGCTAGATCAGCCAGATCCACATACGCTCGGAAGCTCTTGGCCTGTAAGCGACCCCAACTGGTCTCTGGAGCCCTGAGCTTCACCATCACCGAGTGATCCACCTCCTCATACAGCACCAGGCCTTCCGGCCGGTTCACAACCTCTATAGGAAGGGAGTCGCGATAGAAATCCTCTCGCGGAGGGTTTTGCTCACTGCTGGCCAGGACCCAGATGGTTACGGCCAGAAAGAGGGCCAGCACGGCCGAACCGATATTGTCCAGGAGAATGCGTAACATAACTTGCCTCGGTTCATTCAGGCAGCGCGCTTCAGCCAGCGGGGCAGACGCCGCTCAAAGGCAGGCCGGGGAAGATAGAAAGCACGCAAGATTTTCCTCAAACGAGTTTCATCGAGATGTCGCACCATGCGACCATTGTGGGCGATAGAAATGATGCCCGTCTCCTCGGAGACAACGATGGAGATAGCATCGCTTTGCTCGGTGACACCCACAGCAGCCCTATGGCGCAGACCCAGATGTCGGTCAGAGAGAACGCGCTCGCTGACAGGCAGGATGCAAGCGGCAGCCGCAACCTGATCTTCACGGACAATGACAGCTCCATCATGGAGAGCAGTGTTGGGGTAGAAGATAGTCGCCAGCAACTCACTCGAAACATCGCTGTTCAACTCTATCCCGGTGTCGGCATATTCCTGGAGCCCGGTCTCCCGTTCCAGCACGATCAACGCTCCATGCTGCTTTTCAGACAGTATCCTGGCTGCCCGAGATATATGATTGATGACCTTGACGGCCATTGCTTCCGGCTGGACCCGGTTAATGAGAAAGCCCGCCCGTCCCAAACGTTCCAGGGCACGGCGCAGTTCAGGTTGAAAGATGACGGGAATGGCCACCAGCAGGGCCGGAATGGAGTTCTTGATAAGCCAACTGAAGGCCGTCAGTTGAAAGAAATTCGTGACCAGAATGGCCACAAAAACCAGCAGGATAACGCCTCTCAATAATTGAACCGCCTGCGTTCCCCGAATCAGATAGAGCACGAAGAAGATACTTACGGCAACCAATAGAATATCAATAAGACTTAGCAGGTTAAAACGTGAAAACATCCACAACAGATTGGTCAAGTTCACCTCCTCTGCGCTGGTCTTTCTTGTAGAGTTAGAGCCTATCCGAAAAGTCAGCAGAGGCGGCTCCCACGCCGCCCAAAACGGGCATGGGAGCC
>JBHIDP010000204.1:0-4817 GCA_046760185.1 Anaerolineae bacterium
TTTTATCCGCCTGAAGGCTCCACTCCTCCACAGATTTTAGCCAGACTCTATTGAAATTGACTACGGAACATAAATCGGGTAGAATATAGGCCACGTGCCCTGGAGGTGAGAAGATGGCAGCCTTCTATCAACTGTATCAAAACTATGGAGCGGAGCTTTGGCTCGGCCTGGCTTTCCTCGTCCTTATCCTCGCCGCTGGGCTGATCCTCCTCTTCCTGCGCTTGAGGCAAACCCTGACCGCATACCGCAGTCTGGTGACCGGGGTGGAGGGCCAAGACCTGGAGGAGATCCTGAACTATCACATTGCCCAGGTAGAGCAGGCCAAAGCCCAGGTTGACCAACTCACCCATGTTGCCCAGGAGATGGAAAGAGGGCTTCAGCGCAGTTTGCAGCGGGTAGGGATGGTGCGCTTCAACCCCTTTTCCGACCGGGGCGGCGATCAGAGCTTCTCCATAGTGCTGGCCGATTCCCAGGGAGATGGAGTGGTGATCACCAGTCTTCACAGCCGCACCGAAAGCCGGGTCTATGCCAAGCCCCTATCCAGATGGGGTTCCGAGTATGCCCTGACCGAGGAGGAGAAGGAAGCCATCGCCCGTGCCCATAAAAGGGAGGAGGGTGATCCTGGTTCAGAACTTGTTTGACATCTTCCCTGTTTTTATTATATAATGATTCCAGCCAGGAGTCGAGCGGGTGTAGCTCAGTTGGCAGAGCGTCTGCTTCCCAAGCAGGATGTCGTGGGTTCGAATCCCATCACCCGCTCCTTTTGTTTGCAGTAAGATCATCCTTCAAGCACCCCTCGAGAACAAAGGATTACACTCGTTTGCGGGGCATGGATGGACTTCCCGATGAAATAAACAAGGAAGAACAAACTATGGAAGTGATCAAGAATCTAATCGAGCTTTTTATGCATCTCGACAAACACCTGAACGTGGTCATCCAAAATTACGGCGTTTGGACCTACTTGCTCCTTTTCCTCATCATCTTTTGCGAAACGGGGCTGGTGGTAACTCCCCTCCTTCCTGGGGATTCTCTGCTTTTTGCGGCAGGCACCTTTGCCGCTCTCGGTTCACTGGAAGTCGGATGGCTATACATTCTACTCAGCCTCGCGGCTATCGTCGGAGATACAGTGAACTACTGGATAGGGCACTATGTGGGTCCGAAGGTGTTTCATAAGGAAGATGTCCGTTTCCTGAACAAGGAGTACCTGGACCGCACCCATGATTTCTATGAAAAGCATGGAGGAAAGACAATTGTTATAGCCAGGTTCGTTCCGATCATTCGTACATTTGCGCCCTTTGTGGCCGGTATTGGGAGGATGACCTATGGGCGTTTCATCAGTTACAACGTTTTCGGAGGTCTGGCCTGGATCGCTATTTTCCTCTTTGGAGGTTACTACTTTGGCAATACTCCTGTTGTGAAAAACAACTTCACTCTGGCCATCCTGGCTATTATTTTCATCTCGGTTCTACCCGGGGTGATTGAATTCTTCAACCAACGCTACCGATCCTCACATAGCCGTGAGATGTGAGAGACTCGAAGCCATCTCATAAATGTGACAGATGATCAAGTGGTCTGGCGTCGAAGCTGCTGTAACTGAAAGCGGTGGAGTTGAGTCCATCGCCCCTTGGCGTGCTGCGCCCTTCTGATGGAAAAACTTTTGGCCCTCAAGACGAAAGCCGTGGGCGTAGCGTTAAAGATACAGTCCACGGCTTTTCTTTTTGTGTTATCCCTGACTCCTAAAGGAATTGTCCTATGGTGACATTGGTGCGCTTGTTGAAATATATGAGGTCGTACTCGCAACGGGCAATCCTGGCCTACCTGTGTATTGCGGCCGTCACGCTGCTCAACCTGACAGTACCCTGGCTCATAAAGGAGGTTATTGATCGGGGCCTGGCTGGGGGTCAGCGATCTTTTTTGCTGCTGGCCGCGGCTGCTATCGTAGGGGTAAACCTGTTTAAGTCAGCCTTTGCCTTCGGTCAACAATACCTGACAGAGTGGCTCTCTCACCGGATAGCCTACGACCTGCGTAATGAGCTTTACGATCATCTGCAACGGTTGTCATTCGCCTTCCACGACAGAGCCCAAACCGGCCAACTGATGTCCAGGGCAACCAGCGACGTGGAGATGGTGCAGCGCTTCACCGGCATCGGGCTCATTGATCTGGTCCACACTACTTTCATCTTCTTCAGTATCTTGATCCTTATGCTTTCGGTGCACTGGCAATTGACTCTGGTCGGTTTAACGCCCATACCGGTGCTCCTTTTCATCACTGTTCGTTTCGGACTGGCCTTGCGTCCCCATTTCCAACGCATCCAGGAGCAGTTTGCAGCCATGAGCACCACCCTGCAAGAGAATCTGGCCGGTGTGCGGGTGGTAAAAGCTTTTGCCCGTGAGGAGTATGAGAAGGACAAATTCGCCAGCGAGAACCGTGAGTTGATGGATCGTCGTCTGAGGGTCATTCGCCTTTGGGCCAGCAACTTCCCCTTGATGTTCTTCCTTATCAGCGTCAGCACCGCTCTCATCCTCTGGTATGGCGGGCGAAAGGTGGTGGCCGGGGAGTTGAGCATCGGTACCCTGGTAGCCTTCAACAGCTATCTGTTGATGCTTGCCCTGCCCGTGCGTCGCCTGGGCTGGATCGTCAACATCAGCAGCCGCGCCATCGCTTCAGGGCAAAGGATCTTCGAAATCCTGGATACCCCTTCCGTTGTCAGAGAAACTCCCGGAGCTTTTGAGTTGCCGCCCGTTGAGGGGTATGTCCGCTTTGAGGACGTTCACTTCGCTTACGATGGGGGAGAATTGGTTCTAAAGGGAATCAATCTCAGAGCTGAGCCTGGCCAGGTGATCGCCCTTCTGGGCTCCACCGGCTCAGGCAAAAGCACCATCATCAACCTTCTACCTCGATTCTATGACGTCACCCAGGGCCGGATCACTATTGATGGCTACGACATCCGGGATGTCACTCTGGAGTCACTGCGGCGGCAGATCGGTATCGTCCTGCAGGATACTTTCCTCTTCTCAGCCACCATCCGGGAAAACATCGCCTATGGCCGTCCTGAGGCGACGATAGAGGAGATTATCGAGGTGGCCCAGGCAGCCTACGCCCACGACTTTATCACCGCCTTCCCCGATGGCTACGACTCGCTGGTCGGTGAGCGGGGTATTACCCTCTCCGGCGGTCAACGTCAACGGGTAGCTATCGCCCGGGCACTCCTCCTCGATCCACCCATCCTTATCCTGGATGACTCCACTTCCAGCGTGGATACGGAGACCGAGTATCTCATCCAGCAGGCGCTGGCTACCCTCATGCGCGGACGTACCACCTTCGTCATCGCCCAGCGCCTGACCACTGTGCTGAATGCCGACCAGATCATCGTTCTGGACGACGGCCGCATCGCCGAACAGGGTACCCATGAGGAGTTGTTGGCCAGGGGTGGACTGTATAGAGAGATATATGATCTGCAACTGCGAGAGCAGGAGGAATTGGGGAAACTGAGGGTGTTAGAAAGACTGAGAGCTGAATAAAGAAGATGCTATGAGCAAAAGAAAGACCAAATCTCAAGGGAGCAAAACCGAACACGATGATGAAGTCCTGGGCAAGGCCTATGACCATCAGATCATGATGCGGCTCCTGAGGTATGTGACTCCTCACCAGGGACATATCCTCCTGGCCCTGCTCTTTAACGGTATCAACGCCTTAACCAATCTGGCGGGCCCTTACCTCATCAAGGTAGCTCTGGATTCGGCCATAGGGGGGCACAACCTGACCCTGTTGACTCAGATAGTGGCCCTCTATCTGCTGGCCAACCTCTGCTCCTGGGGTGTTACCTACGGCCAAATCTACGTTATGTCCTGGGTGGGCCAGAGCGTTATCTACACCATTCGCACTCAGCTTTTCAACCATTTGCAGGAGCTTTCCCTGAGCTTCTACGATCAGCACAAGGTGGGGCGTATCATGTCCCGCCTCCTCTCGGATGTGGGGGTACTGCGAGAGTTCATCAGTTGGGCCATCATCGCCGTTTTTAGCGATTTCTTCACCCTGAGCGGCATCATTCTGATCATGCTCTCCATGAACGCTAGGTTGTCCCTCCTTACCTTCACCCTCCTCCCGGTCATGGCCGCCGTGACCAATTTCTGGCGGGTCCATGCCCGAGACACCTACCGGGACGTCCGCCGCAGGATCGGCCGGGTCAATGCCAGCCTGCAAGAGAACATCTCAGGCGTACGTGTTGTGCAGTCCTTCTGCCGCGAGGATGAGAACCTCCAGCACTTTGATAGTATCAACCGCGACCATCTGGAGGCCAATCTCTCCGCCGCCCGTCTCTCCGCCCTTTTCTTCCCCACCGTTGATCTCATTGATGCCCTGGCTGTGGCTATGGTCATCTGGTACGGGGGCAGCCAGGTCTTAGGCCAGCAGCTTACAGCCGGCCTTCTGGTAGCTTTCGTGCTCTACATTGAACGCTTCTTCGATCCGATCCGCGACTTGGCCCGACGCTACAACACTTTGCAGGCCACCATGGCTGCTGGCGAGCGCATCTTCGAGCTGCTGGATACCGAGCCGGATATCGTGGAGCCAGATCGAGCTTTCGACCTGCCGCCCCTAGAGGGACGGGTATGCCTGCTCAACGTCTCCTTTGGCTACGATGGGGAGACGAGGGTGCTGAACAATGTCAATCTGGTGGTGGAACCGGGTCAGACGGTGGCCTTTGTAGGGGAGACGGGGGCTGGCAAGAGTTCATTGGTGCGCCTGTTGGGACGTTTCTACGACGTTGATCAGGGAGCTATCACCGTTGATGGCTACGACGTGCGCACAGTCTCGC
>JBHIDP010000205.1:0-4817 GCA_046760185.1 Anaerolineae bacterium
CTGGTAGCAGGTGTTCCCTACCAGGCCGAGAACCAATAGGGCCCTGACATCCCTCCTGGTCAGGCTCAGATTTCCCTCAATCCCCCTGGCCAGTCCCACCATGAGCACGGTGGCCAGGCCAAAACGGAGGCCGTTGAAGGCCAGGGGGGACATCTCCTGAAGGGCGGTCTTGAGAACGGTGAAGTTGACCCCCCAGATGAGGACCAGCAAGAGGAGCATCAGGTCGGCCAGGCCGAAGATCCGAGTGGTCTGGTCGGCGGCGGCTTGCGATTTCTCCATAGATCTTCAGCTCCTTCTATATCCCAAAAGTACTGCGGTGAAGCTGTTCCTCGCAATGACAGGCACGGGAGGCATCGGTGCTACGTTTGTACCCTCTCATTGGGGGCGGATACCACGCTGGACTTACGCTGTCAAGATTCATAGGTCCTCACTGCCCACAGGTTTTGGCCACGCTCCTATTGCTTGAACCTGGCCACCCACTCACCGGTCAGGTCAAGGTAGAGATTTCCATAGGTGACGCTGGGCTCAATCTGAGTGCCCTCGTACCATTCGTTGAAGCTGTTGATGACGATGATGCTGGGGTTGATCTCTATGGCCGCGGCGAAGGATTGGTTGTAGTATTCGCCATTCTGGCGCTCCCGGATGCGCCCCTCGGGTCGCCCCAGGCGGGTATCGTCGTAGCCAGGCATGGCTGTAGCCACCAGGAGCTTGGCCGTGCCATGGGTCGCGTTGTATGCAGACCATTTTCGCTGCAGGGAAGCATTGGCCGAGCGAGGATCGGCCGCCCAACTGATGTCGAAGAAGTAGATGCCGTCGAAGAGTTCCAGATAGCTCAGGTCCACCCCTTCGGCCAGCCAGAAGGCGGTGCGGTTAGGATCAACCTGATGGCGGATCCAGCGCCACGTTTCCAGGGGCGACGAGCCTGGCAGGGGTGGCACCCTGGGTAGAGCCCAGAAGACCAGCAAGGGACGGCCAGCGATGCGCAGGAACTGGGGATGACCACTGTATTTCTGCATCAGGTAGCGCAGGGCCTCGACCATGCGCTGGGGGGTGTGGAGCACGTCGGTGGCGGCGAAGTCCAGCAGGGGAGCAGAGTGGAAGCCCGTGCCGGCAGAAACGGTCAGCAGTTTCTCGAAGCTGCTATCGGTCTTGTGACCTTCGTAGAACCAGTCGCTGATGAAGCCATCAAGACCAGCGGCCCGGGCCTGATCTACCTGGCGGCGTAGATCGGCCTCATGGCGTGAGTCGTAGAGCACCGCCGGCCGGTCCGACATCTTGCCGCTGGCCCAATCGTCGGCTTCGTACCAGGGGAAGAAGAGGGCCAGCACCAGACGCTCGCCCCCTGGGGTGGCCAGCCTGCTCTGCTCCGTGCTCCCCTGGCCGGGCGTGGACGATGGTGGGGGGAGGGTAGGGGAGGGGGGCAATGGTGTGGCTGTTGTCGTTGGTGTGCCGGTAGCGGTGGCTGTGGCTGTAGGGGTTAAGGTCCCTGTAGGAAGAGGATCTGCGGTGGCCAGTGGCACCGCGGTAGGGGTGCGGCTGAGGTAGAGCCTTGGCTCGGCGGTGGGCTGTGGGGGAGCCATCGTTGTCTCCCCGGTCTGAGTCGAAGTAGTACAAGCGGCCACCAGCCACACCAGGACCAGCAGCAGCCCCATCCCTTTGCTTTGTGTTTCTCTGTTCACTGTGACCTGGTGCTCAGTCTGAGGAAGAAGGTGGAGGGTTGTTTTAGTTAGTATGCTTTGGCGAAGATTACTTTGTCCTCGGCTTCCTTCCCACAGTAGACGCACTGCCCCTTTTTGCCATCCTGCTCGAAGGGGATACAGCGCAGGGTGGCTTTGGTGTCCTCCTTGATGGCTGCCTCACAGGCTGCTGAGCCACACCAGTGGACGTGGATGAAGCCGCCCTTCTCCTCCATGGTTTGTTTGAACTGACCGTAATCTTCTATCTCGTAACTGTTCTCCTGGCGGAAGCGCAAGGCTTGCTGATAGAGGTTCGACTGGACCTCCTCCAGAAGGTCCTCCACCCGCCGGGCCAAATCTGCTTGAGGGACTGTCTCCTTCTTCCCTGTATCGCGCCGCACCAGGACAGCTTGCTCCTTGGCCACGTCCTTGGGCCCAATCTCAACCCGCAAAGGCACCCCTTTCAGCTCCCACTCGTTGAACTTCCAGCCTGGCGAGTACTCCTCCCGATCATCCACATGCAACTTTACCAGGGAGGCCAGTCCCTCTTTGACCCTACCCACGGCCGCTGTTACCATCTCCTTCTCCTCAGCCGAGGTCCAGATGGGGATGATGATCACCTGGATAGGGGCCAGGCGTGGCGGCAGAACCAGCCCCTGGTCATCGCCGTGGACCATGACCACCGCTCCTACAGTGCGGGTGGTCAAGCCCCAACTGGTCTGCCACACATACTCCAGTTCGTTCTTTTCGTTCTGGAACTGGGTGCCAAACACTTTGGCGAAGTTCTGCCCCAGGTTGTGGGAGGTGCACGACTGAAGGGCCCGTTTGTCACCCATCATCGCTTCCAGGGTGTAGGTGTGTACCGCACCGGGAAACTTTTCTGACTCACTCTTCCGTCCGGCGATAACGGGGATGGCGGCATACTCCTCCAGGAATTCCTGGTAGACACCCAGCATCCGTTCTGCCTCCGCCTCCGCCTCCTCAGCGGTGGCGTGGGCGGTGTGACCCTCCTGCCAGAGGAATTCCAGGGTGCGCAGGAAGAGGCGGGGGCGCATTTCCCAGCGCACTATGTTGCACCACTGATTTATGAGCAGCGGCAGGTCGCGGTAGGAGCGTATCCACTTGGCGAACATAGCGTTGATGATCGTCTCCGAGGTGGGGCGCACCACCAGAGGCTCTTCCAGTTTCTTGCCTCCTCCGTGGGTTACCACCGCCAGTTCAGGGGCGAACCCCTCGACATGCTCTGCCTCTTTCTTGATAAAGCTCTCGGGGATGAAAAGTGGGAAATAGGCGTTATGGTGTCCGGTCTCCTTGAACATGCGGTCAAGGCTGCCTTGGATGTTCTCCCACAGGGCGTAGCCGTAGGGGCGGATGACCATGCAGCCCCGCACCGGCGCATAGTCGGCCAGTTCCGCCTGCTGCACCACGTCGGTGTACCAGCGTGAATAGTCTCTGCTCCTTGGTGTCACTTTCTTGACCATGGTTTCCTCTCCTGCTCAAACAAAAAGCTGACTTTCCCTGTGGTCTGGAAAGTCAGCCTGCGATAGCCTCTCTCTATCGCCTCTGCCCAAGCAAAACTATCCAGACCAGAAGGCTGGCCCCCTGGCTGGCGGGCTAGGGTCAAAAGACGGTACGCGCTGCAAAATGGCCCAAGGCTTCATGGCTATCCTCTCCTCTGCGAGGTTGCAGTCAGTATAACACAAAAGACGGGGAATGTCAACGATCATTAAGGACCGGGTTGCGACCAGGCCCAGAGGCCGAAGTGCTCCTTCATCACCTGGATGGTGATCCAGGGACTGGATTCATACAGATGGTAGACTATCTCCCTGAAGGCTGTATCCCCCTCTGGCTTCGTGGAGGTGTAGACGAAATTCAGGTGGGAGAACAGCAGCAGCAGACTGAAAGCGATGCAGAGGACCAGCAGGGTGTAGGCTCCTATGCGGTAGGCGCGCAGGGAAGCGAGTCTCTTCCAAAAGGAATCCTGGACCGGATGAGCGGGGGCCAGAAATGCAGCCAGACCGAGAGCCAGGGCTGGGGCAAGCTCGATCATGCGCCGCATACCGAACCCCCAGCCGGCCCACCAATCAGCTACGGAGGCGCTGATCAAAGTCTGCAGGATGAGGAAAGCGAGTATAGCCAAAGAGAGGGCCCTATCCCTTTCGGAAAGGGGGGCCAGCCCCAGCAGGGCCAGAGCCGCCACGGGTGCCCAGACGAACAGCCCTTTCTCCCCGGAGAAGAGCACTTCGCGGATGAAGACGGGCCCCAGCAGGAAACTGGCTCCGGTCTGCTCGGCGGCCGGTACGACCCAGGGCGAGCCGAACATGGCCTGCCAGCTATAGGGCACGTGCCAGGCCAGGGCCAGGAACCCCAGGGCGAAGGTTCCGGCCTTGCCCAATTCCTTTCTGACCAGAGGGATAGCCATCATGGGCAGGGCGTACAGGGCCAACTGCCAGCGGATCAGGACAGCCAGTCCGGCCGCGACACCCATCAGAAACCAGGTTCTTGTCCTCTCTCGGTAGCGGCTGTAGAGGAAAAGGATCAAGGCCACAGCGAAGGTTCCCGGCACATGGGAACTGTAGGGTTCGATGGTGCTGTAGTAGAGGAGGGGCGTGCCCACAAAAATAGCCAGGCTGGCCGCCGCGGCTGGCAGCGGGTGAACGAACCTCCTGGCGCTGGCATAGGTCAAGGCCAGGCTGGCCAGAGCCAGCAGGTTGGTGCCTAGCATGGTAAAGAAACTGTAGGGGAAGGTTATTCCCTGGTACTGGATGAAGTAGGGGTCGTTGATGTGGAAAAGGGGGGCTCTATCGGCCAGCATGGCCAGCCAATAAAAGGGGGCCCAGAGCAAGGCCGAACCGTAGGGAAAGACCGAGACATATCTTTGGGTCTTCTGATTGAAGAAAGCCTGGTAGGAGACGAAGGGGTGGAAATGCTCTACCTGATTGGCCAGTTCAAGATCGTGGTCCCGGGCTATGGAATCGAGCCACATGAAGTAGGCCAAGCCATCTCCACGCACCAGAGGGCGGTCAAAGGTCAGGAAAAGGACCACCGTTATGGCCAGGAGAAGCCACACCGTTGCTCCTCCGAAAGGCGTTCGTAGTGGAGGCATCAGCCGCTTGAGAGCGACTAAAGTCGCCACTACCG
>JBHIDP010000206.1:0-4803 GCA_046760185.1 Anaerolineae bacterium
TCGCTGTGGGTTGGGTTGGGCGCCCCTCCGGCGCCCCCACCACAGCCGATCACTTTCCCAGGTAGGGGGTGTGGCCTCAGCTACCTTTTATCCCACTCAGGAGCCGGATAGACGAAGGGAGCTGTGGCAAACTCCGTGGGCCAGACCAGTTCGGTCTTCCCCTCCTGCCATTGGACGATAGGGCCAAGGACGACGCCAGTGCCATCCTCGCGGAAGGTGACAGAGCCAATCACCGTCGTCATATCGGTGGCAGCGATGGCATCCCTGATCTTATCCCTGTCCAGAGTGCCGGCCCTCTCTATGGCGTCAGCCAGGATTTGGACACAGGCATAGGCCGGGCCCACCATCACATCGGCGGGCCTTCCGAACTGGGCCTGGTGCTTCTCGTTGAGCTCCTTCACCCCCGGGAAGTCCATCCCGTGATGCCAGCCGGGGGCTAGGGTCACGTAATCGCCCACCTTGCCCAGGGTCTTTCCCCAAGGGGCCGGGTCCGGGGCTCTGATGAAGAAGTAGAACTTGGCGTTGAAGCCGAGTTCACTCATCTGTTTGAACAGCGCTATGCCGTCCGGGGGGTTGGGGAGGGCCAGCACGGCCTCTGCCCCCGCCTCCTTGGCCTTGAGGATGATGTCCGAGAAGTCTTTGGCCCTGGGGGTATACTCCTCGTAAACGACCACCTCATACCCGTATTCAGGGGCGTTTTCCTTCCACAGCCCTCCCAACTCGATGCCCCAATCGGTCTTCTCCTGGAAGATGGCTACTTTGGTAGGTCTTTCACCCTCCGGGATCAACTCGTTGAGGAACTCGTATACCCCCTTGCCCAGGTCCGGTGATTTCCAGAAGGGCGAGAACAGGTACTTGTACCCCTGCTGGTGGATCTTCCAGAGAGCAAAGGCCACGCCAATGTAGGGCACCTTGTTCTTCTCGGCAATGGCCGCCGCCGCGGCGTGGAGGTCGCTGCCGAAGCCGCCGAGGTAAGCTACTACATTCTCGGCGTAGAGGGTCTCGAGCCTGCTCACCGTCTTGGTGGGGTCTGATTCGTCATCAAGGAGGTTCAGCTTCAAGGGTATCTTCTTATTATACTCCTTGACGAACACCCCTCCGGCTGCGTTGATATCCTCCACCGCAAATTCATACCCTGCCTTCACCTGGGCCCCACCGCCAGCATATTTCCCCGTTAAGGGGACCACAGCGCCGATATTTATCGCTTCTGGTGCCGGTGGAGGGGTGGGAGCACAACCCACCACTATTGCGCTTATCAAAAGCGCAACCAAAATCCATCTTGCCACTCCTGCTTTCATGGTTACCTCCCCTTAACTCATGATTGACGCTCGACCGAACACAAGCTTCGCGCTGTGGTGCTACTCCTCCATGATCACCCTCCTTTCGTCCTTTGATCAAAGGCCCCACGGGCCAATAAATCAACACCTTTTCTCAGCAGAAAGAGCAGACCCTTTGAAATCGGACCCGTCGGCCAGAGTCCCCTGACCCTCTCCCAGGCCTCAACAAAGCCGCCGGGTAGAAGGAGAACCACCAGGATGAACAGGGCGCCGAATATGAGCAGATGGACCTCCACCAGGGCAACGGCCAGGACCTCCTTGACGATGACATAGAACACGGTGCCGATGATAGGGCCGACGATCGTGCCCACACCGCCGATGAAAGCTATGAGCAACGCATCAAAGGTCCACATCGGGCCGAAGGGGAACTCGTAATAATAACTGACATGGTAAAAAGCAAAGACACCTCCGGCTAACCCGGCAAAGAAGGCGCTCATGGACAGCGCCAACAGTTTGTGCTTTAAGGCATTGACCCCCAGCGATTGCGCAGCCTCTTCCTCCTCCCGAATGGCCATCATCCCCAGTCCCAAGCTTGAATTGACCAAAAGGTAGGTCGCCCCCACTGTGAGGAGGGCCAACATTAAGGAAAGGTAGTATCGAGGCACAAGCTCGTAAACGACAATATGATGGGCGGGGAGGGCGGAGACCACCGGGAGTGCGCTCCCGACGGTGATCCTGAGCATCTCCGCCAGCCCCAGGGTGCCGATGGCAAAATATATGCCCTTGAGGCGGAAAGCAGGGGCCCCGATGAGAAGGGCGAAGGCCACGGCCAGACCACCCCCTGCCAGAAGGCTGAGGTAGATCGGTTTCCCGGAGATCCAAAGAAAGCGGGTTGCCAGGGAACCCAGCCCGAAGAAAGCGGCGTGACCCAGGTTGATCTGCCCGGTGTAGCCGCCGAGGATATTCCAACTTTGGGCCAGGGTGATGAAAAGAAAGATTAGGATTAAGAGGTTAATGACATCCTGCCTCTTTATCACCAGAGGGAGGAGCATCGAAACCAGGATGATGAAAGCGGTGAGAAGGGTTCTCTCCCTGGTCATCGCCTGTTACCCCTCCCTTTCACCGAATAAGCCCTGAGGCCTCAAGGTCAAAACCAGAAGGAAGATGAAGAGGCTGACCACTTCGCGGTAGACGCCGCCTATGAGGAAGGCACTGGCTGACTCGGCAACCCCCAGGATGAGACCCCCGATGAAGGTCCCCATCATGCTTCCCAGCCCGGCCAGGATCACCACGATGAGGGCCTTGAGGGTCCACTCCAGGCCCATGGCCGGGTAGATGGCATAGCCAATGCCCACCAGAGTGCCGGCCACCCCTGCCAGGGCAGACCCCAGGGCGAAGGAGACGAGATAAACCCTATGAATGTTGATCCCCATCAGGGTGGCAGCCTCCCAGTCTTCGGCGGTGGCCCGGATAGCTTTGCCCATATAGGTTCTCTGGAGGAAGAGATGGAGAGCCAGGAGGGAGAAGAAGGCGATGGCCAGGCCTCCCAGACGCACGATGGGAAAGCGGACTCCGAAGAATGTGATCGCCCACCCAGAATAAAAGGTGGTAACGCTCCTTTCGTCGGCGGTCCAAAGACGAACGGCCAGGTTGTGCAGAGCTAGACCCAGCCCGAATCCGATGAGGAGGGAGTTCTTTATCTTGATCTCTTCGGTGAACTTCACCACGTGGATAAAAAGTCCTTTGTGAAGGGCTATCCCGATCACAAAAAGGAAGAGCATGACCAGAGGGAGGGCAAGGAAGGGGTCCAGGTTGTACAGGGCAAAGAGCCAGAAGCTGGCGTAGCCACCCAGCATCAAAAGCTCCCCGTGAGCCACGTTAAGGACTTTCAAAACCCCAAAGACCAGAGAGAGACCTACCGCCGCCAATCCATATAGGGCGCCCACCAGAATTCCAAAGACCAGGTTTTGGGCTACAGGCTCGAACACAAAAACCACCTTATCCCAGGTATGCGCTTCTCACCAACTCGAAGGAGAGGAGGCCCTCACCGCTACCCTGGCCCACAATCCGACCGCTCTCGATCACATAAGTTCTGTGCGCCAGCTCCAAAGCGGCCCGGATGTTTTGTTCCACCAAAAGGACGGTAACCCCTTGCTCGTTTATCTCCCTGACCACCTCAAAGATGTGCTCCACCAATAAGGGCGCCAGTCCAAGGGAGGGTTCGTCCAGGAGCAGAAGTTTGGGTTTGGACATCAAGGCCCTGGCGATGGCCAGCATCTGCTGCTCACCACCACTCAGGGTCCCCGCCCGTTGATTCTTCCTGCCCTCAAGGATGGGAAAGACCTCGTACACCCACTGCAAGGTTCGGTCTTTGACCTCCCTGGCCTTGGCAGTGAAGGCCCCCAGTTCCAGGTTCTCCAGAACGCTCATGGCGCCAAATATCCTCCTCCCCTCGGGCACATGGGAGATACCGAGCTCCACTATGTTGTAGGCCGATTCTCCATCCAGGCGGCGGTCGCAGAAACGTATGCTCCCTGAGGCAGGCTTGAGCAATCCCGTTATGGCCCTTAGGGTGGTGGTCTTTCCAGCACCATTAGGGCCGATGAGGGCCACAACCTCCCCTTCATTGACCCGGATAGAAACGTTCCACAGGGCCCGGAGGTCTCCGTAATAGGCGTCTATCTTTTCTACCTCAAGCATAGGCTTTACCTAGATACACTTCTATAACCTTGGGGTTGTGGACGATCTCTTGAGGAGAGCCTTCCGCAATCTTCTCCCCCATGCCTAATACAATGACCCGGTCGGAGACCCCTAGAACCGCCTTGACGATGTGCTCCACCATGACGATGGTTATCTTCAAATCCCTGATCTGCTGGATCAACTGCATGGTCACCTGCGTCTCGCCGGGGTTCAGGCCAGCCATCAACTCATCCAGGAGGAGCAGTTGAGGCTTCACGGCCAGAGCCCTGGCTAACTCCAACCTTTTGCGCTCCATCAAGGTGAGGCTTCTGGCCAGGACCCTCTCCTTGTCCAAAAGCCTCACTCGTTCCAGGATCTCCCTACATTCCGCCGCGGCCTCCTTCAAGCCTTTGACCGGATTCCGGCCGTACACCCGGCCCACCATCACGTTCTGTAAAGCGGTGAGGTGGGGAAAAGGTTTAACCAGTTGGAAGGTCCTGGCTATGCCCTTTTGACAAGCCTGATGGGGTTGAAGGCCCGTTATATTCTCCCCTTTGAATTGTATGGTGCCGGAATCGGGTTTCAAGAACCCTGTGATCAGGTTCAAGGTGGTGGTCTTCCCTGAGCCGTTGGGACCGATGAGACCGATGATTTCCCCCTCCTCGACCTCGAATTCCAGATTGTGGACTGCCATCAAGCCCCCAAAGGATTTGGAGAGCCTTTCAACCTTTAAGAACATGTAGCTTACCTAATCCCACAGTTCCAGCACATCGCTGACGTTGATTTCCAGCATCCGAACGCAGGCCAGGATGCGGTCCGCATTGCGGTCAATGGCCTGGATGCCCTC
>JBHIDP010000207.1:0-4792 GCA_046760185.1 Anaerolineae bacterium
TGGGCATGGGTGTGACCACCACTCTGGCCCAGATCGCAGCCGAGGCGCTGGGCATTGACCTCAGTAGAATCAAAATGGCAACGGTAGACACAGTTACAGCACCCAACGCCGGTAGCAGCTCTGCCTCCCGTCAAACCTACGTGTCCGGCAATGCAGTCCTGGCCGCCTGTAGAAAGGCCAAAGAGAAGTGGCTCGAGGTCCTGCGCGCCGAAAGCGGTAAGAACCGCGTCCGGGCCGAACACCTCTTCCGCACCCAGGATGTGCACCCCACCACCCTCTTTGATCCAGAGACGGGCCAATGCGACCCCCACGTCACCTACGGCTATGCCACCCAGATCGCCGAGGTTGAGGTTGATGTGGAGACCGGTCAGGTTGACGTGCTCAAGATATGCGCAGCCCATGATGTGGGGCGGGCCATAAACCCTCAAGGGGTGCTGGGCCAGATCGGGGGTGGAGTGCACATGGGGATCGGCTATGCCCTGACCGAAGAGTTCGTGCAGCAGGACGGGGTCATCCAGACCCATAACCTGACCGAGTATCTGGTGCCCACAACCCTTGACATGCCCGTGGAGATCAAACCCATCATCGTCGAGGTGGCTGATCCCAATGGGCCATACGGAGCCAAGGGGGTGGGGGAGATGACCACCCTCCCCACCGCCCCAGCGATCCTGAATGCCATCCACGATGCCGTGGGTGTACGCATCCACCACTTACCAGCGACCCCAGCCCGCGTGCGGCAGGGGCTGATCAGATTAGAAAAGCACTCGTGCAGAAATAATATCCCTATTGCGTCCTGACTTTGCCCTTGTAAATGGGATTCAAGAGCGGGAACTTACTGTTGCACGAGTACAAGGAAGGACAGCCCCACAGCCCCCGATCTTAGCGGACAGTCACCCCTCTCAGGGTGATGCTGTCTCCCACCCTGTTTCCTTCCTCATCCAGAACCGGCAAACGCTGCAATGTCTCCAGCAGATAAAATCCCACCCTCAACTGATAGCTCCCCTCGGGCAAGCCGACGGTGCTTAATCTGTGCTCGTCAGTAACCACCTCCCCCTCATCCCAGATGGAAGTGGGATAGCCCCCAGCCCGAGGCTGTCCATCATCCTGCGCTAGCAATTGCCCCCTCTCGTCAACCAGATGCACGAAGATGGTGTAGTCTTCCTCCATGCGGGCCAAAGCCTGCCAGTGTAGGGTCAGCCGGATCGTGCCTTCCTCGTGCACCAGGTCATAGCCCCGCAGCGCAATCGTATCGGCGAAATTGACTAGCAGGGGGTGGCTTACCGTCCCCAGGGAGGTCGTAACCGTTTTCTTGATCCCTACTCTGCGCAGTACCAGACTGTGTGCCAAAGTATCAGGGGAGGGGAAACCGTATATTCCCACTTTCAAGCCATAGGCGCCGTTTTGAACCCCCTCCGGTATGGCCAGAAGGTGCTCATCTCGCAGGACCTCGTCCCGTTGCCAGAGGGAAGGAGGATAGTAGTCCCCCCCAGGCCGATGATCACTTTGGGCCACGATGCGGCCCTGGCTGTCCACAAGATGGACGAAGGTGACGTAGTCCTCGGCTCCCTCCACCAGGGCACGCCAGTAGAGGACAACCTTCATCGCCTCTCCCGGTCTGGGGGCGAAAGGATCAAGATCGTACCCTTGCAGTTCAACAGTTTCACCCAAACCTATCTGACGCGGGTAATCAGGTTCCCCCTCGACGGCTGGACCCACCACCTGGACCAGGGAATGGTGGCGGACGAGGCGGTATTTGATCTCCAGCCCCGGCATCTCCTTGATCAGGAAGACCGGGTGACTTCCCCCTCTGACAGCCTCTATCACCCGCACCACGTTGGCGTACTCGCGGCCTGGCACGATGAGCGGAAAGAGCCCCAGGAGGTCAGGGCGCTTACCCTCCACGTATTGCATGTACCACAGGGGCATGATCTCGTTGCGATCGTTGCTGACCAGAATTGCCCCTTCTGGTATCGGCTCCGACAGGATTTCGTCCCACCACTTCCCTGCTGACAGGTCGTCACTGCGATCAACTCTTTGAAAGTTGCGCACAAATAGGCTCACGGGTAGGAGGATGAGGAGCAACAGGATTAGGCCGGCTGCCAGGTAGCGGACTCTCGCTACCTGCTGCCTGCCCCTGATCCCTACGAGATGCACTGTGCCTAAGACCCAACTCATCCCCACTGCTATCCACCCGGCAAAGATCAAGTAGGCGGGGATATACAGGACCTCGATGTCGCCGATGGAGTAGAACAAGTTGAAGAGAACCAATGACAGGTAGGAAAGTCCAAAGAGGGTCAGGAGAGGCCATCTTCTGTTCAAGAGCAGCCCTGCCAGGCCCAGCAGGCCCAGAGATAGGCCCGCCCAGCCGTATTGCTGCCGTAGAAGTTCAAAGGCCATCCCTAACCGCTCCAGGCCCTGGCCACCGTACCCTAACTGGGGGCTGAAGACCCTCCCCAGGATAAAGTCGAGGAAGCCCTGCGGCGTGTTTGAGTAGAGAATCAGTTCCCGTTGCGGTTCGAGGGTCAGGCGAAGGTAGGGTGTCGCTGGAGCCCGCAAAGGGATGTAGAGATAGAGGGATAGGGGCACCAGGACCAGGACAATGGCCTTTAACCAGAGCTTGGCATCGTTGAACATTGACCGCTCGGTTAGCCAAAGATAGAGGAGAACAGCAGGGGCCAGGAGGAGGGTAGTGCGGTGGTGGGCCAGGCTGAGACCGTAGAGGAAGGCCAAAAGGAGCAGTGGAGGTCGGTCAGGAGATTGGGCCTTGCTGTCCGCCACAGAGCCCCTGGCCTCCGGCCACCTTCGTAGCAACAGGTAGAACAGCAAGGCCACGAAGAAGCTATTGAAGGTATAGACCTCAGCCATGACCACCTGGCCCCAGAAAGTGAAGGAGAGGGCGAAGGAGAGAGTGGACAAAATAGCGACCACCCTCCGCAGCCACAGCCCAAGGTTCCCTCGGGCAAGATGGAGGGTGCGCACAACGAAGAGATAGAGAAAAGATACCGTAGCGGCCGCCCAGATGGCAGAGAAGAGGTTCATACGGTAGGCCGGGTCGCCAAAGGGAATCAGGTGTGACCACAGCCAACCCAGGGTGAGGTAGAGAGGATAGCCGGTAGGGTGGGCAACTCCCAGCAGGTAGGCCGCAAACTGGAACTCCCCGCTATCGCCCATAAGGACACCAGGGGCCAGGGTCCGCAGGTAGACAGCAAAGCTGCCGAGGCCCAGAACTACGGCTAGAATGATTTCAGGCCGTTGTCCTCGAGATGTTCTCATAGTTGCCATCCATCATAGTGCACCTACTTCCAAAAGTCAACCGCTCTGCTCTCTCTCCCTGGCATCTATAGGCGTTCAGATAAGTTTCGGGGTAGGGGCACCCCTTGCCAGTGCCCTGGGCAGGCTTCGCCGTGAGCCCTTCGTCCCGCAGTTCGTCCCGCTCACTACGGGGCTCAGGGCGGGGCTCAGCCGAACGGTGCAAGACCTGCCCCTACCACGGATCTTTTTCTGAATGTCTATAGTATTGGCACTTCGGTTTTAGTGGTATAATGTAGGGCAATATGATTCCTCGACTTCGTTCCCTCATCAGCGATTTCCCCCGCCAGTTCTGGGTGCTCTTCTGTGGCTCCTTGATCAGCGCCACAGGGGGAGGGCTCATCTTCCCTTTCATGACCCTCTACTTGCGCCAGAAGCTGGACATTTCCATGACCACCATCGGGCTCTTGTTCGGGGTCATGGCGGTCGTTGGCCTCCTGCCCCAAGTCATGGGTGGAGCCTTGGCCGACAAACTGGGGCGCAAAGCCATCATGCTGGTCAGTCTCTTCGGTAGCGGCCTGGCGACTCTGGGGGTAGGTCTAGCCACCAATATGTCCCTGCTGCTGGCCTGCCTGATCCTGGATTCGACCCTTGGCTGGCCCCTTTATGCGCCCGCTACCAACGCCATGGTGGCTGACTTGGTCAAGGAAGGGAAACGTACCCAGGCCTACGGACTGCTGCGGGTGGTGCACAACCTGGGCATCGTCATCGGCCCTTCGGTGGGTGGACTAATCATCGCCTTTGGCTCGTACCTGCATCTCTTCATCCTCGCCGCCATCACCTCGCTGATCTTCTTCCTGATCACCCTGTTTTTCATCCGCGAGACGAAGCCGGAAACAGTGGTACGAGAGGAGGGTGCTCCGTTGGCCGGCTACGGTCAAGTGCTCCAAGACCAACCTTTCCTGGCCTTCTGTCTGGTTGCCATCTTGGAGACCATCGTCTACGCCCAGATGACCACTACTTTCCCTGTCTTCCTCAAGCAGGAGCGGGGCATACCTGAGGCGTTGTGGGGGTTGATTATGGCCACCAATGCGGGCATGGTGGTGCTGTTCCAGTTCCCCCTGACCCGCCTCAGTGACCACTACCGCAGGACGGCAGTCCTGGCTGTGGGAGCGCTGTTCTACGCTGTCGGCTTCGGGGGCATCGGCCTGGGGACGGGGTTCTTCTACTTCGTGTTTTGCGTCATTGTCTTGACCATCGGCGAGATGCTGTTCATCCCCACGGCCACAGCATACGTGGCTGACATCGCGCCAGAGGACATGCGCGGTCGCTACATGGGCGCGGCCGGGCTGATCTGGGGGGCTGGTTTTGGCATCGGGCCGATAGTGGGAGGGGCTATCATGGACCGGTGGGGTGGAGTCTATATCTGGCCGGTGACCTTCGTCCTGAGCCTGCTAGGTGCAGCAGCATTCCTGGCCTTGGAGTGGGTACGCCCGGTCGTTCCGGAGAGGCCAAAAGAAAAGGTCCTGTTTCCCATCCAGGA
>JBHIDP010000208.1:0-4756 GCA_046760185.1 Anaerolineae bacterium
TCATTTAGGGCCAAACCCTCTTGTAGGTCAGTTTGAAGTTGGTGTGAATGGTGTAATCAGGCTGTTCTGGGGTTCCCAAACCCAGCCCGACCATCATGTCGCCCGGCCCGCCCTCAACTTTCACGTCGAAGGAGCCTAAGGTAGCGTAGCTGTGCATGGAGAAGTTTGTAGAATACTCGTTGGCTGGCTTCTCCTCCGTGTAGATGGTAAGATTACCACCGGGCCACCGGATCAGGATGCCTTGTCCAATGATGCGTTCGCCGTTCTCATCGAGAACGTCAATGTAGATGTGATGGTTTCCACCCGCCTCTGCTTCGTTCTCCCACTTAGCCTCAATAAGCCTCCAGTAGGGTTGCCCCGGCTGGATGGGATCTGAGACCAACCCGACATGGGGCAATATATCCAGCCTGGGATCCCAGTATTCGATAGGCGGGAGGCTCGGCTTGGGTGTCGGTGTCGGAGGGACAGGGGTAGGTGTGGCCGTGGGCGGCTGCGGCGCCGGGTTATTGGGAACAGGCGTCGCTGTAGGGACGGGTGTATCCGTCGGCAGTGGTGTAGGGGTCTCTGTCGGCAGCGGCGTATCTGTCGCTGTTGGTGTGAAGGTGACGGTGGGGATCGGCGTCGGAGTGAAGGTGGGGGTGGGAGGGACTAGGAGAGCCAGTGCTCCCTCTCCCAGATCGTTCTCCCCACCATTGGTCACACCCGATAGGACCACCGCCGGGGCACTGATACCACATAGCCAGGCGATGAGCAGGATGACAACGGCGACGCGCAACTTGGCCCCCCGGCTGCGGGCCATGAACCAGGCAGCTCCATTCTCCAGGGAAACTTGTATTTTGTTCAGAGCTTGGGCCAATGCCTCTCCCGCGCTCGGGCCAGCGGCCTCGATTGGTCCAGCCTCAGCCACTCTGGGCGCAGGTGCCGCCCGAGCAGGGGCAGCAATCGGAGCTCTACGGGGAGGGGCAGCAGGCCTCGCGGGCCGAGCCATAGGCGGTACCGCCCTTGGAGGCGGCATGCGAACCGCCCGTTCAGTAACCAAGCGCTCATCTACCCGATCAAGCCGTTGGCTCAGGGCACGACTGAGGCTCAGGGAGAGCCTGGGGTATTTGAGCACCAAATCGTCAAAGTCCGGCTTGAATAGAGCCCAGAGTTCGATATCGGTGATGGCCTGAGCTGTAGCAGAGCGTGGATTGCCGGTCAGGAGGGCCATCTCGCCGAAAAAATCGCCCGGTCTCAGTAGTTCAAAGGTGGTCTCCGTCAGGCGACCTGTCTCGGAGGAGAGTTTCACCTCGCCAGCGTCAATAAAGTACATGACGTCACCAGGTTCGCTCTCCACAAAGATGACATCGCCGGCCCTGTATTTCACCGGATGAAGATGCTGCGAGATGTCGTCCAGTTCGCTCGCATTCAGATCGGCGAAAAGGGTGACCTTTCGTAGGTGCGTTTCCTCAAAGACGGTCTCCTTCTCAGCCAGCCGTTGGCTCAGGGTCTTGCTGAGAGCGGCACTTATCGAAGGATACTTGACCAACAGGTCATCGAAGTCAGATTTGTAGAGGACCCAGAGGTTGGTATTGAGCACTGCCCGCACCGATGTAGAACGGGTCTTCCCTGTCAACAGGGACATCTCCCCGAAGTGATCCCCCGTGGTCAGCCGGGCCACAGTCTCCGGCTCAGGGGCTGCATCGGAGATCACCTCCATCTGGCCGGATTCGATGATGTAGATGGCATCGCCCGCATCCCCTGTTCGGTAGACCAGTTCCCCTCGTGGGAAGTGCCGTAGCACCAGTCGTCCGGTGATGGCCGTCAGAACTTCCCCGGTCAAGTCAGTGAAGAGGGGCATGCGGCGCAATCGTTTTTCGGCCAGGGCCTGGTCGTCAAGGCTCAGGTGTTGGCTCAGGCGCCGGCTCATGGTCAGCCGAATGGCTGGATGCCGCTCCGTCAATTCGGCAAAATCGCGCTGATACAGCGTCCAAAGGGAGACATCTGTCGCCGCTCGTGCTACGGCATCATAGCTCTTATTGCTGAGAAGGGCCATTTCACCGAAGATTTCCCCCTCGCCCAGTTGCAGGAAGGGTTCTGCTTCATCGGTCGTCACCGACGTTATCCCCACTTCGCCCGATTCGATGAGGTACATCGCCTCGCACGGTGTCCCGGCCCGGAAGATCAGAGCCCCCCGCAGGAACTCCTTGGGTTGGAGCCTTTTGGCGATAGCGCGCAGTTCAGAATCGGTCAGGCCAGCGAAAAGGGAGACATTCTGCAGGCGCTGCTTCACCAGGTATTCATCAACGTGAACTACTCGGGCACCCAGGCCAGCGCTAAACTTGAGGCTGATCGTTGGATGCTCGGCCATGATCTCCGTGAGGGCATCCTTTGAAAGCATCCAGAGGCTGACCTCGGAAGCGCTCCGAGCCTCGAAGGAGTACGGTCGGTCTAGCAGGAGGTCCACTTCACCTAACAGGCTGCCAGCACCCAGGTTGGCTACGACGCCCCGTTCCGTTCCTCGTGTGGCGGAGAGCCTGACCCAACCGGACTTGATCAGGTACATGGCTTGGCTGGAAGCACTTTCGGCGAAGATGACTTCACCCTTGGCGTGGTGCTCCAGACGCATTGCCTTGCCGATCAGCTTTTGCTCCTCATCTGAGAGGACAGATAGGAGCGGTGCCTCTTGGACCAGTTTTGTCTTCACTTCTGTTCATTCACCTCCATTTCAGCCCGCGGCGAATGATGTAGGCCTCTTAGGGGCCACTCCTCTGAAACTTAATAAACCAGGACCGATAGTGTTCCTTACCATCGTCGGGACAGCTCTCATCCAACAGATCGGTGCTCAGATTTTCCACAATGTCACTGCTGCCATCCATGACCTTTACACTGTAACTGCCCGATTCCATCTCGAAGTCGGCCAAGCCAGGGCCTTTCCGCTTGAGCCCGGTGTAGAAGGTGTCCTCCCCGTCAGGCCCAATGACTTGTATAGGGACGTTAGGTACCCCCATCCCCTGCTCATCCACCACCTCGATAAGGATGTGCATCGGCTCCGTACTATCTTCCTGACACGGCACAAGGTGCCGCTCCAGGAGCCGGTAGATCACCGCCGGGGTAGCCGAAGGCAATGGCGTAGGGGTGATGGTCGGCGTGTCCGTTGGCGGAAGGGTAGCTGTGGGAGGGACAGCCGTAGGTGATGGCGGCGATGTTGGGGTCGTGGTCGGGGTTGCAGTTGGCGTGGGGGTGATGAGATAAACGCGCATGGCACTGGTGCTTACCCCCAGGGCATCAGCCAACTTGACCAGGCGACTGATGGCCTCAACATCTTTCCCTTCAGCTATGTACCTCTCCGCCAGGCGGACAACGGTGGTGTTAATGTCTTGCTCCCCTAACCGGCCCAGCCGGGCCTTGGCTCGATCCAGGTTCCCATCCAGGGCGTAGGACTGACTGACCAGAAGGATGTAAGTGTCCTTATGCTCCCTCTTTAGATCGGAGGGGTCGGTGTCATAGTACGATATGGGCCATATCCCCCAGGAGATAAGGAGGCCCAGGCTCAAGCCGACTGCTATTCCAAGGGGGACTGCCAGCAGTAGAGCTTTCCTCCCCCGCCCCATGGCCATTCTAGCGTGTCTCTTGTCAAATTAGGGCATTACCGCTTGCTGGAAGGTCAAATAGAAGCTGGTGTGATAGCTGCGTCCCGGTTCCTCGGCGGTTCCCAGTCCCATGCCCACAATCTTGTCGCTGACCCCTTCGACGTAGGCGGTGTAGGAGCCCAGGTGTCCCCGCATGGGGAAATCGGCCGGCCACTCAGGCGCTTGCCTGACCCGGGTGACAAGAACGAAGCGGCCACCGTTCTCCACGACCACTCTTTGGCCTGAAATGCGATGGCCGCTACTGTTCAGAACCTCTATGAAGATGTTGAGATTTCCTGCACTCTCCTGAGGGTTAGCCCACCTTGCTCGTAGGAGCCGCCAATAGACCTGGCCGGAAATGTCAGCAGCCGGTTCCCAGGTCACCTCCAGTTGGTCGAGCCGTGGGTCCCACTCCGCAGGTGCTGGCCCGGTGACGACAGGTAGCGGTGTGGCCGTAGGCGGTCTCTTCGTCGGCTTCGCTACAGGGTTCTTAGGTGCCACCCAGGATGACTGGGGAGAGGGACTTGGGGTGGGCGTAGAAGTGGATGTACCGGTCGGAGAGGGAGGGGGTGATGTAGGAGTTGGCGTGCTGGTGGGAGTACCGGTCGGGGTCACGGTAGGAGTAGCCGTGGCCACATAGGTTCGCAACACTTCGTCTCCAACTCCCAGACCCTCAGCCAGTATTGCCAAGCTCTGGGCAGCGACTGGATCCTCTCTGCTGTTGATATACTGGTGAGCCAGAGCCGCTACAGTCGGTTCGATATCTCTCTCTCCCAACTCAGCCAGTCTAGCCCTGGCCCTATCCAAATCTTTGTCCAGGGCATAACCAGCGCTGACCATGACAATAAAGTCATTCTTATGGACCAGTCTCAGGTCGGAGATGTCGGTATCGTAGTATCTAACGGGCCAGATCACCCACCCGATCAGAAGCCCGAAAACGAGACCGACAACGGTCCCCAGCAAGGCCACGACCATGACCTTCGGCATAGAACCGTTCATTAGCTAGTTTTGGACAGCAAAGGCGTTATGTCAGAGATGGTTTCGATCAGCGACGGCGCCTGCCGAGAGCGTATCACGCTAGGGACTGGAGTCGAAGCTTCGTCGTGAGCCCTTCGTCCCGCAGTTCGTCCCGCAGTTCGTCCCGC
>JBHIDP010000209.1:0-4734 GCA_046760185.1 Anaerolineae bacterium
AACTTCATGGCGATGTAGTAGATCCCGTCCACCTCACCGCTGTCATGGACGGGGATGATGTTGGGATGTTCAAGCCTGGCTGCGGCTCTGGCTTCCTGGAGAAAGCGCTGGACGAAAGTTTCGTCTTTGGCCAGGTCGTCGTGCATGACCTTCAAAGCAACTTTGCGGTCCAGAGGAAGCTGGACAGCCTCGTAGACTGTCCCCATCCCGCCAGAGCCTATCTCTCGCCCTATCTCATATTGACCTAGCTTACGTCCCACAAGTTTGTCCATTGATCCTTCCCCCATCTGCCTGTTTCTGGTGGTGAATTGGAACGGTCCCAAAAGCGAAGGGCTCGCCTAAGCACATTATAACACCTTTTCTCCGATTTGGCAATACCTTTTATGTAAAGGGTTTGCTCGCCCAAGCGTAACTCCTTCCAAACGAAAAAAGCCCGTCCACACCGAACAGGACGGGCTGATTCCAACCGAATTCTACAACAAACCCAAATAACTCAACCTACTTCTTCTTCGGCAGGAATCTGGTCAACTTCGTACCGCACTGAACACACTCACCCCTGAGTGCTGGACGACCACCTTTCAGCATCACCTCTCGCGCGTTTCTCATCTCGCGCTTGGCTTTGCATTTGATGCAGTAAGCCTCCACGTCGTCACCTCCCTTCGTAGGGTATGCTTACACGGTTCCGTTGTCTTCACAAAATCTTTCCTGCCGAATTCCTGAAATCTCTGCGGTCGGCATCACCTCCTCTCTATTCACCTTCGGTTCATTTAGAACCTATCCGAAAAATAGCAGGCAGGGCTCCCACGCCCGGTTTCTGGCCCTTCGACCCTTCGACAAGGCTCAGGACAAGCTGCGCTCCGGACAGGCGGCATGGAAGCGTTCGACCGATGGTTCGACAGGCTCACCATGTAGCTCACGCCGAGGGCCGCCTCCGCTGATTTTTCGAATAAGCTCTTACTCAACAGGGACCGGTGACCAGACCGGGAAGCGATCGGAGCCAGCGCTGTTGCTCAGGCGGGTCTGGTTACGGCCATCCCAGTCCATGACGTAGATCTCCCAGTCCTCATCACGGTTAGAATGGAACAGGATTCTGCTTCCGTCAGGGGACCACCAGGGCATGCCATCAACGGCCGGGTTGTCTGTGAGGCGCATCACCTTCTCACCGTTGCTGTCCATGACGTAGATGTCAATATTGTCCTCCGGGTTGGCGTTGGAGGTGAAGGCGATCCAGTCACCATCCGGGGACCAGACTGGCCAGTTATCGCTCTCCTTGTTGCGGGTGAGTTGCCTCACGCCACTCCCATCTGCGTTCATGACGTAGATCTCGTCGTCACCATCCCGGTTGGAATGGAATACGATCTGAGTCCCATCGGGTGACCAGCTTGGCCCCAGATCATCACCAGGGTCATCGGTCAGGCGCACAGGATTGGAGCCGTCCCGGTTCATGACGTAGATCTCCTGATTGCCATCCCGTCCGGAGACGAAGGCGAACTTCTTCCCATCGGGCGACCAGCGAGGAAGGCTATCGCTAAAGGGGTTGTCCAACAGACTGGCCAGATTGGCTCCGTCCCGGTCCATCACCCACAGCCCGATCACCCCCTCCCGCTCTGAGGCGAAGGCGACCTGCCTGCCATCCGGGGACCAGACTGGAGCCAGGTCGTTGTCATCAACGCGCACGGTCAGCCGCGTCTGGTTGGACCCGTCTAGATCCATGACATACACTTCAAAGTTGCCGTCCCGGTTGGAGTGAAAGGTGATCTTCTCCTCAGGCTCGGCCGGTGCCACCCCCAGGGGAACCACCGACGAGGGTGCGTAGTCTGCCCCGCTGCTGTAGCTGAGGCGGGTCTGGTTGCTCCCGTCCCGGTTCATGACGTAGATCTCCTGGTTGCCGTCCCGGTTGGAGTCGAAGAGGATGCGCTCTCCATCGGGCGACCAGCGGGGGTTGAAGTCATCGGCGGAGTTGGCCGTCAGCCGCATGGGGTTGCCTCCATCGGCGTCCATGACGTAGATCTCGTAATTCTCATCCCGGGCCGAAACGAAAGCGATCTGGGTGCCATTGGGCGACCATGAGGGGGTCCAGTCGTCGGCTTGGTCTTCGGTCAAGCGGGACTGGCTTGTGCCATCGGCGTTCATGGCGTAGATCTCCCAGTTGCCATCCCTGATGGAAGCGAAAACGATCCGCCTGCCATCGGGTGACCAACTGGGAGAGAGGTTATGGGCCTGATCCCTGGTCAGTTGTGCCAGACCGCTACCATCCGCAGCATTCATGACGTAGATATCGTAGTTGCCGTCCCGATCTGAGGCGAAGGCGAGCCGCTCACCATCAGGTGACCAGGCCGTATGCTTGTCATCGGCCGCATCCTTGGTCAGCCGCACCAGGCCACTGCCCTCGGCCTTCATGACGTAGATCTCCCGGTTGCCATCCCTCTCGGACACAAAAGCCAGCCGTTGGCCATCGGGCGACCAGACCGGGTTAGCATCCAGGCCCGGGCTCACGGTCAGTCGTCTCTGGTTGGTACCGTCACCCTTCATGACGTAGATCTCGTAGTCGCCGTCCCGGTCCGATTGGAAGACGATCCTCTCCCTCTTAGCGGCCACGACCACCTTGCGGGTGACGGTCAAGGTCTGAGCAAAGGGGAGCACCTCCTTAGGCAGTTCCTCTATCCCCTCCGCTGGCGCTTCTTGCAGGGCCTGGGAGGTAGCTTCGTCAATGGCCACCACAGCAAAGACGTTGAATTGCTCTGCCTTCTCCTTCGGTTCTCTCTCCCCAAAGATTGCCTTCACCTGCCAGGAACCACTGGGGCTTTCCGGCGGCACCTCGAAGCTCTCCTGCTGAGGGAATTTCTTCCCGGTGACCAGGGATTGAACCACCACGTAGATGCGCCATCCCGGCTGCAAACCGGTGTAGGTCCCCCGCACCTCCTGCTCGTAGCTCACGATCCCCCCGTCCTGAAGATTGGTGATCAGCACCGAGATGCCCGGCGCCGGGGTAACGGTGACCACGACTACTGCCGGCGTTGGGGTGGAGGTTGCTGCCGCCGTGGGAAGGGGTGTGGATGTGGGCGGGAGTACTGTGCGTTGGATGACTTCCGGTGTCGGGCTGAGCAAGAGCTGGCCCCCGAACAGAAGCAACGCCAGCCCGATGAGAACCACGATCCCCGCCCCGCCCAGCAAGCCGACCAGCAGGCTCCAGCCGGGGAGCCCGCAGCCGGCGGGACGGGCGCGCCACGCTTCTCGAACTGGAGGAGCTTCGGGGAGCGGTGCTGCCGGTACCGCTGCTGGTTCTGCTGCTTCCGGCACAGCTTCGGCTACCACCTCCGAGGGCATCACCTCGGCTGGATACAACTCCGTACTGGGATAGGTTTTGACCTCCGAGTGCTCGTAGACAAAAGCGCCCCAGAAGTTGAGGATGGAGCGCAGGAAGTCCCGCTCCTCCCCCTTGGTCACGTACCGCCCGGCCTGGCGGCAACGCTCAATGAACTCCTGCACCCTGGGGAGCAAAGGCTCGTAATCCTCGGTCTTTCCAATAGCCTCCAGCAGGTCCGAGTGCTCCTGGCGTAAGACCTCAAAGTTTTGTTGTGTCATCCTCCAACCCTCCCCCGCAACTGGATAGACAACCTATCCAGCTCTATTGCGGTCTTCTGTAGTTTATCATCCGCTTCATTGAAATACCGGCGAATCAGGCTGCCAAGGCTAATAATGAACTCATGGAGTGGCCTGAGGCTCAGGTCCTTCAGGGCCTGATCAATAGCCTCTTGCAACTGAACCAGCCTGACCACCCATTCCTCTCCCCGGGGAGAACCACCCTCCTCACGGTAAGCCTCGCCAATATAAGAGATGGTCCTGGCAAAGGCGATAAGCTCCTGGAAGATGGTGTTCTTGAACACCTGCCAGGCGATGCGGATCAGTTCGATGGTTGAGGAATCGAGCTCGGTCGGCTGTTTGCGGCTGGCGATACTGTAGATGGCGAGGTAGTTGGTACGCAGCCTTTGAAATAGACCATGAAGTCCCATCCACTCCAGCAAACGCTTCTGGGCCTCGACGAATTCCACCAGATCTTCAGCCAAGGGTGCTGGTATGCGGGAATCTTCCTCCATGATGGTTGTCAGCCTGGTGACCGAGTCCTTCAAAACTGTCCGGGTAGCTTGTAGCCTGGTATCCGCCTGAAAAAGATGTTTGGTGATCAGACTGTCCAGATGTCCCACGTGCTCCTGGAGAGGTCCCAGACCGATCTCCTCCAGGTCCTTGTCAATACTTCGTTGTGCCTGCACGATCTTGACGATCCATTCCTCGCCGGAGAGTTGGCCATCCTCAACCCGGTAGGGTTGGCCGATGTGTTTGATCTCCTGGGCAAAAGGGATCAGTTTGGTGATGATGTGATCGCCACAGACCTGCCACCCCCGCTGAATCTCTGGAATATAGGATTGAATCTCGTTCAAGGGCCGGCCCTGTACCCGGTCGCCAACCAGGCTGAAGCGGACCTCTAGCTCTTGCAACAGGTCATGCAACTGCTTCCATTCTAGAAGAACGCTATGACATTCGGCCGAGGATTCCAGCTCCCGGGTCAGGCTGGCCATAACAGCCAAATTGTCCCCCACTGACTACTCCTCACAAGTCTGTCACTCCTTCGACAGAGTGAGATTCTTCGCTCCACTGCGTTCCGCTACTAAGAAACAAGGAGATTCCCTTCGGCGGAGTTTACAGTGAGCGAAGTCGAACTGCTCAGGACAGGCT
>JBHIDP010000210.1:0-4721 GCA_046760185.1 Anaerolineae bacterium
TGGGTGGACTGGAGCAGGCCATGGAACGGCTGGCCCAGGCTCAGGCACGCACTGAAGAAGCGCTACGCCAGTTGGCCCAACAGGTGGGTGCCTTGAGCGACAACATTGGCTATGGACTGGAAGACATCGCCCGCGTCGTCCTGCCCGGCTACCTGGAGCGGCGGTACAAGATCAAGGTTGTCCGGTTGGAACGGCGACTATTCCGGGTGGACGGTCGAGTGGTGGATATTGACCTCTACGGCGAAGGGAGTCGAGAGGGGCAGCCGGTCGTCGTCCTGGGTGAGGTTAAGGCGCGCATCTACGGCCGGGAGGTGGGGCAGTTTCTGGCTCAGTTGAGTGAGGTGAAGCCGCAGGTGGAGGGAGAGGTGGTGCCGCTGATGTTCGGCTATTTCATTGACCTCTCAGCGGCGGAGGCGGCCGGAGAAGATGTCCTCCTGGTAGCTTCGTATCAGCCGGCAGTAGAGGCGGAGAGCAGATAGGCAGTCCTGCTTTCCTCTCCGTCACAAAGCGATGCAACCAGCTTGCAGCTAACTACCCAACAGTTCTCTGGCTCTCTCCACAGCAATCAAGGCATTGGGGGCGCAGGCATCGGCTCCAATCTGGTCGGCAAACTCCTGAGTGACTGGTGAGCCCCCCACCATGATCTTTACCTGACTGCGCAGGCCCGCCTTCTCCAAGGCCTGAATGGTTGCTTTCATCTCCAGCATGGTCGTGGTCAGCAGGGCTGAAAGGCACAGCAGATCGGCCTGTTTCTCCTTGACCGCTTTCACAAATTCCCGGACAGGGGTGTTGATCCCCAGGTCGAAGACCTCAAACCCGGCTCCCCGCATCATCATCGCCACCAGGTTCTTGCCGATATCGTGGATGTCCCCTTTGACGGTGCCGATCACCAACCGGCCCCTGAAGTCAACTCCACGGTCAGTCAGATAGGGTTCAAGGACCTCCATAGCAGCACTCATGGCCCTGGCCGCCACCATTACCTCAGGAAGAAAGACCTCGCCAATTCTGAATCTCTCGCCTATCACATCCATGCCGGCGATCAATCCTTCGTTGAGGATCTCAAGGGCCGGTATCCCTTCCTTCAAAGCCTGGCGGACCAATGTGGTCGTTCGGTCCACATCAGTCCCTTGCAGGCTATCCCTGATCTGTTCTAGAAGCATTTGTCCCCTTTCCTGGTATCTTCGTGGTAGTGGGTGCTTTGCCAACAGGCCCTCTCGTCAACCGTATCAATGTGATCTCTGGCCGACAGAGGAAACGGACAGCGGGCGAGATGAGGCCGATGCCACGGTTGGTGTAGACCGGCGTATTACCGGCATAGGCCAGGCCAGCTACATACTTTGGCCCATAGACCGAAGGGTGCACTGGCGCCCCGAGCAGCGGCAGCCGCACTTGCCCCCCATGCGTGTGTCCCGCCAGAACGAGGTCTACCTCCCCTTCAGGCATCGTCTCGGCGAAGTCCGGGTTGTGCACTAGAAGAATTCGTCTCTCCTGAGAGGGAAGGCCAGCCAAGGCCGCTGGCAGGTCGTCCTTCCAGACCCAGATGTCATCAATGCCGAGCAGCCATAGACGCGCTCCTCCCACGTTCAGCGCCTGGTGCTGGTTGCGAAGGAGATTGATGCCCACCGCCCGTAGGTTTTCAGTCACCACTTCAGCGTCGGTCCAGAAGTCGTGGTTGCCCAGGATGGCGTGGACGCCGTGCTTCGCCCTGAGCCGCGCCAGTTCAGCGGCGCACCGTTCACTGTAGTGGGCTGAGCGGCTGACGTAGTCCCCGGTCAACACCACCAGGTCACCACCCAGGTTGTTGGCCATCTCCACGCTGCGCCGTACCTGCTCAACTTTGACCTGAGGACCCAGATGGAAATCGCTCAACTGGGTGATGGTCAGTCCGACACACTCCTGCGGCAAACCGGCCAGAGGAATGTCAACCTCGGTGACCTCGATCCAGCCGGGCTCGACACGGGTGGCGTAGGCCGTGCCAGAGATAAGAGCTGTTACCCCTGCCGCAAACCCGCCCAGTCCCATCTTCAGGAACATACGCCTGCTTATTCTCCGCTCCATAGTGACAAGCTCCTGCCCACTACCTTCATCTGCGTCCGGTGCACAGGCAAGTAGCCCTCCTGCTCCAGCTCCAACTTTGGGATAGAGGCCTCGTCCGGCTTATCGGAAAGACCGAACAGGAGCATGCCGCGCTCCTTCAGATAACGGGCCACCTCGGCCACTTCACCAGTTATGACGATCTCTTGAGCCAGGAGCTCTCCCTGGTCGGTGTCGTCGGGGAGAAAGTCCATGCGCGCCACCGTGGCCACGTACTCTCGATAGCGAAAGCTCTTGAACGGTGTAGGGTCACCGCGCTGCAGATTGGAGTAGACCTCTTCATGGATGGGCAAAAGCCGGACGAATTGCCCCTGCCCCACACGCCTGGCACAAGCGGCCACGAACTGGGGGAACGAACTTAATCGTCCGACATCCAGGTCCTGCAGGAGAGCAGCGAAATCGTACGCTCCCCCGCTCACCATCAGGGCCACGTAGGCCAGGTAGTCCTGGTTGTCGGCCGTGAAGGGATGATACCGCGGTTGATTTAATTCATCGTAGACTGCCCTGAACTCCTCATAATGAAAGTCTGCTCCCAACACCCCCTCGACAGTGCAGCGCACAGCCTCCACCCTGGCCCGGTCTATGGCTCCATCGTTGCGCCCTCGTGCTCCGAACGCCGTCTTGTCCAGGTCAACAAGCACTGCCGTGCCCTCCTCCAGAGGAAAGCCTTCCCCCTCGATGAAAGAGAGGAAATCAGCTAAGGCTGTCCAACGATTGGCTATCATCAAGCCCTGGCGAACTTCGATCCTCTCCTCCTCAGCCAGCTTCTCGTGCCCGATGAAGCCCAGGATGGGCAGATGCTGACCGAGGTTGGCGATGGCCATACCGTCGTTCATAGCGGTGTCACCGATGTACAGCAGGTGTTCCAGGGGGCGGTCGGGGGCAAGCAACGACTGGAGTTGGCGCAGGAAGTGGACGATGACCGTGGCAAAGGCTGGCTCGGTCTTGCGGGGAATGTAGTTCGCTGCCAGGCCCAACTGCGCACGGATAGCCCCCAGGCCCAGTAGCCGCTCATCAACTGGCTCCAGGTTGCGGTAGCTGACGAAGTCACCCAGCAGGTCGCCCAAGCGCATGCGTTTCATCATCTCCGCGCTCACACTGTCTCCCTCCCCAGGCCGAACTCCTGGTGGATGGCTCGGACTGCCTGGTCGGCATCTTGCTCTGCCACAACCAGAGAAAGGTTATACTCTGAAGAGCCCTGGGCGATGGAGATGACGTTGATACCCCGCTGCCCAAGAGCACCGAAGATCTTGGCTGCCACCCCAGGCGTACCCTTCATCCCGGCGCCCACTGCGGCCACAATGGCCACCTCGTTCTGAGCCCAGATGCGGTCCACGTTGCGCTGAGCCAGCTCCAGCTCGAAAGCCGTCTCCAGGGCAGCCAAAGCCTGTCCCGTATCCTCCTGCCGGATGACGAAGCAGATGTTCTGCTCCGAGGATGATTGGGAGATCATCAACACACTGATCCCCTGGTTGGCTACAGCGGAGAACAATTTGGCCGCCATGCCCGGCACCCCTATCATTCCCCTTCCCTCCACCGTGAGGAGGCTCAGCCCTTTGATGGCGGTGATACCCTTCACCACGTAGCGATCGGCCTGGACATCGGATAGGATCATGGTGCCGGGGTGCTGCGGTTCGAAAGTGTTCAATATCCTGAGCGGGATGCCCTGCTCCATAGCAGGTAGCACGGTCTTGGGGTAAAGGACTTTGGCTCCGAAGTAGGAGAGTTCTGCTGCCTCAGCGTAGGAGATGGCCGGCAAGGTCTGAGCCTCGGGAACCACTCTAGGATCGGCAGTCAACACTCCATTCACGTCGGTCCATATCCAGACCTCCTGACTGTCGAGACAACTGCCCAGGATAGCTGCGCTGTAATCGCTCCCCCCACGACCCAGGGTAGTCGTGACCCCATCGGCGGTAGCGGCGATGAAACCGGTTACCACTGGCGTGATCTCCTCGGCTAACAGAGGCAACAGCACAGCACGCACTCGCTCTCGCGTGGCTTCCATCAGCGGAGAGGCAGCTCCGTAATGGTCATCGGTGACGATGAGCTGTGTCGCTTCGACAAGGCGAGCCGGCAGGCTTTGCTCGTTCAGGGCCGCAGTTACGATGCGGGCCGAGAGCTGTTCCCCCAGGGAGGCCACAGCGTCGAGCCCCCGTGGCGTCAGCTCCCCAAGGATGTAGATGGCCTGACAGAGGTTCTGGAAGCCAGACACCAGGGCCTCGATCTCCGCCCGCAGGTTAGCCCCTCCCTCCCCGGAAGTTTGCAGCGCTTCGGCCGCCTCCCGATGACAGCGGCGTAGCTCCTGAGCGGTGTGCTGGAAAGTCTGACCATCGCGACGAGCAGCCGAGCGGGCCGCCTCCACCAGGGCGTCAGTGACCCCCTCCATGGCCGAGACGACGACAACGGCGCGGACCGGATCTCTGTATTCCTTCAGCCAATCTCGAAAGGCACCCCGTCGAAAGTCCTTGATGATCTTGACCACCTGAGCGATCCGCTGGGCATCCCCTACAGAGGTTCCCCCGAACTTCATCACGATTGACTGCATCCCTTTTCCCCTGTTCATATCATTTGGGTCTGGCTAAAATCTGTGGAGGAGTGGAGCCTTCAGGCGGATAAAACCGGCTAAA
>JBHIDP010000211.1:0-4675 GCA_046760185.1 Anaerolineae bacterium
GAGACAGTTCGCAGGGCATCAGGAGACAAGCGCGTGGATCAACGCTGGGTGTTGGTTAAGCGACCGGTGGTAATGGTCGGAGGAGAATTGACTCTGGCCAGCCTGGATCTGGTGTATGACGAAACGGCCAAGTATTATGAGGCCCCTTTTCAGATGAAGGCCAATGGAGGTATGTTCCTCATTGACGATTTCGGAAGGCAGCAGGTGCGGCCACGTGATCTTTTGAACCGTTGGATTGTACCTCTGGAGACAAAGGTTGATTACCTCAGCCTACACACCGGGAAGAAGATAGAGATACCTTTCGATCAACTGATAGTGTTCTCCACCAACATTGACCCTAAAGAGTTGGTGGATGCTGCTTTCCTGCGCCGTATACGCCACAAAATCGAGGTTCCGGACCCAACAGAAACGGAGTTCCATGAAATCTTCCAACGAGTTTGTGCCGAACGGCGCATCCAGTACACTGAGGAGGCCTTCATTTACCTCATGCGAGAGCACTACATTAAACCTCAGCGGGAACTCAAATCGGTGCATCCGAGAGATATCATTGACCAGATTATTGACATTGCCCAGTACCTCGGTGTGCGACCAGCCCTGACCCAGGAGCTGATTGATCAAGCCTGTGAGTCCTACTTTGTAGATGTTTGAGGTAAGAGGGGCTTGGTCCGTTGGTAGTGGATTGGCTGAACCGATTCAGACGTGAGACCCTCACCCTCGCCTTTCACCTCTTCTACAATCAGTTGGCCTGGACCTACGATGTAGTCAGTTGGGCTATCTCCCGCGGACGCTGGTCTGTTTGGCAAAGAGCAGCCCTACCCCGGCTACGGGGCAAACGGGTTCTGGAAGTTGCCTTCGGTACCGGTAACCTGCTGTTGGAACTGATAGCTGAGGGGTATGAGACCTATGGCCTGGACCTATCCCGCTCCATGATCCGCATAGCCATCCACAAGCTGCGTCGTCATCAGGTCTCAGCCAGCCTGAGCTGTGGGCGTGTCCAGGCCCTCCCCTTCCCCGACCAGTGCTTTGATTCCATCGTCGTGACTTTCCCAGCCCCGTTCATCCATAAGATAGCAGCTCTACGCCAAATGTGGCGAACTCTGACTCCAGAGGGAAGGCTGGTTATCGTGGATGGGGCCGTGTTCCATTCAGGAGGATTCCTCAGCACCTTGATCAACTTCGCTTTCCGCTTCAGCGGTACCGGTCAGGGTCTGGCCAGACGGATGGCTCTTCTGGAGGAAGTGGGATTCTCCGTCAAAGAGGAATGGGCCCGGGATGACATCAGCGCAGTGAAGGTGATGGTGGCAGAGAAATGACCCTGAGTGACATTACGGTCATCAATGGTTCGTACGGCGAAGGTGGGGGGCAGGTACTGCGCACCTCCTTGACCCTCTCAACTCTCCTGGGCAGGCCCATACGCCTCGAGAATATCCGGGCCAACCGGCGCAACCCAGGGTTGCAGGCTCAGCACCTGACAGGGGTGTTGGCCGTGGCCAGGATTTGTGAGGCCAAGCTAGAGGAAGCCACCTTCGGCTCACAGACTCTGACCTTTGCTCCCCAGTCACCCCCGCAAGTGGGAGAGTACACCCTCGATGTGGCCGAGGCCCGAAAGGGTGGTAGTGCCGGGGCAACGACGCTGGTCTTGCAAACCCTGCTCCTACCACTAGCCCTCGCGACCGGCAAATCCCGGCTCACCATCAAAGGCGGCACCCACGTGGCCTGGAGTCCCCCTTTCCACTACATCGAGCGGGTCTATCTGCCAACATTGAAAAGGATGGGGGTCGAGGCCAACATCTCGATTGAAAGATGGGGATGGTATCCCATTGGCGGAGGGGAGATCAAAGGGGAAATAGAGGGAACTGAGGGAACTCGGGGGCTCTCTGGGATTGATTTGACGGAGCGGGGGGAGTTGGTGCGGCTCTGGGGAATCTCCGCCCTGTCCAACCTGCCCCGGCACATCGCGGAACGGCAGAAAACGCGGGCTGAGGATCTCTTGCAGGCTGAGGGTTTCGAGCCCCAGATTGAAATGGTGAACGCTCCGGCCAAGGGCCAAGGCACCGTTATCTTCCTGGTGGCGGAGTATGAGAATGCTGTGGCTGGTTTCACTTCCCTCGGGAGGAGAGGCAAGCCGGCCGAAAAGGTGGCCGAGGAGGCCTGCCAGGAGTTTATGGCACACCACGAGAGCGACGCCTGCCTGGACCCACACCTGGCCGACCAGTTGATCCTGCCCATGGCTTTGGCCCCCGGCCCATCCTCCTTCACCACCAGTAGAATCACTCAGCATCTGTTGACCAACGTGTGGGTGGTGGAGCAGTTTCTGGGGGTGAGGTTTGAGGTGGAGGGGGAGGAAGAATGCTCGGGGAAAGTGATGGTGAAGGAATGAGCTTGCACACCTGAACAGAATGGGATAGAATATGATGACAGCGGCCCACTGATAGCTCGGCACTTTGATAAATCTGTACCCTTATGGTACGAGGTATTCGTTGAGGAACCACAGACGCAGAAGATTAGTCCCGTCTGCTTGACGGCCCGGCTGCATAACGGGGAAGAATATAGTGGGGCTCTCGCCAGCTTTGTCTGGGTTGGCGACAAAGAGAACACCGTCGAACTCGCTCTTGAAAAGGTTGTTTACACGCCAGCAAGTGCCTCTGAAACAAGCGGGGCTCCCAAAAGAATAGAATTGCCTAATCGGCGTATTCTCCTGAAATCGAGCGACATCCTCTGGCTCAGTCGCATAGATTTGCCTCAAGAGAGGATCCCTATCTGATGCCTACAGTGCCCTCGGTCTCCTGCACGTGATAGAACACCTAACCTGAGCGTATTTGGTAAGACAGAGAGCCTTTCATAATTCGCAGGATATCGTTCTATCAGTTTAATATGGGTTTCGGAGTCGAGGCTTTCCCTGGCACCTGTGCGCCAGGACAGGTGAGCCGGATTTTGAGAGCCAAAACCGCCTGAAGGCTCCACTCCAGGTGACAAAGCAGTGTCCTGCTCGATTTATGCAAGGGTCTCAAGACAAAGAACGGAGAGGTAAAACCTCTCCGTTCTCCTTTTCTGGCCGGGATTCGGGCGACTTCTCAAATCGGTGGGGTGCTAGTCAGCAGGCATTTCCTCTATCTCCTCGAAGGGCCCCTCCTCAGGAGGCTCGGGCGCCTTCGCATCCAGCATGATCATCTGATCAGCTATGACCTCCGTGCGATAGTGACGCTGACCGTCTTGATCATCCCAACTGCGGGTCTGTAGGCGACCCTCCACGTAGACCTTGCTCCCTTTGGAGAGGTACTGATTACATATCTCCGCCAGGTTCCGCCAAGCCACCACATTGAACCATTCGGTCTGTTCCTTTCGCTCGCCCTCGCTCGTAACATAAGTACGGCTGGCAGCGACACTGAAACTGGTGACCGACTTGCCGGTTGGTGTGTAGCGCATCTCGGGGTCTCTCCCCAGATTGCCGATGATCATCACCTTGTTTAGCCCTCTAGCCATCTGTCCACTCCTTTCTTTGTCCTCAAGCCAACAAAAGCTGGTTGTCCCGGCCATCAGTAAACAAACCGGCCCTATTTCAATTCCGTAGGCCTGAATGGTTAATTGTAATGATACCATATATAGATTGTTTGCGGGTTAAAAGTGTATAAAAAATTCATTACAAAATTTGCCACTTGCCATCGAAATTGAAATATGGTATATTTATACGTAGAAAATTTCACAAATGTACCGATCTGGCATGCTGGTTTCCCTACTCTGAGGTAGACCTACGGTTCACACTGAGGAGGAGAGCATGAAACCAACTGAGGTGCCCAATATCACAGTTCAGCGGCTACCCCTGTACCTGCGTGCCCTCACTTTCCTGCGTATGGAAGGAAGGCAGATCACCTCCTCCCAGGAACTGGGGGACAAGTTGAGCATCAGCTCTGCCCAGATCCGCAAGGACCTATCCTACTTTGGGGAGTTCGGCAAGCAAGGTACCGGGTATGAGATCGAGTACTTGGAGAAGAAGTTAAGGGAGATCCTGAATCTGGAGCGTGAATGGGAGATGCTCCTTGTTGGAGCCGGTGACTTGGGGCGAGCCATTGCTCATTACGATGGTTTTCGCCCAAGGGGATTTCATGTCACTGCCGTTTTTGACAATAATCCCAAGAAGATCGGTGCCTATTTGGGACACCTGGAGATCCTCGACAGCAAGCTATTGCCCCAAGTTATCAAGGAACAGGATCTGAAGATTGCTATTGTCGCTGTTCCGGCCACATCGGCCCAAAAAGTGGTTGATACCCTCGTTGAGGCCGGAATCAAAGCTATCCTCAACTATGCCCCTATCACCCTGAATGTTCCCCAGGATGTCCGCATCTACTACATTGATCCCCTGGTGGGACTGCAAAGTATGGCCTACTATCTTGATGAATAAATAAAGAGAACTCCTTCCGCTTGCCCGATTTCAAACTCTGGTAGTCCCCCTCTTGGGTGTTGGTGCTGTCGGAGTAGTCATTGCGAGCTCCGCATGGCGCTGTCGCGCCACTCATTGGGCAAGAGACAAACTTGACTGTCATTCCTTCGACAAACTCAGGACAGGTCTGAACGGAGCGTCCTCGCTTTGTAGACGGCGCGGGAGACTCTTCGCTACCGCTCAGAGTGACAGAATTGAGCATACGGGATGAGAGCGGAGTGAAGCCTGTCCTGAGCG
>JBHIDP010000212.1:0-4673 GCA_046760185.1 Anaerolineae bacterium
AATTGAAAATCGTTCGCTTTGTCTACAGAGGGGAAGCAAGCTACGGCCTACTCGAAGGGGAAGATGTCTACCTCCTGGAGCATCCTGGGGATATCTTTGGAGAGTTAAGGCCAGGGGTCAAGTTGGCCAACATCGGGGAAGTGGAGCTACTTTCCCCTTGCCAGCCAACCAAGATCGTGGCTGTAGGCCTCAACTATGCCGACCATGCGGCGGAGGCCAATGTGGAAGTCCCTACCACACCCCTTATCTTCCTCAAACCGCCCAGCGCAGTCATCGGCTCTGGTCAGCCCATTGTCTATCCCCCTTTCACCAAACGGCTTGAATACGAGGGGGAACTGGCGGTAGTTATGGGACGGCAGGCGCAGCGGGTGAAGGCAGCCGAGGCCCTGGATTATGTGCTGGGCTACACCTGTGCCAACGACGTCACGGCTCGCGATCTACAGCGCCAGGATTCGCAATGGAGCCGGGCCAAGGGGTCCGACACTTTTGCCCCCCTGGGCCCCTGGGTGGTAACCGATTTGAATGTCGGGCACCTGGCCATTACCACGCGCCTCAACGGTCAGATCAAACAGCACTCCTCCACCAGCTCAATGGTCTCCGGGGTGTCCCAGATAATCGAATTCATCTCGACCTTTATGACCCTGGAGCCAGGTGATGTGATCATAACGGGGACGCCGGCCGGTGTTGGTCCGATGCAGCCAGGCGACACGGTGGAAGTGGAGATCGAGGGGATCGGGGTGCTCAAGAATCGAGTGGTATCAAGCCATTAAGGGGGCAACGATGCGCGAAGAGGTCTTAGACACGTGGACTCAGGCGAGCGAGGATTATCTCACAGCGGAGCAGCTCATCGGTATCAAGCGCTACTACGCCAGTGTCTTCTTCAGTCAACAAGCAGCCGAGAAAGCACTGAAGGCACTCTACATCCATAAGCTCAGAGACAGTCCCAAGACACACAACTTGATGAAACTCAGTCGTGCTCTTGATACACCCGAAGAGATTCTGGATGCAGCTTTGGAACTCAATCCGGAGTATGTAGTGACTCGCTACGTCAATGCCGCTAATGGGGTTCCTGCCCACATGTTCAACGAGAAATCAGCCGAGGTTCACTTGAGGTGTGCAGAGGTGATCCTGAAATGGGTCGAGAAGCAGATGAAGTGAGACGGTTCCTGAAGAGGATAAAGGGCTACCGTATTGAGAAGGCTATCATATTTGGCTCACGAGCTAGAGGAGATCATCTGAAAGAGAGCGATCTTGACCTCATCCTTGTCTCGAAAGGCTTTGAGGGCATCCTCTTCACCGACCGAATCTCCAGGGTATACCGTTTCTGGGATGGAGATTTCTCTCTAGAGGTGCTCTGCTACACTCCGGAGGAGTTCGAGAAAAAGAAGAGGATGATCGGTTTGGTTCAAGACGCTGTTAGAGAGGGCATCGAGATCTCTCTAGACGGATGATGCAAGCCTGACCACCACTTCGGGGGAGGTGAAGGAGAAGGTAATGAAGCACTTGATCAGCTTAGCCTACCTATCGTCAGATGACATCTGGCAGATTCTGGAGCTGGCCAGGGAGCTCAAGGCGGAATGGCAGAAAGGGGGAAATGAGCCCCGCTTGAGAGGCAAGGTCTTGGGCATGATCTTTCAGAAACCATCCTTGCGTACCAGGGTTTCCTTCGATGTGGCTATGCTCCATCTGGGAGGGCAAGCGCTTTATCTCTCTCCCAACGAGATTCAGTTGGGTCAACGCGAGAGTGTGCCCGACGTGGCCAGAGTGGTGGGCCGGTACGTGGATGGCATTATGGCCCGTGTCTTTGCCCACAGGGACATAGAGGAACTGGCGGCTTATTCTCCAGTGCCAGTCATCAACGGCCTCTCAGATTTCAACCACCCTTGTCAAGCCCTGGCCGATCTTTTGACCCTCTTTGAGCAGTGGGAGGAGCTTAAAGGGAGAAAGGTCGCCTACGTGGGGGATGGTAACAATGTGACCACCTCACTTCTGTTTGGGGCCAGTAAGCTGGGTATGGATATGGCTGTGGCCAGCCCTCCCGGGTACCAGTTGGATCAGCCGGTGGTGGAGATGGCCCAGGAGTTTGCTACTACCAGCGGCAGCCAATTGACCTTCACCGACGACCCGACGGTAGCAGTGGGCGGGGCCGATGTGATCTATACCGATGTCTGGACCAGCATGGGCCAGGAGGCTGAACGGGAGCAGCGCTTGCGGGTTTTTCCACCCTATCAGGTCAATTCCTCCCTGCTGGCCAAGGCCAAACCGCAGGGCCTGGTGATGCATTGCCTTCCCGCCCATCGAGGAGAGGAGATCACCGATGAAGTTATTGATGGTCCTCACTCTATTGTCTTCGACCAGGCCGAGAATCGGCTCCATGCCCAAAAGGCGGTGTTGACTCTGTTGTTGGGTGCCGAACGGTAGATATGTTGGAGGTCCTTCATGGCCGGTAACCGAACTGTCTTTCAAAAGGCCCTGAGAAAGGGACATAATTACGCCTGGGATAAGCAGTGGGCCAAGGCCATTGCTGAGTATGAGCGGGCCCTGGCCGAGTTCCCTGATGATCTCACCACCCGTAGCAGCCTGGCTATGGCTTATCTTGAGGTAGGACAGTTGCCTCAAGCTTTGGAGGCTTATTCTGCTGCCTACGGGCTACAGCCTGATGAGCCTGTCTTCCTGAGGCGGGTAGCAGAAATCCGGGAGCGTCTAGGCCAGGTGGAGGAGGCAACTCGGGATTTCGTAACTCTGGCCGAGATGTACAAGGAGCGGAAGGCCTGGACAGAGACCATCGCCATGTGGCGGCACGTCCTCAGGCTGGCCCCCGACTTCCTGCAGGCCAGGCGCGAACTGGCTTCGATCTACGAGCGGACTGCTCAGGTCGAGCGAGCTGTTGAGGAGCACATGGCCATGGCACGTCTCTTGCAGAGCCAGGGAAAGATGGAACAGGCTGTTGCCGCCTGTCGTCAGGCGCTCGATCTGGACCCACGCCACTCTGGGGCCCGGAGCCTCTTGGAACGCTTGCAAACTGGAGAGGGAGTGGAAGCGGTAGCTGAACCAGTTCGGGTAGAGGAGAGCAGTCCGGCCGGCCTAGCGGCGCAGCGCGCCATGGCCCGTCTGGCTGAGACGGTGTTTGAAGAGAAACCGGCCGAACTGGGTGCTGAAGAGGTGAGTCCGCCGGAGATGGTCCTCGAAGAGACAAGGGTGCCCCGCTTGACCCCGGCGCAGGTGGATGCGCTTCTCAGCCAGGCCATTGACTATCAGGCACGAGGCAAGTTAGAGGAGGCCATTGACCGGTATCGCCGGGTGGTAGAAGCTGGTGTTGAACGGCCTGAGGTTCGCTATAACCTGGGACTGCTTTACAGGGAAACTATGCGTTTTCAAAGGGCCATTGAACAGCTCTCTCTGACTGTTGACGTGCCCGAATACACCCTGGCCAGCCACTTCGCCCTGGGCCAATGCTACCGTGCTGGAGGGCGGATTGATCAGGCTCTGGAACACTTTATCGAGGCTCTTAAGATCGTGGACTTGCAGACGGTGCGGCGGGATCAGGCCGATGACCTCATCCAGCTTTACGAAAGCCTGGCCGACAGCTACGCACTCAAAGGAGACAGCGAAAAGGCTACCTCGTTCGCAAACTCCCTGGTTGACTTCCTCAGCACAAAGGGGTGGGAGGACAAAGTAAAGGAGGTCCGTCGGGGGCTGGACTCCTTGACCGGGGAGGGGACGATGATGAGTCTGGCCGAGGTGTTAGAGGTGCCCGACTCCGAGGCTGTGCTGAGCGCGATGACGATGAGCCAGGAGTACGTCAAACGACAAATGATCACTACGGCCATCGAGGAATGCTACCGGGGCCTCGTTGCCGCCCCAGGTTATCTGCCCCTTCACATGCACCTGGCTGAGATACTCAGTCAGCAGGGTCGCCTCGAGGAGGCGATCAACAAGTATCTAATGGTGGCTGAGGTTCATCAGGTGAGAGGGGAACCGAAGAAGGCCATGAAGGTCTACAAGCGAGCTCTGGAGCTAAGCCCTGTGGAGGTTGAAGCCAGGGACAAGCTGATTGATCTCCTGGTTAGCTATGGTCAGATTGATGAGGCTCTGGATGAATACCTGGTCCTGGCTGAGACCTATTACAATTTGGCCCAGGTGGACAAGGCTTTGGAGGAATATGCGGAGGCCCTTCGTTTGGCCCCGCGCGGTTCTGCGGACCGAGGTTGGGAGGTAGCCATCTACCACTGCATCGGGGACATTCACATGCAGAGATTGGCTTGGCCCCAGGCCATCTCAGCATATCAGGCTATCCTGAAACTAGAACCAGCCGATGAGAAAGCGCAGGTTCGTTTAATGGATCTCTACTTCAAACAGGGCGAAGTGGATCAGGCTGTTGGATTGCTGGATGCATTATCTTCCTATTACCGGGATAAGGGGGCAGTGCATACCCTGGTCACAATCCTGGAGGATATCGTCGCCTTGCGGCCAGAAGATGTTTCATTGCGGAGGCGGCTGAGTCGGGTCTATGCCGAACTGGGGATGGTGGCTGAAGCGGTGAGGGAGTTGGATGTGGTTGGTGAAATGCAATTACAGGCAGGGCAGGAGGAGGAGGCGATGGCAACCATCCGCGAGATCATCAGTCTGGAGCCGGAAAATGTTGATGACTATCATCAGTTGTTGGCCCAACT
>JBHIDP010000213.1:0-4667 GCA_046760185.1 Anaerolineae bacterium
AAAGGCTGAAATGAAGGTCGCCAGATACTACAGCCACGACGATGTGCGGCTGGAAGAGATGCCGCTGCCCGAGATTGGCCCGGGTGAGTTACTGGTCCAGGTCAAAGCCTGCGGGGTCTGTGCCAGCGACGCCGTTGAATGGTATCTGAAACTGAAGGGACCTCCGCTGGTTCTGGGTCACGAACCCAGCGGTGTGGTGGCTCAGATCGGCGAGGGTGTGGAGCGATTTGCCGTTGGGGACCGGGTCTTCGTCCATCATCATGTCCCTTGCTTCGTCTGTCACTACTGTCGGCGTGGTCACTACACCATGTGCTCCACCTTCAAGGAGACCAATATCTATCCGGGAGGGTTTGCCGAATATATCCGCGTGCCGGCTCTCAACGTGCAAAGGGATGTCCTGAAACTGCCGGACGATCTTTCCTTTGAGGAAGCCACTTTTATTGAGCCTGCGGCCTGCTGCATCAAAGCGATCAAAAAGGCAAACATCCAGCCTGGGGACACAGTGGTCATCATTGGGGCTGGCTTGACCGGTCTGCTTCACCTGCAACTGGCCAGGATTTGGGGAGCAGCGGTTGTCATCGTCACCGATTTTGTGGATTTCAGGTTGGAGATGGCGCAGCGGCTAGGGGCTGATTTCACCATCAACCCCAGCCGGCAGGCAGTTCTCACCAGGCTCCGGGAGTTGAACGAGGGGAGGGGAGCCGACATGGTCATCGTCACCCCTGGCAGCGTGAAGGCCATGGAGGACGGCCTGGCATTGGCCGGCAAGGGGGCCACCGTCCACCTCTTTGCCCCTTCGGCACCCGAAGCGGTCCTCCCTGTCAGACCAAACCGCCTTTTCTCCTCGGAGATCACCATTACCGCCTCTTACTCGTGTACCCCTCTGGAAACACGTACTGCTCTCAAGTTCATCCGGAGGGGCAGGATCAAGGTGCAGGAGTTGATCACTCATCGTTTTGGCCTCCATCAGGTCGGAAGGGCTATAGAGTTGATAATTCAAGCTCAGGAATCTCTGAAAATCCTGGTTGTCCCTGACATACTGAAAGGAGTTAGCCATGAATAGAGCACTAGGACCAAGCAAGGATAGTTATGATGTGATCGTGGTGGGAGCGGGCCTGGCCGGCCTGACGTGCGGCGCTCTGCTGGCCAAAGATGGGATGAGCGTCCTGGTGGTGGACCAGCGACCGGTACCGGGTGGGGTCTGCCACAGTTATCAACGGGGTGGGTTCACCTTCGATGTGGGGCCTCACCTCTTGAGTGGGTGCGCCCCTGGATGGGTCGTCCACAGCCTTCTGACCTCGCTGGGGGTGGAGGGTGAGGCGGAGTTCATCCCGGTCAACCCCCTGGCCAGAGCCATCTTCCCCAATTACGAGGTGGATATCCCGGCCAACTACCAGTCTTTCACTGAACTACTGGCTGGGCGGTTTCCGCAGGAGAAGCAGCGGCTGTTGATGCTGTTCCGGGAGATGGGGCAGATGTACGCCGACGTTGACGCCCTTCCGGCCTCCTTCAGCCTGTGGGACTACCTCAAAGTGCCTGTCAACCACCCCATCTTCACCAAGTATCCTTCCAAAACCTTTGCCCAGATGGTGGACCAGTTCCTGCTGGACGACGAACTGAAGTCGGTCGTCTCTGCCCTGTGGGTCTACTTTGGCCTGCCTCCCTCGAAGATTTCGGCTGTCTTCTGGACAGTGGTGATGATGAGCTACTTCGTCGGTGGCGGATTCTATCCCAGGGGAGGCATCGGCCGGGTGGCCCAAGCGTTGGCCAAGGGCCTGGAGAATCAAGGGGGTGAGTTGCTTCTCAACACTATGGCCGAGCGGATCATGGTGGAGGACAGACGGGCCGTGGGGGTGGAACTGGTGGACGTCAGTGCCCGCTGGCTCCCCGACGGACGGCTGGCAGGGCAGGAGGCCATCGGCGAACGGTTTGTCGTGACCGCCGACACCGTGGTCTCAGGAGCCGATGCCCGTCTCACCTTCGAGCGCCTGGTGGGTGAGGAACACCTGCCCAGCAGCTACCGACAGGCCCTGCGGCGCATGGAACCCTCCCTCTCCCTTATCAAGGTTGCTTTGGGGGTGGACATGGACCTTGAGAGCGCCGGGGTGACCCATCACGACACGATCTTCTTCGACACCTACGACATGGATCAGGTCTACCATCGCATGCGCGCTGGGTTGCCGGAGGGTCCCTGCGACATGACTGTGCCAACGGTAACCGATCCGACTTTGGCTCCATCCGGCCAGCATTGCCTCTATCTCTGGAATTATGTCCCTTTCCATGCCACAGAGAACTGGCAGGAAGAGGGGCCGCCTATTGCCGCACGGATGATCTCTTGGGCAGGGCAACACATTCCCGGCCTTGAGGAGCATATTGTGGTTCAGGACGTAACTACCCCCGAGACAATGCAACGCTATGTCCTCACTACCGAGGGGGCGCCATACGGCTGGGCCTTTACCCCAGGGCAGATGGGTTTCAACCGCTTGCAGCCTCGCACCCCCATCAAGGGGCTCTTCCTGACCGGCCACTGGACCACTCCTGGGGCTGGGGTGGCTGGGGTGGTGATGTCCGGCCAGCGCACAGTCGAGATCATCCGGGCCAGGGAAGGGTTTCAGTTGTGGCGTAAGAGTGCATAGCACTCGTGAGAAGTTATTATTGTACGAGTACATAGGAGGTGGATATAAGCATGGTTCGTAAGGTATGGAATCTCTGGTTTGAGGAGGTGCGTGCTCCCTTCTTCACCGCTACCATTGTGCCTATCCTGCTGGGAGCGATCATCGCCTGGGTACGGGTCGGCGCCTTCCATTGGGGCTATTTTCTGCTGACCATGGTGGGCGGGCTTTTCCTCCATGCCGGCACCAACGTGGCCAACGACTACTTCGACCACCTGAGTGGTGCCGATGAGTTCAACTTCGAGTTCGTACGGCCCTACACCGGCGGCAGCCGCATGATCCAGAGAGGGCTGCTGACACCGATGCAGGTTTTGCGTGGTGCACTTCTTTTCTTCACCCTGGGCAGTATTATCGGTCTCTATTTAACCTACACCCGGGGAACCCTCGTCCTGCTCCTGGGGATCATCGGCGTCTTCTGCGGCTTCTTCTACACCGCGCCCCCCTTCCGTCTGGTCAGTACCGGCCTGGGGGAGACCTTTGTCGGGCTCAACTTCGGCATCTTGATGACCCTGGGCTCCTATTATGTGCAGACTCAGGCTCTAGCCTGGGAGCCGGTGGTAGCGGCCGTTCCCGTTGCTTTGCTCATCGCCGCAGTGCTGTACATCAACGAGTTTCAGGACTACCATGCCGACCGGGATGCCGGGAAAACCCATCTGGTGGTCCGCCTGGGACGAAGAAGGGCGGCGAACGGCTATACCATCATCATTGCCGCCACATACCTTTCCATTGCCGTGGCCGTGGGTCTGGGCCTGATCTCCCCCTTCACCCTCATTGCCCTGGCTACCTTGCCCATCGCCCTCAAAGCGGTCAACACTGCCCGCTTCTACTACGATGAGTATCTGAAGCTTGCGCCAGCTAACGCCGCCACGGTCATGATCCACATGCTGATCGGCGTCCTGCTGAGCCTTGGCTACCTGATTGACAAGGCCATCTGAGAAGAAACACATCCCGAGGCTTGGCCCCTTGAGCATGGCCCAGAGCGAATCTCTTTCCTTCGCGCCGACCGGTCTGAAGAAAGCAGCCTACGTCAGGCACATGTTCGCCCTGGCTGCGCGGCGCTACGATCTGATGGATCGCCTGATGACCTTCGGGCGGGACCGGGCCTGGCGACATTTTGCCGCCCAGTTGGCCCAGCCGCCCCCCGGTGGGCTGGCTCTGGATGTGGCCACCGGCACCGCTGAACTGGCCCTTGCCCTGTTGAAGACAGCCCCTACGATCCATGTCGTAGGGGTTGATTCTTGTCCCGAGATGCTGGCCGTCGGCAAGAGGAAAGTTCAAGGGGAAGCTGGCCACCATCTCCGCTTTCTGGCTGGCGATGCTCTGCGCCTGCCCTTTCCTGACGGTGCCTTCGACTGCCTGGTCAACGGCTTCGTGCTGCGCCACGTGTCCGACATCTCCCAGGCCCTGGCCGAGATGGGCCGCGTGGTCAGGCCCGGTGGTTGCGTGGTCTGCCTGGAGGTCACCAAACCGACTCTACCCCTTTTCAGCCCGCTATTCCGCTTCTACTTCTATCACCTGGTGCCTCTGTTGGGAAGTTTGATCAGCAGCCATCCACCGGCATACACCTACCTGCCCCACTCGCTGACCGATTTCCCCTCGGCAGACGAACTGTGCGAACTGATGGAGAGGGTCAGGTTGCAGGAGGTGCACTATCACCTGCTTGACCTGGGGACAGTGGCCGTACACGTCGGTACTGCGAGCGGTGGTTGAAAAATATGACGATTTGAGGTAAAATTGCACTTGTACTGACAGCCCTGGGTGGCATCTTCTGGGACTACATCAAACGGCATTTCCTCTCCTGGCAAGGAAAGTAGAATGGCCAATCTTTTTGGAGGTAATTGAACTGTATCTTCGGATAATGGAGCAATCTGGCGGCTCGGTGGGCATTCACAATTTGAGCGCATTGGAGTCGGCTTTGGCCCAACCCCGCATGACCTTTGGTAGGGAGGACTGGAGGTAAGAAAGTCATGAACGAAAAACAGTTACTTGAACGAA
>JBHIDP010000214.1:0-4663 GCA_046760185.1 Anaerolineae bacterium
AGAACCATATCTATTTTATCATAGGTTGGCAAAAAATAGAAGGGGGTTGGCACAAGCCGCCGTCCGTAAGAGGGTAGGGATGTCCGTCTGGGGCTTACCTTCGAGGAATCTCTTTACACAAGCTCCACGCTCATGGCCACTGCTTCCCCACCCCCCAGACAGAGTGTGGCCAGACCGGTCGTTGCTCCCCGATCCCGCATAGCGTAGAGCAGGGTAACCAGGATGCGGGCCCCACTGGCTCCAATGGGATGGCCCAGGGCTACAGCGCCACCGTTGACGTTGACCTTCTCCCAATCGAAGCCCAATTCCTTACCGTCAGCCAGGGCCTGGGCAGAAAAAGCTTCGTTGATTTCGATGAGGTCAAAGTCCTCCAGAGAAAAGCCGGTCAAGTCCATCAGCCGACGCACGGCGAAGATCGGAGCCGTGAACAGTTTCAAAGGCTCCACCCCTGCCTGAGCATAGCCGGTGATGCGGGCCAAAGGTTCTATCCCCAGCTCCTTAGCCTTCGTCCCACTGGTGACCACCAGGGCGGCAGCCCCGTCGCAGATGCCCGGAGCGTTACCGGCGGTCACCGTGCCCCCCTCCTGGAAAGCAGGCTTCAGGCGGGCCAGGGCCTCCAGGCTGGTGTCGGAGCGGGGACCTTCGTCGGTGTCAAAACTGATGGGCGGGCCTTTGCGCTGTGGCACCTCCACCGGTACGATTTCGGCTTTAAACTTCCCTTCCGCGATGGCCCGCAGCGCCCTCTGGTGACTACGCAGAGCGAATCGGTCCTGTTCCTCTCGGCTGATGTTGTACTCGCGGGCAATCCATTCCGCGGAGTTGCCCATGTGTTGGTCTTCGAAGGGGCACCAAAGCCCGTCGTGGATGAGCCCATCTATCAGCTTTCCATGGCCCAAACGCTGGCCAAAGCGGGCATGGGGAAGGAGGTAGGGCGCACCGTTCATGCTCTCCATGCCACCGGCCACAATGATTTGAGCATCGTCAGCCTTGATGGCCTGGGCAGCCATCATGACCGCTTTTAAGCCCGAGCCACAGACCTTGTTGATGGTGGTGGCCCCGACAGTGGGTGGGACTCCACCCTTGATTGCTGCCTGACGGCCCGGTGCCTGACCTACACCGGCCGAGACCACATTGCCCATGATCACCTCATCAATGAGGTTGGGGTCAATCCCTGCCCGTTGAATGGCAGCGGCGATGGCCACACCTCCTAACTGCGGCGCCGGAATCTGGACTAACGTGCCCTGAAATCTGCCGATGGCCGTGCGGGCAGCACCGACGATGACGATTTCGTTGTTTCTCACAGTTCTTCTCCTTTGAAGATTGCGGATTCTTGCTTTGTCTCCCTGGAGCAAACGACAATCCCAAGCACCTATTCCTTCTGCAAGACAGCTCGCAATTTGTCGTAGGTCTCATTCAGCAGCTCGGGAATGGTGCGTGTGGAAGCGATGATAGGCATGAAGTTGGTGTCGCCAGCCCAGCGGGGGACAATATGCACGTGGAAATGATCAGCCACGCCAGCCCCGGCTACCTGGCCCATGTTGGCTCCGATGTTGAATCCCTCAGGGGCCATAGCCTCACGCAGGAGCCCCAGGCTTTTACTGACCAGAAGCATCAGCTCCAAGGAGGTCTCCTCGTTCAGTTCTTCGGGGCTGGCCACATGCTGGTAGGGAACAACCATCAGGTGGCCATTGTTGTAGGGGTAGCGATTGAGGATGATAAAGGAGGTTTCCCCTCGGTACAGTATATGTGTCTCTCTGTCGTTGTTCTCCTTCAGGGCGCTGCAGAAGATACACTCCCCTGTCTTATCGGCTTGGATATACTCCATACGCCACGGGGTCCAGAGTCTTTCCATTCTCTCTCGCTATTCTCACCCTTTCTGCCGGCGTCGCAACACTTTCCTGGCTGCTGCAGCAACGTTGTCGGCTGTCAAGCCATACTTGGCTAACAACTCGTGAGGTCTGCCTGATTCGGCATAGGTATCGCGGATGGCCACAAACTCGATAGGGGCCGGCTGGTGCTCAGCCACGAAGCTGGCTACCGCGCTACCCAGGCCACCGTGCCGCAGATGTTCCTCGGCCACGACCAGGGCTCCAGTCTTCGTCACCGCTTGCAAGATGGCTTCTTCATCCAGCGGCTTGATGGTGTGCATGTCGAGGACGTGGGCTTCAATTCCTTCCTCCTCCAGACTTTCGGCTGCTTGTAACGACTGGCTAACCATCAGCCCGTAGGTTACGATGGTCAAGTCTGTTCCTTGGCGGAGGATGTTGGCCCGTCCGATGGTGAAGTCAAAACCCTCTTTGTAGACTACAGGAGGGCTGGGGCGGGTCAATCTGATGTAGACCGGGCCGTTCAATTCAGCGGCGGCTCGCACCGCTGTCCGCGTGGCTTCGGCATCGGCCGGCACAATGATGGTGAAGCCGGGAAGGGCCGAGAAGAGAGCGACATCCTCAATGGCATGATGGGAGGCGCCATCTTCCCCCACCGTTATCCCCCCATGGGAGGCTACTATCTTGACATTAAGTTCGGGATAGGCCACTGACATGCGGACCTGGTCGAAATCACGGCCGGAGGCAAAGATGGCAAAGGTGCTGACAAAAGGTATCTTGCCGCAGGAGGCTAATCCGGCTGCGACACCGATCATGTTTGCTTCGGCGATGCCCATGTCGAAGAAACGATCGGGGAATTCCTTGCCGAACAGGCCGCTCATGGTAGACTGGCATAGGTCAGCGTCCAGGGCGACGATATCCGGATTCTCGCGCCCCAGTTCTACCAGAGTTTCCCCATAAGCTCGCCTGGTGCTCTTCGTGAGCTTACCTTTCAAAGCACCCTTCCTCTCTTGCAGCTCTACTGCTGACTACTGCAACTCCTTCAGAGCTTGCTCAGCCTGCTCTGGTGTGGGACCGTGGCCGTGCCAATACAGTGGATCCTCCTCCATAAAGGAGACCCCTTTACCTTTGACGGTCCGCGCGATGATGATGGATGGACGTCCTGTGACCTCCTTGACTTCATCCAGGGCGTGCAGTATCTGGGAGAAGTCATGGCCGTTGATCTGACTCACGTGCCAGCCGAAAGCACGCCATTTGGCGTCAAGGGGTTCGAGATTCATAACCTGTTCGTTGGGGCCGTCAATCTGGAAGCCGTTGTGGTCGAGGATAGCAGTCAAGTTATGGAGTCTATAGTGCGCCGCGGCCATAGCCGCCTCCCAGATCTGTCCTTCATTCGATTCCCCATCGCCGATCATGACATAGACACGGTAGTCTCGCCTATCCAACCGGCCGGCCAGGGCCATGCCCATGCCGATAGAGAGACCCTGACCCAGAGAGCCGGTAGAAGCCTCGACACCGGGGAGGTCCTTCATCGAAGGGTGTCCCTGTAGCGGGCTATTTAACTTGCGCAAGGTGGGCAGCCAGTCGGTGGGGAAGTACCCGGCTTCAGCTAGGGCGGCGTACAGGACCGGAGCGGCATGGCCCTTCGACAGCACAAAACGATCCCGATCTGGCCACTTCGGTCTCTCAGGATCGTGTCGCATCACGCGGAAGTATAGGGCCACCACCATATCCGTTGCCGACAAGGACCCGCCAGGGTGCCCGGAACCTGCCTCCGCAGTCATGGTGATGACGTGGCGTCGAATAACTCTGGCTTTCTCTTGCAGTTCCTCTATGGAGAGTTCTCTATCCCTTGACTTTGTCATCCTTGTGTAGTAGTCTATCATACATGAGTACTCTATCGGCCGTCACCATCAGGGGGGGCTTAAAGACGCAGTTCATCGGTCAGAACGTGTTCTATTATCCCAGCATTGGCTCTACCAACGACGAAGCCCGTGCCCTGGCCGTTGAAGGTGCGCCCGAGGGAACTCTGGTCATCGCCGATGAGCAGACGGCAGGCAGGGGCCGACGCGGTCGCCACTGGTTTGCTCTACCCCGTACCTCTCTGTTGATGTCTCTCCTCTTCCGGCCCAAACTGCGGCCGCAGTTGGCTGCCCAATTGACCATGGTCTGTTCACTGGCCATCGTGGACGCTGTTCGGGAGGTCACTGGCCTGATACTCCAAGTAAAATGGCCCAATGACCTCATCCTGGATGGCAAAAAGGTGGGTGGCCTTCTCACCGAAACGGCGACCACCAGGTGGCATCTGAATATGCAGGATTCAACCCGCAAATTCCCGGCAAAACCGACATCAAAAACCGAAGTCCTTGCGTCTGTTTATTTGGATTGGGTAGTGGTTGGCATGGGAATCAACGTGAACTTCCCAGTGGCCGACGTACCCGAAATCGCCACCACTGCTACCAGCTTGGCAGACACCCTGGGAAAAGAAGTATCCCGACTGGCCCTGCTACAGGCTATCCTGGTTGAGATAGAGGATAAGTACAGCCGTCTACGGGAAGGGCAGTTCCTTCACAAAGCCTGGGCATCTCATCTGGTTTTCCTTGGTCAAGAAGTGGAGGCCATCACCCCTCAAGGACCAGCAAAAGGGATAGTGGAAGGAGTTGATCCCGAGGGAGCACTCCTGCTGAGACGGGCCGATGGCAGCCAGATACGTTTGATAGTCGGGGAGGTAATCTCATTGGTTAATGATCCCGACCATTCTGTCAAAGTCCAACTCTTGGTTACCGGACAAGGCTCTCTCAATCCATTTAAGCCTGGCTAAAATCTGTGGAGGAGTG
>JBHIDP010000215.1:0-4661 GCA_046760185.1 Anaerolineae bacterium
TTTTAGCCACACTTAATCCTTTTGAGGAAGGAGGATCGAAGGTTATGGGCAGATTTTCCATGAAACAGTGGTTAGCCCTGGCTATCCTGCTTTTCTTTAATGTAACTATCCTTGGCTGTCTATGTCTCCTGGTCACCGGTAAGATATACCTGGGTGGTTAGGATCAGCTTGAACTATGGTGGAGTCAGGATCAGGAGCCCTTCCCTGTCTGGCACTACCATTTCCTTGTCGAAGTACATAGGGTGATACTCCACCACTTGCCAGGCCACGAGCATATCCCTGAAATGGCGGTGGAAGGGCTGGCCCGACTGGCCGGTGGTGTGCATGGCCACGGATTTGCCCCAGTCATCCAGGTCAACGATCTGCCGGTATGAGACCAGTACCGCTGTGGCGAAGGGTTCTTCGTAACTGAAGGCTGAAGCATTGACGGTAAAACCTGAACCGCGGCTGGGCACGGGTCCACTGTTGAATATCTTGTCCAAAGGCTTTACACTGCCCAGGGGGTGATCGAAGGTAGAGGTGTGCAGTCGTCCCCAGGTCCATTCGTGGGGCACGTCACCGAAGCGGCGGCCCAGAAAATCAATGGCTTCAACGAAACTCTTCTTGAGGATATCGTCCCTCGTTTCCTTCTCGGCTGTGTTGATGTCGTCGAACCAGGGGTTGTCAGGTTCCTCCATCAGTCGCTCCAGGGCCATATGGTGAGCGGTACTGGCTTCTAGGTATCCCTCAAAAAGCTCCTCTCCTAACTCATCGGCAAAGGTATTCTCCACCAGCTTCAGGTACATAACTTCAAATAGGGCCGCACCGGCGCTGTCGGCCTCGTTGCGGAGGTCCCATCCCCTCAGTTGTTCCATAGCCCTCTCTTGCAGTATACCCTCCGGCTGCAATCTCAAGATGTGCGGCATGAACTTCTGGGCCGGAATGGACAGCGTGTCAGCCTGAATTTGCTGAAAGTCCTCAATGGACAGCTTGTCTTTGCTTATGAGCAGGTCAACGATCCTCTGGGCGCGGTAGGGCGCTGCCCACTCGTAGGATATGAAGTAGGGGTAGCTATCAGGAACGATCTTGTTGTTGGCGGTGACAATATGGTGAGTGGGCGGATTGAAGACGAAGGGTAACTCCTCGAAAGGGATGTAGCCCGTCCATTCATACTCCCCTGTCCAACCAGGCGCGGGAACCAGACCCAGCTCCTTGGCCCTGATCGGGATCAAGCCTGGGGCCTGATAGCCGATATTTCCCTCCACATCAGCGTAGACCACATTCTGGGCCGGGACGTCGAAGTAGCGCAGCGCCTCGCGGAAATCCTGCCAATTGGCAGCCCGGTTCAGGAGCCCGATGGCCCGCAAGATGGTACCGCTCTCCAGAGCGGTCCAGCGGAAAGCTAGTGGTTGCTCCAGCCCCTCTACCACATCGTTGATGATAGGCCCATGCCGGGTGAGGCGCACCTCCAGGACCTCCGGCTGGGATCGGCCCTTGACTTCGATCACCTCCTTGACCAGAGTCATATCCTCCCATTTCCCCTTGAACTGGTATTGGTGGGGGTTGTCGGGGTTGATCTTCTCCATGTAGAGGTCCTGCACGTCCGGCCCTAGATTGGTGAGCCCCCAGGCGATGTGGTCGTTGTGGCCAATGATCACCCCGGGGGAGCCAGGGAAGGAGACTCCGACTACGTTGAGACCACCTCCCACCAGGTGGTTCTCGTACCAGATGGAGGGATTTTGGATGGAGAGGTGAGGGTCGTTAGCCAGCAGGGGCAGACCGGTGACCGACTTGGTTCCATCAACCACCCAACTGTTGCTTCCCAGCAATGTCCCATTGAGCCCCAGCAACTCTTCAAGATGGATGTAAGCGCTCAAGGATGGCTCTCCCAGGGAAGCGTAGCCGTCCACCTCTGGCGGGATGGTTGGCTCTGTTACTGCCCAGGGCCATGACCCCGTGGCCGCGTACTCTTTGGCTTCGGGGGGGATGATGAAAGGCCCCCCGGCGGGGTAAGGAGGGGCAAGCGCTGCCGCCTTTTCCTCCCCCAGGGCCTTGACCAACCTGGCCCGCAGCAGTTCTGCCTCCCAGTTGTCTCCCAGAAGCCAGGCCATGAGCTTGGCATAGACCATGCTGTCCAGCGGCTGCCAATGAGCTGGCTGGAAACCAAGGATAGTGAACTCCAGGGGCAGGTTTCCTTTGTGGCTATCAATGAAAGCGTTGACCCCATTGGCATAAGCTTGCAGACGGAGAAGGGTCTCCTCGTCCAGGTCGGCCAGGTGTGCCTGGGCTGCCCGGGACAGACCTATGGTGCGCAGAAAGCGATCGGTCTCGAGAGTGACTTCACCCAGGACCTCTGAGAGAGTACCGTGCCCCACCCGTCTGGTGAACTCCATCTGCCACAGCCGGTCCTGAGCATGGACGTATCCTTGAGCGAAGTAGAGATCCTCGATGTTGTCTGCGTAGATGTGGGGGATGCCCCAGCCATCCCGGTGAATCTCCACCTGGGACTTGAGACCGGGTACTTTGACTGTGCCCTCTATCTGAGGGAAGCTGCGACGCACCACATAGGTGGCCCCTCCCAGGAGCAATACAGCCAGGATCAGGATGACAAAGAACAGAATGGTCAAGACTCTTCTCAGCAAATGCATCTGAGCCTCCTGAAGCCGTCCTTGTGGTTCAGGGGGGTTTTACTCCGCCAAAGGAAAAACCCCCGGACCAACAGGCGTACCTTACTGGTCTAGGGGTAGGTGTAACGGGACGGTGTTGACGAGCGCTAGTAATCTTCATGCTCATCACCTCCCTGATCATTTTCTATGGTGGGTGCAGGGAAGTCTCCCTCGGTCCTTTCCATCTTCAAGAGGTCCCTTCCCCAGAAGCGCCAGGCCATACCCACCCTGAAGCCGGGCAACTGACCCTGGCGGGCCAGACTAAGAACCTCGTTGGGGGGGAGCTGTAGAAGTTTTGCCACCTCTTGGAGGGTATATAGCTTGTCTCGTTGCACCTCTCCATTTTCGGTTGCTGGCTGCCCTGCTTGATGGGCGATGTAGCGCAGGATTTCCTCTCCCCGAAACCGTCTCAGGCGACCGACCTTGAAGCCCTGGATCTCACCCGCTGCCAAGAGCCGGTAGACCTGTCGCAGAGAGCATTTGAGAAAATCGGCTACCTCGTCGGCGGTGTAGATTTGACCTGGCTTGACCTCCGCCATCTTTAAGCCTCGCTCTTCAGTTCCCCTCCCTCCGAGGCCACACCCCAATCGCCGCCCCAGAACTCCTCGATTTCGTCAGCGAAATTGGTCTCCCTGGCGAGCCATCGCTCGCTGCTTTCGTCGTATTCGGGCATCGAAGGGTCAACCAGTTGGCTTCTACGATGCAAGGCCAGGTACAGAAAAAGGAAGAGAGTTCACTGCTGATGATCTCTTTGACAGGCGTCAATAGCCAAGGTTTCTTAGCAATCTGCCCGGCAATCTAACGCGCCGTGCATAAGCCGCCTGCCGGGAGAGGCCCAAAGGCTCCAAGCACCAAGAGCCTTCAACCGGGAGCGCGCCACCGATTTCCTTCAGCCGGAAGAGCTGTCCTGAGCCCTGTCCTGAGTGCAGTCGAAGGAGAAGCCGAAGGGCGGGTCGGCTTCAGTGCTAGGCCGCCCCCACTTTTCTCACGAGAGAGCCTTTCATAATTCCAGACAGGGTTGAATCCCTCGGCAAAGGTGCTAAAATGTTGGTTAGGGACCGACATTCGCACCGAGCCGGAGGGATTCACCATGAGTATACTCCAAATCGTCCAAAGATGCACACCCCCACTGCCTTGGGAATTGCCGAGCGAGGTAACCATATCCTCAACTCAGGCTGGCAAAGGCGGCCTATGGGTCGATCCTGTGGCCTTTCTCCAAATCACGGGCGCTTGGACCTTGGCCGAGTGGGCTCTCAACACTGCACAGTGGTTACGACCTTGGGCTCTCCCCCCGCCCAAAGGACGCGGTCGGCCCCGCGTCTACAGCGATGTGTCAGTGTTCCTGGCCGACGCAGCCTACTTCAACTACACTTTCCTGGGCTTCGTCCGGGACGTGCTAGGAGCTTCCCCTGTGGTGGACTACAATCTCCGTCGGAAGGGCAAGCGATTCTCGGCAACGCTCTTCTTCCTCCAGCAGTGGAAGACAGCCATGGGCCCGCGGTCCAATATCGAGCGCTGCTTTGCCTTCCTAAAGCGGTACTACGGTCTGGCGAACTTCCAGGTCAAAGGATTGGAGGCCGTCACTCGATACGCCTTTCAAGTGCACATCGCTATGTTGATGGTGGCCCTCATTGCTACCCGTTGCGGGCGGTCGGAGTTGGCGACTTCACGCGCCAAGGTGTTGGCCTTCGTCAACTAGCTGATTTATGAAAGGCTCTCTCAGTTAAGAAAGGTCAGGAAAGCCCTCTCTTGCTGCCAAGGGGCGTCCTCGCCCCGTTCCAGGCGCCCTCACCGCTCAAGGCGAGGCGGGGACGCCCCTCCGTAGCAGACGGAACGCCGTTCCATGAATTATGCAAGGGTCTCATGCCAAGTAAACTCAATCACAACTATCTCTGCACAAATGGCTTGGGTCTGGCTAAAATGGCTTGGGGAGTGGAGCCTTCAGGCGGATAAAACCGGCTAAAGCCTCGACTCCCACAAGTTTTGGCCACGCTCATTTGATTACCTGGCATAGAC
>JBHIDP010000216.1:0-4651 GCA_046760185.1 Anaerolineae bacterium
GAGCCTTCAGGCGGTCTCCAGCTAAAGCTTCCACTCCTGTGCGGCTAGGGCTACAACAGCGAGTAGTCCAGCCCGAATCTGCTCAACTTCTCCTTGACCCGCTCGTACAGGTCCAGGTACTCCTGGGTCGGCTGCAGTGTCTCCAGGTCGTAACATTCGTCGAACCGCTTGCCGATGGGGGCCTCGTCCATCTGAGCCTCGTACTGAGCCAGGACCTGTTTCACCATCTCGTTGGCCTCTTCCCGGGTTACCCCCTGCCGGGCTGCCAGGTGCCCCGCCTCAGCCCCGATGCGTGCCTCCATCCCGCTGGCCCGCTCTGGATGCCGGTTGCGGGCTACCGCTACCAAATCCAGGTCTGCTCCCGACACCGTGGCCACCAGGGCGTTGGCCACGATCTCGTAGGCTACCATCTCGGTGCAGGGCCCGGCCGCGGCAAAGGTGTTGACCGTGACCAGGAGATGAGTGTTGCGGCTCAACGCTTGGGCGGTGATGCTGAGCAGCCAGAGCAGCTCCCGCGTGGTATTGCAAGCGTGATGGATGTGCAAGGGGAAGCCACAATGCCACTGGGCCTCCAATGCCAATAGTCCCAGAAAGTGATGGGCCACGTGCACAATGGCCGTCGCTTCCGGTCCGCCAGAATAGCCACCCATCAACGGTCCGTACAGCCCATACTTGTTGTGGCCGCTGTGCCGCAGGAAGACCACCTTCTTGATTCGCTCGTAGTCAACCTTCAACTCGGCGATGGCGGCGATGGCTAAGCCATCGTTGGGCTGCACCCCCAGGTCCGCCTGGACAGCAGCCAGGATGGCGTCGGTCCGCTCGGCGTTGGAGATCAGGTTGTGGATGCCGATCTGCAGCCGCCCGGCGGCCCGGGCCGCCTCCCGCAGCTTGATCACGTTCCAGATGGCCGCCTCCACCTCCTGAGGTGTGCCCGACCTGATGGGACGGCCCTGAACCGTCTGACTGAGGGCGCTGGAGAAGGTCTGGGCCAGGGGCTCCTGGACGTAGCTTTGCACCATGGGAACGAAGCGCTCCTCGGCCACCGGAGTGCCGACCGGGGTCATGAGGCAGAAGGGTGGCCTGGGGTCCTCGATGGCCCGATAGGTCATCACCGCCACATCCTGACCCTGCCCGTAGGTGACTGTGGTCGGGGCATGCTTCAGAGCCCATTCCACCTCATCGCCGGTGAACTTCATCAGGCGGCTGGTGTCCCGGCAGTAGATGCCCAGTTCCAGGAACAGATCGAGGCCCGCCTGGTAGACCCGATCGGCCAGGTCGTCGTCGGCTGGGATGACCTGTTCCGGGTCGTACCGGATGCCGTACTTTTCGACCATCTGGCGGGCCACCCGTCCCACCCGCCGGTCGAATTCCCCTTCCCTGACGAAGGGACCACTCTCGCTACGTCCGACCACATCCCAGAAGGAGATCATCCCTCTTTCCCTCCCTTCTCCCGCATTAGACCTTTGGCTACCTCGACGGCCTCAGCCGCAGTCTCCCCGTAGCCATCGGCCCCGGCCTCCATAGCCCACTCAGGTAGCACCGGCGCGCCGCCGAGCATAATGCGGTATTTGTCGCGCAGACCCATCTCGGTCAGGAGGTCGGAGATGTCAGGCATGTAGGCCATGGTGGTAGTCATCAGAGCTGAGGCGGCGATGATATCGGCCCCCACCTCCTCCGCTTTCTCCACGAACTGGCGGACGGGCACGTCACGGCCCAGGTCGTGGACGGTGAAGCCGGCTGCCTGAAGCATGATTTTGACGATGTTCTTGCCGATGTCGTGGATGTCGCCCTGGATGGTGCCCAAGACGATGATGCCCTGGACTCCACGGTCTTGGCGCTGCATCAGATGGGGTTTCAGCACCTCCACGGCGGCGTTCATGGCGTCGGCGGAGAGGATGACGTCGGGCAGGTAGTACTCCAGCCTGGCGAACTTGTCGCCGACGATGGTCATCCCTCGGGCGTACCCCTCCTGGACGGCCTGAAGGGGATCCATGCCCTGATCCAGGGCCTGCCGGGCCAGGGCCACGCACCGCTCTTCATCCCCCTCCACAGTGGCCTGCACCATCTGTTCAAACAGGTTCATATTCACCCTCATTTCTGTTTCCCCCCGCCTTCCAGGTCCTCTATGAAGCGGCTGACGACCTGCCGCCAGTGAGCATAGGTCTCATCGGCGGTCTCTTTGGGGTAATTGCCATCGTAGCTGTACTGTATATGCAGGGTGCTAATGATCTCGCGGAATCGAGTGGCGAAGGGGCGGGGCAATCCTCGGCGTAAACGGCCCCAGCGAGCGTCTTCTGTGCTCAGGAAGGTCATGGCCGCATAGCGAGCGGCGTCGAAAAGGGTATCGAAGGCCGCCCGATAGCGCCTGTCGCGGAAAAACTTGTCTTGAGCTTGGTGGGCCAGAGCCAGGTCCTCATCCGCAGCCACCAACAACTTACGCGCTTCTTCGTAGGTGGGAATGGCCATGAACTCTCTCACCTCCTCCAAGGTCTGGCCATCGCCGTACAGGATTCGACCTGAAGCGTACACACTTAAGGCCAGGTCACGTCCCATGGCCTGTCCAGGCTCGCGTACGAGCAGGTCCACGTGCCCTTCCCAATCGGCCAGGGCATCCCAATAGACCCCCTCGTCCTTCTTGGCACGCGTCGTCACCACAACGTCTGCATCCCTGGCTAGGTCGGGAGCATAGACCGAGGAACCGAATTGGATGATCTCGATGATGTCCGGATCAATCCGCCGCAGGGCTTGGCATAGCTCTTCGATATCTGCTTGCTGCTTTGTTTGCTCCATGACTGTTCACTCCAGCAATCGTTCAAAGGTCATGCTAGCATCATCGGGATCTTGATCCCATGCCGCTTGGCGGCCTCGATGGCCTCGGGGTAGCCGGCATCGGCGTGGCGCATGATGGCCGTGCCGGGATCGTAGGTCAGCACCCGCTCCAGGCGGACCGCCGCCTGCGGTGTGCCGTCGGCCACGATGACCTGCCCGGCGTGCTGGGCATAGCCGATGCCCACCCCACCGCCGTGGTGGAAGCTGACCCAGGTGGCTCCACCCACAGCGTTAATCAGGGCGTTGAGGATGGGCCAGTCGGAGATGGCGTCCGAGCCGTCCCGCATGCCCTCAGTCTCGCGACGGGGACTGGCCACCGAGCCGCCATCCAGATGGTCCCGCCCGATGACGATAGGTGCACTCACCTCGCCGGAGGCTACCAGCTCGTTGAAGCGCAGGCCCGCCTTTGCCCGCTCCCCATAACCCAGCCAGCAGATGCGGGCTGGCAACCCCTGGAACTCCACCCTCTTCTGGGCCATGCGGATCCAGCGGTTGAGATGCTCGTCCTCAGGGAAGAGCTCCAAAATGGCCTCATCGGTGCGGTAGAGGTCCTGGGGGTCGCCCGAGAGGGTCACCCAACGGAACGGCCCCTTGCCCAAGCAGAAGAGGGGCCGGATGAAGAGCGGCACAAAGCCCTGGAAGTCGAAGGCGTTTTTCACCCCGGCGTCGTAGGCCCGCTGGCGGATGTTATTGCCGTAGTCGAAGACCACCGCCCCCTTCCTCTGGAAATCCAGCATGGCCTGCACGTGCTCGGCCATGGACTGCATGGCACGGCCGGTGTACTGATCAGGGTCTTTACCACGCAACTCATCGGCTTCCTGCACCGACAGACCCTTGGGGATGTAGCTCCAGGGGTCGTGGGCCGGGGTCTGGTCGGTGACCACGTCAGGGGTGACGCCGCGGATGACCAGTTCGGGGTAGACGTCGGCGGCGTTGGCGATGAGGCCGATGGATTTGGGCTCCTCTTTGGACAGCGCCTCCTCGACCAGGGTCATGGCCTCTTCCAGGTCGTCGGCCACGGTGTCAATGTAGTGCGTGTCCAGTCGCCGCTGAGCCCGCCAGGGGTCCACCTCTACGATGAGGCCCACCCCTTCGTTCATGGTGATGGCCAGGGGCTGGGCCCCACCCATCTCCCCCAGCCCGGCGGTGAGGACGAAGCGGCCCTTGAGGGAGCCGCCGAAGTGTTGTCGGGCTGCCTCACCCAGGGTCTCGTAGGTGCCCTGCAGGATGCCCTGGGTGCCGATGTAGATCCAACTGCCGGCCGTCATCTGACCGAACATGATCAACCCCTGCCGCTCCAGGTCGTCGAACACCTCCTGGGTGGCCCAGGCCGGGACGAGGTTGGAGTTGGCCAGGAGCACGCGGGGGGCGTCGGGGTAGGTCTTGAAGACCCCCACCGGCTTGCCCGACTGCACCAGCAGCGTTTCGTCGTTCTCCAGCTCTTTGAGCGTTTCGACGATGGCCTCGAAGCACTCCCAATTGCGGGCCGCCTTGCCCCGTCCCCCGTAGACGATCAGTTCCTCGGGCTTCCCGGCCACGTCAGGGTCGAGGTTGTTCATGAGCATGCGTAGGGCTGCCTCCTGGCCCCAGCCTTTGCAGTTGAGTTTGGTGCCCCGTGGGGCGCGAACGGTTCTAGTCATACGTATACCTCCCCTAGCCTTGCTCAAACATCTCCAGCAGTTATGCAGATCCTACAATCGGGCCGACTGACGGGAAAAACCGCGTCTTCTACGTCATTGCGAGGCGTTTTTTTTGCCGCCTGTCCTAAGCCCCGCAGTGAGACTTCGTCGAGCTCAGTCGAGACGCGGGACGAACTGCGAAG
>JBHIDP010000217.1:0-4650 GCA_046760185.1 Anaerolineae bacterium
TTCTACCTGGATATTGACGTCGAGGAGGGCTTGCGCCGCAAACGGGAGGCCTTCGAATCAGGCAAGACAGAATGGAACCGCATGGATCAGAAGGAGATAGCCTTCCACCGCCGGGTGCGTGAGGGGTACTTGCGGATGGCCAAAGCTCACCCTGAACGTTGGGTGGTGCTGGATGCCACACGTCCTATCAAGGAAATTCAAGGGGTCATAAGGGAGAAGGTTGAACGGAAGTTGCAGGCTTTTCAGAGGTCATAGTCGCCGCCGTAGTCTCCCCCCATTCCACCCAACTCCGGCATTGATTTCTCGATCTCTTCGGGACTCTCGCCTGCTTCGAGCCTATCCACCATCTCGTTGAATTCATCGCCCAGATCTTCTCCGAGCTCACCACTCATACGACGCATCCATCGGGCAATGCTACGTGGATCGTTCTCGTCCAAATCGCCGAGGGTGCTAGGGTCGGCCAGGCTCTCCAGGCGGCTTTCCTCCGATTTGACCACAGAGACACGGGAGATCAAGCGGGTCAGGTTCTCACTACCACAGGCGGAACAGCGTGGAGTGACCGGGTCGGAATACCTTCTCAGGAGTACTGATACTTTCCGCCGACAGTTGTTGCAGCGGTACTCATAGATCGGCATTAGGCTCATCCCTCCTTTTCACTTCGTTCCAGAAACAAATGAGAGGCCGTCTATCCTCCCGCAGGTTACAGCGAAGCCTTTGGAAACACGACAGATTTCCCAGGTTCAAAGGGACCTTGGTGAGATTTATTATACTGTAAATGGATAGCTAAATCAAAAAAACAACCTGAAGAGTGCCATGACAAAAGGTCAATCAGACGAGAAGCGCGCTGACAGCCGTGATCCATATAACATCACCTCTAACCCCTTGCTAGTCGTCATCTCCGGTCCTTCGGGAGTGGGGAAGGATGTCACCTTGAAGCGTATGCAAGAACGAGGCTATCCTTTCCACTTCGTGGTCACGGCTACCACCCGGCCCAAACGTGCCAACGAGGTGCACGGAGTGGACTATTTCTTCGTCTCCATGGCCGAGTTTGCCGAGATGCTGGAGAAGGGAGAGCTTTTGGAGCACGCCGTGGTCTACGGTGAGCACAAAGGCATCCCTAAGGATCAGGTACGCCAGGCGCTGGCCAGCGGTAAAGATGTCATCATGCGCATTGATGTCCAGGGCGCAGCTACCATCAAGCGTCTTGTGCCTGAAGCAGTGTTTATCTTCCTCACCGCCTGGTCGGAAGAGGAGCTGATCAAACGCCTTAAGGAGCGTAAAACTGAGTCGCCGGAAGGATTGAAGATGCGCATCGCCACTGCCCGTGAGGAGATGAAACGTCTGTTTGAGTTCGATTATGTGGTAGTGAACAGTGAGGGAGAGCTGGACAGGACGGTGGATACTATCGCCGCTATCATCACCGCCGAGAAGTGTCGCATCCGTCCGCGACAGATAGAGCTATAAGGAGAGAAGCATGAAAGGCCAAGAGAAGATTCGCAGGTCTACCATCGCTGGCTCGTGGTACCCAGGCACGGCCGATCAGTTGGCCAGGACGGTGGATACCTATCTGGACAACGTGGAAAAGGAGGAGGTTGAGGGGGAGCTGGTTGGATTGATCTCCCCGCACGCTGGCTATGCCTATTCGGGGCAGGTGGCTGCCTATGCCTACAAGCAGTTGGAAGACAAACGATTGGACACGGTGGTCCTTATGGGCCCTAGCCACCGGGCCTATGTTGGTGACTATGCAGTCTCAGCGGAGAGTCATTATGAGACCCCCTTAGGCCTGATCGAACTGGACCGCGACTTCATCGAGCGGTTGCGGGCTGAAATTGACCTCCCCCTTGTCGAGCGTGACCCTGAGCACTCGCTGGAGATTCAGTTGCCCTTCATGCAGCGAGTTCTGGGTCAGTTCCGGTTGGTGCCTATCATGATGAGCACCGACTCGGTGGAAGCCTGCCGCACCCTGGGCCAGGCCCTGGCCAAACTCTGGTCTGAAGGGCATACTCTCCTGGTGGCCAGCACCGATCTTCACCACATCAACAACTATGACGAGGTCGTTCGCCGCGATCGGGCAGTGGTGGAGGCCGTGGAGTCGTATGACCTGGATCGGATCACTCAATTGTTGCTTACGCCCGGTTGCAGTGTCTGTGGTCGCATGCCGGTCATCACCCTTCTGCTGGCAGGGGAGAATCTGGGGGCCAATGCAGTGAAAGTGCTCCACTACACTAACTCGGGCGACGTGACGGGCAACCGCTTGCCGGGAAGTTACACCGTAGGGTACATGGCTGCTGCCATCTATCGCGCCTGAAAGGAACATGGTGAAATACGCTGAGGTTGTGGTTAACGCCCCAGTCCGCTATCGTCGGGTGATGCCCGATGATGCCTATCCTGAGGAGCGGGATACTCTAACAGGCTACAGCCCCTTGGGCCTGACCTTCCACTACTCTATTCCTCCTCGTCTGGAGGCTGAGATAAGCCTGGGCCAACTGGTCTGGATCCCCTTTGGCCGTCACCGACTGCAAGGCGTGGTCATGGCCTTCGATGATCAGTCCCCTGTGGCCGAGACAAAGGATATCTACAGCATAGTAGACCCGGAACCGGTCCTCTCTCCACCCCAGATTGAGCTGGCTCGCTGGATCAGCCGCTACTATCATGCCCCCCTGATTGACACGGTTCTGATGATGGTCCCCCCGGGTGTGGACCGCAAGGTGGAGGTCTTCGTAGAATTGAGCCCCGATGTTGACATCCCGGAGAACTTGACAAGCAGGCAGCGAGCCATCGTCGAGTTCCTGCGTGGCCGTAGCAAAATGAGGCTGAGCGTCCTTGGCCGGTCGGTTGGCCGAAAAGGGTGGCGCTCGGCGGTGGACCAGTTGGTGCGTAAAGGGCTGGTCTGCAAATGGTCGGAGCTGGAGGAGCCGCGTGTCAAACCCAAGACGGAGCGTTTCGTTGAATTGGTCGCTGGGGAAGGGGCGATAGAGGAGAAACTGCCTCACCTGGGCCACAGCTCCAAACAGGCTGACCTGCTGCAAATACTGGCTCACCACAGGGACCCCTTGCCATCGGTGCAAGATCTCTGCCGTATGGCTGATTGCACTGAGGCTCCGCTCCGGTCCCTGCAGGAAAAAGGGATGGTGGAGATCACTGGAAGGCGTCATCTGGTAGCTTCTCTCGTCCCCTCTCAGACCATTGATCAGGTCATCAATGACCAGTTAAGTAACGCCCCCATGCAGGCTGCGACCATGACCTATCTGCAGGATCAGGCCGCTCCCGTCGAAGCAACACGGCTCTATGAGGAGGTTGGTACCTCCAGTGCAGTCCTTCGCACTCTGGAGAAGAAAGGGCTGCTACAGCGCTTTGAGGAGGAACCCCAGGTACTGCTGACCCTCCCCCCAGAGGAACTGCCTGCCCAACTTATTTCCCTACGCGGTGCCGAAAAGCATGTGATGGTCCTGAAGTTGCTTCGGGAATGTGGGGGAGCACTGGAGGTGGGGGAAGTTTGCGCTCAAGTTGAGTGCTCACCGGGGCTTATCAAGGAACTGGAGGATCAGGGCCTGGTTCGTGTTGAAGAGCATGAGGTATGGCGTGATCCCCTGGAAGGTCGCACCTTCGCCAGCACCAAGCCACCTCGCCTCACCCCGGATCAGGAGGCAGCCTACAAGGCCATAAGTGCCGCCTTGGATGGTGATCGAATCCCAAGCAGCCGCATTTTCCTGCTCCACGGTGTGACCGGCAGCGGCAAGACCGAGATATACCTGCGCATGCTGGCAGATGTGCTGGAGAAGGGGAGGCAGGCCATCGTCCTGGTGCCAGAGATTGCCCTCACCCCTCAGACCATTCGCCGCTTCGCGGCCCGGTTCCCTGGACATATCGCCGTGCTCCACTCCAAGCTCTCCCTGGGTGAACGCTACGATGAGTGGCGACGCATCCGGATGGGGAAGGTAGACGTCGTCATCGGCTCCCGCTCGGCCATCTTCGCCCCCCTGCCTCGTCTTGGTCTCATTGTTCTGGACGAAGAACACGAGTGGACCTACAAACAGGAGAGCACACCCCGTTACCATGCTCACCATGTAGCCATCAAGCTGGCTGAGCTCACCGGGGCTGTAGTCATCCTCGGCAGTGCTACCCCTGACGTCATCTCTTATTACCGAGCGCGGCGGGGTGAATACCAGCTTTTGCACCTTCCCCAACGGATCATGGGCCATCGTCGCCAGATCGAGGAGCAGAGGGCCCGGTTCCAGATTCCGGATTCTGGACTTCGCGTGCGTGAGGTGGGGCCAGAGTACGAGGATGCACGATACATGGACCTGCCCCCGGTCCAGATTGTTGACCTGCGTCAGGAGCTACGAGCCGGCAACACCAGCATCTTCAGCCGCGCCCTGCAAGACGCCATGACCGTGGCCCTGGCTGCCGGCGAACAGGTGATACTCTTCCTCAACCGTCGCGGCACAGCCACCTTCATCCAGTGCCGCGATTGCGGCTTCGTCCTGAAATGTCAACGCTGCGACATCCCTCTCACCTATCACGGCGCCGCGGATGACCTGGTCTGCCACCACTGCAACCGCCGCACCTTCGTCCCCAGCCAGTGTCCCAGTTGTTGGAGCGGACGGATCAAGTTCTTCGGCATCGGCACCCAGAAGGTGGAGCAGGTGA
>JBHIDP010000218.1:0-4550 GCA_046760185.1 Anaerolineae bacterium
TTTACATCAGACCTTGCAAGTAGTCGAATGTCTTCCTGGCCAACAAGCATTGGTCAATGTCCAAATCATGCGAGTTGTACTCGACGTTGATGAGGCCCCGGTACTCTATCTCCTTCAGGGCCTCAAAGACCTGTCTGAAGTCAATATCCCCCTGGCCGATGGGGAGATGAAAGTGTTCTCGCCCTTTGATGTCCTCCAGATGGACGTTGACCACCTCTCCCTGACATTCCCTGATCACCTCGCCCACCGGCCGGTCCTCGCTGCAAACCACATGCCCCACATCGAGGGTCAGTTTGAGGTAGCTCGATCCCACCTGTTCCCTGAGGAACCGGTAGTCTGCCAGATTGCTGACAAGCATGGCCGGATGGAACTCAAAGGCCAGACAGACTCCCTTCTCCTCTGCCACAGCGGTCAGGTACTGCAGCTCAGCAACCATCCAACCCCAGGCCCTGTCTGGACTGACCGGCGGCGGGAGGAGGCCGGAGTGGAGCATGACGACGTGGGATGACAACTTGGGAGCCAGCTCAATGGCATCAATGGCGAACCTGACGAATCTGTCCCTCTCCTCCCTGATGGCGCTGATCAGGGAAGGCTCATGGGGTCTGTCGCTCAGAACGTACCTTCCGCCCAGGTTGATGACTACTACCAGGTCCTTCGAGGCCAAGAGGTGGGTCAACCGTTGCAGGGACCCGTCGTAGCAGAAGCAGGGATGAAAGTGGTTTCTGTCCAAGGTCAGCTCGATGCCGTGGTAACCGATCTCGCTGATGTACTCGATGACCCTGGCAATATCCTTGTCATGGCTGAACCCACAGGTGTTGTAGCCCAGCTTGAGCATGGTCCTCAATCCTTACACAAAATCGAAAACTTTGTCAAGCTCCTCGTCCGGCACGTCGAAGACGAGATCGTAGGGCGGAAGCTTCTCTGTCCTGAAGTAGCCTGGGAACCGATCCTGAGCTGAGGTAAACCCGGCGGCTCGGTTGAAGGTGCGTTCCATACGCAGGACCTCCTTGCCCAGTTCACGAATGTAGTCGCCGGGATACTCACCTCCGTAGATAGCACGCAACAGGTCGAGGATGAGCTCTGGTTGACCGATGGTGGCACCGGTGACGAAGGCACAGAGTCCCAAGGTGTCCCAGGCAGCGGCTGTGATCTGGTTACCACGGGACAGATCCACTTGTCCCTCAGGACTATGATGGTCTACGGGCGCATCGGCTGTATGGCCGGCGGTGTGGTCGGCACCCATGGGCGAGGTGGCATAGGTCACCCCCATACCTTTGACCGCGCGAGGGTCGTAGGCAGCGATGGCCTGACCTTTGACGGTAGGGGTTCGTGGCACGCCCAAAACACGTCCGGCCACAGCCGCTCCCTGACCCAGAACTCGCCCCAGAATTGTGCCACGAGCTACCTCATTTAGCAACTCGGCCACCTTCTCACCGTCGCCGAATGGCAGCACCCCGGCCTCCATCGCTACACCGATAGCGGCCCCTATCTCTATCGTATCCAGGCCGCAGTCGTTGCACAGACGGTTCAGGTGAGCGATGGTGTCCAGGGAGCCGATCCCCAGGTTGGGCCCCAGCATGATCATGCTCTCGTAGTCCAGGGGGGAGACGATGCCCCGCCCCTGTTCGTCGGGGATGATGTTGGAGCAGCGCACCACACAACCCCTCATGCAGGCATGGGTGGTTTTCCCCTCTCCGTTGCGGGACAGGATGGTCTGGCGGATGGTTTCGCCCACCAGTTCGTTGACGTCGTCGAAATTGCCGTAGCGAAAGTTATGGGTCGGCAGCCCTCCCAGCTTCTGCATGCGCTGCACCATGTACGGTGTGCCGATCTCAGGAAACCAGTAGGAGGTGTACTCGTCCTCCCGCAGAGCCTGGACGTATCTTTTGATCCCCTCCCTGAGCCCGTCCCTGTCGTTGATCGGTGTTGTAAAGCGCCCTCCGCCATCCTCCAGCAGAATGGCCTTGAGCCCCTTGGCCCCCATGACCGCGCCTAATCCGCCGCGAGCCGCCAGCCGTCCAGGGTTCCCATCGGCATCGGTGGCGGCCACCCCTGCTGCGGCCAGCCTGGATTCGCCGGCCGGCCCGGTGGAGATGATGACCACCTCTTTCCCGTAGCGTGCCTGCAGCTTCTCAGCCAGGGCATAGTTGCCCAGGCCACGATAATCGGCCGCTGGGATGAATGTACTCGATTTCCGCCCAACCTGCAAGAGATAGATATCGTCGGGGGGCAACTGACCCTCCACCACGATAGCCTTCAACCCCAGGCGGGCCATGGTATCCCCGGCCATGCCCCCCACGTTGCTCTCCTTGATGCCTCCTGTCAAAGGGCTTTTACCCCCTAGGGAGAGGCGTCCGGCGCTCGAGATGCCCCGGCCAGCCAACAGCCCCGGGGCGAAAATCAGCTTGTTGTGCGCTCCTAGAGGATCACAGGTCGGTTGGACTTCCTCACTGAGTATTTTGGCTATCAACCCGCGCCCACCCCACGGCTCGTATGGTGGTGGTGCAGGCTCACGGTTGGCCTCCAATTTTGTGATGTTGACGCGCAGGATATCCATAAACTGACTACTCGATCTCTATGATCAGATTGCCCAGATCGTCGAGCCTTGCTTTGTTACCAGGGAGGACCACCGCGGTAGTCGTCACCTCCTCTACAATGGCCGGCCCGCTGAAGCTGTTGCCTGGACGCAACCTGTTGCCATCGTAGACAGGCGTATCGGTAAAACCTCCTGTTTCCTCAAAGTAGACTGGACGACATCCTTTGATGGCATCCGAGGCATCCGCCCCATCCTTTGAGAGCGGTGCGATCTCCGTTTTGGGCACCAGCCCAATAGCCATCAGGCGGATGTTAACCGTCTCAACGTCTGTTTGCGGCTCATTGTAGAGATAGAGACGCTGATGGGCCTGGTGGAAACGACGCCCTATCTCCAACACGTCATCTGGCTCAAGGTGGTGGGTGGGAACCTCCACAGTCACCTCATGGTGTTGACCGATATAGCGCATATCCATGCTACGCTCGATGCAGATGTCTTGCGGAGCGGCCCCCTCGGCCTGCAACGCTTCTCGCCCTTCCGCCTCCAGACGTTCGAACTCAGCATTCAGTTTGTCCAAGTCCAGGGTTGAGAGGCGGTCCCAGAAGGTGTAGACATAGTCGTGCTTCAGGTCTGACTCCAGCATCCCCAGGGCGCAGAAGACCGAGGCTACCTTGGGTACGATCACCCGGGGGATGCCCACCTCTTGCGCCAGCCGGGCGGCATGTGCTGGGCCTGCACCTCCGGCGGCGATCAGGGTGAACTCACGGGGGTCGTGGCCCTTCTGGATGCTCATTACCCGGATGGCATCAGCCATATTGCTATTGGTCAGCTTGTAGATGCCGTGGGCAGCCTCCACCGGGTCGAGACCGAGCGGATCGGCGATCTTTTCCTTGATCGCGGCATGAGCTGCCTCCGGCACGAGGGTGATCTCACCGCCCAGGAAGAAATCAGGGTTAAGGTAGCCCAACACCAGGTTGGCGTCGGTCACAGTGGGCTCCGTTCCACCCTGACCGTAGCAAACGGGGCCTGGCACTGCACCAGCCGACTGCGGGCCCACCTTCAGCAGGCCCCCCTCATCCAGGCGAGCGATGCTTCCCCCTCCGGCACCGATGGTATGGATGTCAATGACCGGGAGGGCCACCCGGTAGCCAGCAATCTGCCCTTCGGTGGTCAACTCGTAGCGGCCATCCTGGATAAGGGTCACGTCGAAGCTGGTGCCTCCCATGTCAACGACAATAAGGTTAGGCAGGCCAAGGGTTTGAGCAAAGAACATGCCGCCGATGGCTCCCGCCGAGGGGCCCGAGAGGACGGCGTTGACGGCATGTTCCGAGGCGAAGCCTACCGTCATGACCCCTCCATTGGACTGGGTGATCAGGAACTCACAGCGCAGGCCCTCCCTCTTCAGAGCCTCCTGAAGGTTGGCCAGGTAGCGGCTGACCACCGGTGCCAGATAGGCGTTAACCACCGTCGTTGAGGTGCGTTCATACTCCCGAACTTGACGTAACACTTCGGATGAGGTGGAGACATACGCTTGCCGGTATTCCTCTTGAATGATCTCCTTGACTCGTCGCTCATGAGCATCGTTGACGTAGGAGAAGAGGAGACAAACGGCGATGGACTCCACATCCATCTCCTTCATCTGGCGCACGATGCGCCGTGCCTCCTCCTCGTCCAGGGGGGTGATCACTTCCCCGCGGTAGTTCAATCGCTCCCGCACACCCAGCCGGCGGTAACGGGGTACGATCATGGGCGGACGGCGCAACGACAAATCCCAGATATCCTCCTTGAAGCCACGCCGCATCTCCAGGGAGTCGCGGAACCCTTTGGTGGTGATGAGACCCGTGTTGGCCCCATTGTACTGGAGCATGGTGTTGGTCGCCACCGTTGTGCCCAGCACCAACAGCTCGATCTGGGGCATGAACTCTCTCAGGGAGAGGCCGTAGTACGATGCCGCTTTGCGCAAGACGTTGAAGACACCAACTGAAGGGTCCTCTGGTGTGGAGAGGTCTTTGAAGAT
>JBHIDP010000219.1:0-4500 GCA_046760185.1 Anaerolineae bacterium
GCTCAGGACAGGCTTCGCTGCACTCGCAATGACACAGGCGTAGGCCATTTCATCTCAGAACACGGCTCTTGAATAGGCAATTGGTGTATAAATTGAAAGGTAACCCATGTGCTGAAGCAGCGCGTTCTGAGCGCTTTTGTCATAGGACCGATTGTGCTCGGGACGCTCTACCTGGGAGGGATATGGTTTTTCGCCCTTCTGGTTCTTGTCTCTCTCCTGGCCGGATACGAATTCTACCGCCTGGTCTCCAATATCGGATATCGTCCCACCCTTCCCTTTGGCCTGACCTTAATCCTGCTTCTGCTGCTGGATGCCCGTTACCCAGCCTGGTCACTGGGTCGTGCCTCTCTGGCCCTTATACTCCTTCTATCTCTTACCTGGCAGCTTTTCCGCAAAGATTCTGACCAACTTTTGATTAGCTGGGCCCTTATGCTGGCGGGGGCCATCTATGTGGGCGGGTTGCTCAGCTACTTTGTACTGTTACGAAATCTCAACCAGGGTCTTTATTGGACCGCCCTGGCCCTGTTCGTGACTTGGAGCCACGACTCAGGCGCCTATCTTGCTGGCAGGCTGGCGGGACACCGTCCCTTTTTTGCCCGTATAAGCCCTCATAAGACCCAGGAAGGGGCCATAGGCGGTGTACTGTCCGGATTGGGCGCTACGGCTATCCTGGGCCCTAATCTCCTGAAGTTGTCTGTAGCCCATTCCCTGACCCTGGGCCTGCTTTTGGTCTTGGCTGCCATCTTCGGCGACCTGGTTGAGTCGTTGATCAAACGCCAGGTGGGGGCCAAAGATTCGGGGGCCCTCATTCCCGGTCACGGGGGAATGTTAGATCGGGTTGACAGCCTGCTTTTCGCCGCCGTGGTCACCTACTATTACGCCATCTGGGTCGTGGGAATTGACTAAATTCACCACCATGTGAGGAGGTTATGGAAGAGATCAGTTTGGTTGTCATACTTTCTTTGATCAACTTGATATTGGCCTCGGCCAATGTCATTGTCGCTTTCTCCCTCTTCGTCTACATTCTGAGCCATAACCTTTACAACTCGGTGGCCCGTTCTTTCTGCGCCCTGGTGGGCCTGGTCATGGTGGTCTATGCCGGCGATGTCATATTGACCAAGGTGGCATCCCCCCCGGCCATCACCTTCTGGCTGAAATTCCAGTGGCTGGGCATAGCTTTTGTTCCGGCAGCCTACCTCCACTTCTCCGACACCCTTTTGCGTACTACTAAAGCCTTCTCCACCTGGCGCCGTCGTGCCGTATTTGTCAGTTATGTGGTCAGCGGTCTATTTCTCTTGCTGGCCCTGCAAACAGACCTTATAGTGAAGGGGGAGTTTTCCTACTCCTCCTGGGTTCCACAGCTCTCAGCCGGATCCCTGTTCTGGACCTTCGCTGCCTATTTCCTGATACTCTCCCTGTGGGGGTTGTTCAACATCATCAGGGCCCGGCAGCGCTGCCTTACCTCCACTACACGCCGCCGGATGTTGTACCTGTCCGGTACCTTCGCCGCACCTGGTCTGGCCGTCTTCCCCTATCTCCTCCTGGCTGGCTTACCGACCCGGCTGGCTCCTGAGATCATCCTTTTCCTCTCTTCCATCGGCAACGGAATAGTAGCAGTCCTGATTGTGTTCATGGCCTACAGCGTAGCCTATCATGGCGTGCTAACTCCTGACCGGGTGGTCCGTCGCAATTTCGTCAAATACCTTATCCAGGGTCCCCTCATGGGCACCTGTGTCATCGGCCTCTTGCTTGTGGTACCGCGGGTGGAACAGGTGCTGGGGCTTCCCCGGGAGACGGTCTTGATCTTCGCCACCGTCATTGGCATCGTCCTGTTTCAGATCATCCTCTCCCTGGCCACTCCCCTCGTTGATCTACTCACCTACCGCGGCGACCGGGCCGAGATCAGTTGGTTGCGGCGGTTGGATGAGCGTCTGCTAACTACCACCGACCTGACCCAGCTTATGGAAAACATCCTCACCGCCATCTGCGATCTGCTGCGGGCAGAAGCGGGCTTCGTGATGGTTGTGGAGGGAGGAGGGCAACTTAAATTCGAGACCGCCTGTGGCCACCGTGCCCTCACTGATTCCTTCCTGACCAACTGCGATCTGAACGAACTCCTGGCTACGCTTCCCAATGAGGGTAAAGCTTCTCCAGAGTGGAACCCGTCTTTCCACAACGGCTTCTGGTTGCTCCCCTTGCTTAACCAGGCCCGCGACGCCACCCTGGGAATCCTGGGGGTCAAAGGTCCCCCTGAGGGTCTCACCCTGGCAGATAAGGAAAAGGAGCTTGTCCGCACCCTGGCCGATCATGCCGAGTTGGCCCTGGAGGACCGCCATATCCAGCAAGGGGTTTTTCAGATCCTGAAGCAGATCACGCCGGAGATGGAATTCATCCAGCGATGGCGGGGCACGGCTCACTACGCCGGCGCTACGACGTTGGAGACGATCGAGGACAACATTATCCATGCTCCTAACTTCCCCCAACTGGTTAAGGATGCCTTTAGCCACTACTGGGGTGGCCCCAGGCTCACAGAGAGCCCCCTCCTCAGGCTGCGGGTGGTTAGGAAGGCTCTGGGGAGCAACGGCCATAGTCCGGCCAAAGCCATGCGTGCTGTTCTGGGTCAGGCCATGGAAGCCCTCAAACCGGAAGGACAACGTGACCTGACTGCCCCGGAGTGGGTGCTCTACAACATCCTGGAGATGAAATTCATCCAGGGGCGACGGGTACGTGATATCGCTGCTCGCCTGGCCATCAGTGAATCGGACCTTTATCGCAAACAACGGACTGCTATTGAGGAGGTGGCAAAAATGCTGGCCGGCATGGAGGAGAGGGTTCGGTAACTGAAATTTGATAGTTTTTGACAGTTTGGATGTGTTATATTCTTACCAAAAGCCTACAACCGGGGGTTGCGGGCTTTTTTGTGCGCTTGAGCCCAGAGGGCCGAGGGCCTCTCAAAGGATATTTGCCATGAGACACTCTTCCCGCATCAGCGGCTTCTACAATCTGAGCCTGGCCGAACGGGTAGAGACAGTCAAGAATTGGGCCAGCCTGGATGACGATGATCTGGCCGCCTTACGGCAGGGGCTGGCTTTGGCCCAGGGCGAGCGTATGATCGAGAACGTCATCGGCCTTCACCAGTTGCCTCTGGGGATAGCGGTCAATTTCCTGATCAACGGCCGAGATTATTTGATTCCGATGGCTATCGAGGAGCCGTCGGTGGTGGCTGGAGCCAGTCATGCGGCTAAACTGGTGCGGGAGGGAGGCGGCTTCACGGCCACCAGCACCGAGCCCCTGATGATCGCTCAGATTCAGGTGCTGGACGTGGCTGATCCGTGGGGAGCGAGGCTGGACCTGTTAGCGGCCAGGGAAAGGATTCTTGACCTGGCCAACAAGACTGATCCCCTTATCCTCAGCCTCGGCGGAGGAGCTCGCGATCTGGAGATGAGGATTATCCCCGACAGTGCGGTGGGTCCTATGCTGGTAGCCCATCTCATCTACGACTGTCGTGATGCCATGGGGGCCAACACCGTCAACACTGCGGCCGAGGCACTGGCCCCCCTGGTGGAGGAGATCACCGGGGGGCGAGTGAACCTGCGCATCCTCTCTAACCTGGCCGACAAACGCCTGGCCCGGGCCAGGGCTACAGTATCGGCTGAGAGCCTGGCTATAGAAGGGTTCAGTGGAGAGGAGGTTGTCGAACGCATCGTGGAGGCCTGTGCTTTGGCTGCGGCCGATCCCTACCGGGCCGCCACGCACAACAAAGGGATCATGAACGGAGTGGATGCCGTCGTCGTAGCCACCGGTAACGACTGGCGAGCGGTCGAGGCCGGGGCGCACGCCTATGCTGCCCGCACCGGCCGCTACACCTCCCTCAGCACCTGGGAGAAGGACGCGGCCGGCAACCTGGTAGGCACATTGGAGCTCCCTCTGGCCGTGGGTACGGTGGGTGGGGCCACCAGGGTCCATCCCACGGCCAGGCTCGGTCTTAAAATCCTGGGAGTGGAGACGGCGAGAGAGCTGGCCGAGGTCATCGTGGCCGTAGGGCTGGCTCAGAACCTGGCCGCCATCCGGGCCTTGGCCACCGAAGGCATCCAGCGGGGCCATATGAGGCTCCACGCCCGGCAAGTGGCCTTGGCGGCAGGAGCGACGGGTGAACTGGTGGACCGCATCGCCGATCATCTGGTCCAGGAAGGGGAGATTCGTCTGGCCCGGGCCCAAGAGATTCTGGCGGAGATGAGCCGATGAAAAGCATCAGGGAGAGAGAATGAAGAAGCTGCTTTCCTGGACCTTGCTCCTTCTGGCTCTGGTGGCTTTCCAATGCGCACCGGAGGCGCCGCCGCCTGCCACCGGCCCGCCTGAAGTAGCCACGGCTGCGGCGACCTTGGCTCCTTCACCGACGCCGCTATCAACTCCTCAGTATGGACAGCGGTACAGCGCGACCCTAACTCCTTCACCGACGCCACCATCAACTCCACAGGCAACCGAGGAAGACGTGGGAAC
>JBHIDP010000220.1:0-4498 GCA_046760185.1 Anaerolineae bacterium
GGCACGGCCAGCCCCGGAAAGCCAAAGCTGGCCCAGGAGCATTGTCCCTTGAGGACACGGAGCACCCGTCGGTACCACTCCCGGAAGTCCCGAGCCAGGTGATCCTCCTGACCCCAACCCTCGTAGCGGCGCAGGTGGTTCGGTTCGTTGTGAATCTCAAACTTGACGGCGTAGGGCCGTAGTTGCTTGATGATCGGAACCATCCTGGCCGCAAACTCTTCGGGTGAGGGATGATAACCCTTATGCTCGTCCCCGCCAAAGCGGTAGTCGTACAGACGGACGATGAGCTCCATCTGGGGGAACTCCTTCCGCACCCGCTTATACTCTTCAAGACCGGTGTGGCCCATCGTCTTCAAGGTCTCGATCTTCGCCTCACGGAAGATCTTGTAGTCGGTCTTGGTCCAGACAAAATCGTTCCGCGCATGGAGTCCAACCCTGGGTCGGCTCCAACCTGTCAATGATGTGGTGAGGGTCATTTTTCCACTAACCTGACTCAATCGTTTGAACCTGCTTCCGCAATGGGTTACCGGCGATGTAGGGGTTCACCAACTCGTTCATACGATATCCTCCTCGCCCCTACAAAGGCAACGCGGCCAATCGCTGGCGCAGATCCCCGGCTACCTGGGCGAAGTCGGGCAGGGGGCTCAACAACTGGTCCAGGTCGTGGACCCACAACGCCCCGGCCATGTCCAGGTTGGCCAGCACAGCCTGCCCGTTGTACTCCAGGCCCACCGTCTGCAGCTTGCGCGGTACCAGGTCGGGCAGGACTGACACATCCACATCGGTCTGAGTCAAGATGGCCCACAGGTCGTAAAAATGGCGCGGCGCTGGCCGCATTGAGGCCGCCCGCAGCTTCTCGGCCAACATCTCCTCCAACGACATCGTTGCCACCGGAAAGGGATCGAAGTATGGTGAGGCATAAGGCTTCGTCACCACCGGAAGAAGCACCGGCTCTCGAAAACTGACATCCACCTTAATGGAGTTCGGATGGTTCAATGGCCCTACATAGCCCAGCCGTTGGATGGTCAGGGCATCAGGAAAGAGGCGATGGTCCTTGACCAGGCTGTGAATTTCGTCCAGGCTGACCACCGGCTCCAGCTCCTCCAGGGTCACCGGCCGATGGGCGGTGAAGTCCAGGTCCAGGGATAGCCGCTGGCCCAGAAAGAGTTTGTGCAGGGCCGTACCCCCCTTGAGCACAAGGACATGGCGCAGTTTGCTGTCGGCGAAGATGGCCCTGAGAACGCAGGTCAGGATGTAGTCCTTCTCCAGCGCCCCAAGGGAGAGACCACGATAGTGCCGCTTCTGGATCAACACGAGATCTGCCTTGGAGATCACAGTATCTCTCTGCCTGGCAGCAATTGCCTCTCTGGGACATTGATCAGCAGCCGCCACTTCTGGTCGGTGGTCAAGGACTTTTTGGGAAAGAGGGTGGAGAGGTAAGCCAGGGGCGGATGGTCCAGAGTCCCAGCCAACGCCATCGTGTCTCCCATGTCCAAAAGGTCCAGAAGATACCCCAACCGGCGCACCAGCACCTGGCTCCCCATCCGCAGCGCGTAGTCGCCCAGCCTGTCCACCTCCAGCTCCCCTTTGCCCTCCAACAGCGCTTTGCTGATTTCGAGAATCCCTCCTCCGTAAGCCTCCTGATCCAGGGAGTCCACGATGGCCTTTTCACGATCGGCCATCTGCACCTCGATGCCGTCCACCACGATGGGGGCAAAGCCGAAGAGCTTGCGCGACTTGACAGTCACGAACCGAAAGAAGGCCCCCTGGAACTCAAAGTTGTGGCGGCGTTTGGTGGTAGCGATAAAGACAACCCGCGGCAATTGCTCCGTCAGCCCCCAATGAGACAAAGCGGTGCGGTATGAAATATAATAAGGCGAGACCAGCCTGGAGGCGTAGACAAACTCGTGCTCGGCCCACCCGTCAACGCCCTCCATAGGGACGATCAGGTACAGCCCTTTTCGAACCCTCTCAACCCACCCTTTTTGATACAGGCGAGAGAGGATGCGATAGGTATTTTCCAGGGGTGTGCCCAGTATCTCCTCTACCTCATGTGGCGTCACCAGTTTAGCCTTCCGCACCGCCAACTTTGATAGCAGCACCTGCTCCTGCTCGGAAAGATTGCGTTTCATATCAAAAACCTCTCTTGAATTGAGAGGATTATAGCACAAAAATAAGGTCTGTGCAAACACTCTCTTATCATTCTCCCACAATCACCTGGTAGATCGCCTGCAATTCCTCTTCTGAATAGAAATGGATCACCAGCCGGCCACCACCTTTCTTGGTACGGCTGAGGCTGACCTTGGTGCCTAGAGCCTCACGGAATTTGTCCTCCAGGGCAAGAACCTGCGGATCCCTTTTTGGCCGCTCCCTGACCTCTACCTCACCACCCTCTACCATGCGTCGCACCAAATCCTCCGTCTGGCGCACGGAGAGACCGCGCTTGATGATGGCCTGCACCACAGCCAGTTGATCCTCCAGGCTCCCCAGACGCAAAAGGGGGCGGGCATGTCCCTCGCTTATCCTCTCCCCCAGCAGGTGGACTTTGATCTCATCAGGCAGACGCAAAAGGCGCAGAGCGTTAGCCACCGTCTCGCGACTGACCCCCACTGCGTCGGCTATCTCCTGTTGGGTCAAGCCAAACTCCTCCCTCAACTGCTGATAGGCTGTTGCCGCCTCCAGGGGGTTGAGGTCGGCCCGCTGCAGGTTCTCCACCAGGGCCAGTTGTAATGTCTCCTCAGGTGCAGCCTCCCGCACCATGACCGGCACCCGCCTCAGGCCGGCCAGTTTGGCCGCCTCCCAGCGCCGCTCGCCAGCGATGATCTGATAGGTGACGGCTGAGGGTTCATACCCCTCCTCAGGGGGGAGCTCGGTGACGATGAGGGGCTGGATCACGCCATGCTGCTTGATGGAATCAGCCAGCTCGGTCAGGGACTCGGGGGGCATGGCCTGGCGTGGCTGCCTGGGATTGGGGAGGATGCGCTCCACGTCCACCTCCCTCACCCCAGGAACGACAGCGGTAACAGTAGGGGGGATCAGAGCCTCCAGCCCTTTGCCCAAGCCCCGCCTGGTTCTAGCCATACCTATCACCTCCTATGTCGGAAGAATTGTCTCGAAAAGTCCGAGTTGAGGGGGAAAAGGGAGATAAAGCCTGGGGGGATCCCGCTGGCTCACCGCCGCTCGCCAGCCGCTCTCTGCTCAGAATCTCCCGCGCCAGGGACTCATAGGCCATCGCTCCAGGAGAGCGGGGGGCGTAGTCCAGGATGGTCTCACCGTAGCTGGGGGCTTCGCTCAAACGCACGCTGCGGGGGATGACCGTGGAGAAGACCAAGTGGGGGAAATGGGTCCGCACTTCGTTGATCACCTGCTGGGAGATATTGGTGCGGGCATCGTGCATGGTCATCAGCAGGCCGGCGATGAAAAGCTGCGGGTTCAGGTTCTCGCGGACAAGCTCTATGGTGTGGATGAGCTGGGTCAGGCCCTCCAAAGGGAGGTACTCGCACTGAATGGGGATGATGACCCCTTGAGCCGCGCTCAGGGCGTTGACCGTCAGGAGCCCCAGGCTAGGTGGGCAGTCAATGAGGACATGGTTGTACCTATCCACCACCGGGTTGAGGGCTCGTTTGAGCCTGTACTCCCGGGAGAAGAAGCTAACCATCTCCACCTCGGCCCCGGCCAGGGCCGGGGAGGATGGTACCAGGTCCAGACCGACCCGGTTGGTGAGGGTGATGATCTCTCTGACCGGAAGGCTGTCAACAATACATTCATAGATGGAGTGGGGCAGACCGGTCTTATCGAAGCCCAGCGAACTGGTGGCGTTGGCCTGAGGGTCGGTGTCAACCAGAAGGACCTTCCGCCCGGTAGCGGCCAAATAGGCTGCCAGGCTGACAGCGGTGGTGGTTTTCCCCACCCCTCCTTTCTGATTGGCCAGGGTATAGATCCTGGTCATGACATGGACCTCAACCTGGTTCACAAGGGGACGGACCCATCAGCTCTCCCCACCCGCCTTTACCGTGACCCCACCGGGGGTTGTCAGCCAGCCATTTGTCCACTTGGGCACGCCAGGGGATACTCTGCACACCAGGCCCTTCCACAGAGAAGGAGGCCACACAGTTGGCGAAGCGAGTGGCCTCGTGGGGATCTTCGGTCTCCTCCAGCCTTACCAAAAAAGCAGCAGCGAAGACATCGCCAGCCCCGGTAGGGTCTATCTCGCGGGCGGGACGGGACGGGAAGTAGAAGATTTCCCCCTCCTGACAGAGGACGGCCCCCTTTAGCCCTCGGGTCAGGACGGTCAGCGGAGCAGCCTGGGCGTAGCTCTCCATCAACCCCTTGTCGCCGCCCACATCCTCCGGGCTGAAGACAAGAACGTTCACTTTTGGAAGGACCTGAGTGGCGTCCGACCAGGAGGCGACGGAAACTTTCCCTTCCCCATTCCATTGGCGTAACCACCCCTGAGGGGTGATCCCGACCAGAGAATCTGAGAAGAGGGAAAGGAGTT
>JBHIDP010000221.1:0-4435 GCA_046760185.1 Anaerolineae bacterium
TTTCTCAGCCTTGGGTTTGGCTGGCTTTTTGGCCTTTTTCTCAGCCTTTGGCTTCATGGTCTTCTTGGCCTTTGGCTTGGCTGGCTTCTTGGCCTCTTTCTCAGCCTTTGCTTTGGCCTTGGCTCTCTTTTTAGGAGCCGCCTTTCGCTCTGGCTTGGCCTTAGCTTTCTTCGGCTTCTTCTCAGGCTCAAGAGTTATGTCATTGATCAACAGACGTGTGTAGAGTTGACGATGCCCCTTCTTACGCCGATAGCGATTCTTGGGCTTGTACTTGAAAACGATTATCTTGCGAGCCTTACCTTGTCCAACTACCGTGGCCAGGACCTTGGCCCCCCTCAAGAGGGGACCACCGACCCTCAGCTCAGCGTCTTCCCTCACCATCAGCACCCGATCCAGCTCGACGGTCTCGCCCACAGCCACGGGCAGTCGCTCTACCTCTATGGTCTGACCCACTTCTACCTTATACTGTTTCCCGCCAGTCTCGACAATGGCATACACCACATTCTCTCCCCGTTTGGCGCAAAGTTTCGGCTGCAAAGCAGTGATTATTCATTATAGCAGCCTTGCCGTTATCTGTCAAACGCCAGCAGCAACCGGTTTCGGCACACCCCCCGCAGCCGATCGCCCAGACCCAAAGCATCCACCACCTCATCAGGGCGTCCGGTGCCCCAGTCGCCGCTCCGCAGCCGCATGCCGAGCAGATAGTGCCCATTCCGCTTCCCTTCGATCCATAGAGCATCAATGAGGGGACGCAGGTCGTACTCTTTCACCCCTCTCCTGGTCCGCCGTTGGCGGGGCAAACTGTCAGCGCTGAGCAGGCGTTGCAAGCGCTTGTTAAGGCTTGAGACCGGTTCGTCGCTTTCCACCGTCACCGAGTATTCAGCCAATCTCAACTGCGACTGTAGAGAGGGGAGAGAAGGATAGATTTCCTCCACAGCCTTAATAGAGAGCCCGGCTGGCAACTGCGCCGCAACCCGTTGAGCGAAATGACGAGGAGCAACGCGCCTCTCCAAGATGATATCCATCAGCTCTCCTTCGCTGGTGAAACCGACCGGCAGGGCTGAGGCGATAGCAATCTTCGCCCGAGGGTTGAACCCCTGGGAATAGGCCAGGGGAACCTGCGCCCGCCGCAGGGCTCGTTTCCAGGTCCGGAACAGATCGAGATGGGAGATGTACTTGATCTGTTCACCCTTGGCGAAAGTTATGCGCAAGCGCTGCCTTATCGGAGCTCTCATATCTCTCCTGCAAGCTCATCCGATTTCCTTTGGGGGGTGGGTTGAGGACATTTCCAGATGCCGGGGGTGATCTCTGCTCGAAGGTCCCTGAAAGTGGTCAAAATGCCACAGGCCGAGCAGTGCTCCCGGCAATCCAGCAAGGTGTCCCCTCGAAGGCTGCGCTCATAGTCCCGCAGCAGCCACCCCTTTCTCACACCAACGTCAATGTGATCCCAGGGGAGGACTTCATCGAACGATCGTGGTCGTGAGGCATAGGAATGAGGGTCGAGACCAGCCTGGCTGAAAGCATCCCACCAGGCCTTGGCCTTGAACTGATCAGACCAGGCATCGAATTTGGCTCCCCTGCGCCAGGCACCATAGATGATCTGGCCTAGGCGACGATCACCCCTGGAGAGGGCCGCCTCCAACAAGCTCTCCTGGGGATCGTTCCAGTTCAGGATCAAGCCCCGACCGCGCAGGCCTCGTTTCAGAAGCTCTATCTTCCGGCCAAGGCTATCCAGTCTGTCCAGTGCGGCCCACTGGAAAGGGGTGTGCGGCTTGGGGACAAAAGTGGAAACCCCCACCCGCACCTGAGCGCGTTTGCCGTGATAGCGTTGACCGATAGCATGTACCCGCTTGGCCAGGTCAACGATGGCCTCCACATCCTCCTCCGTCTCTGTGGGCAGGCCGATCATGAAATACAGTTTGATGTTGCGCCAGCCCCGGCTATAGACCTCTCCTGCCACCTGCAAAAGCTCCTCATCCAGGATCGGTTTATTGATGACGTTGCGCAGCCGCTCGCTGGCTGCCTCCGGAGCGAAGGTGAACCCCGAACGACGTCCCCTTTGGAGCATGTCCATCAACTCCACGGAGAAGGAGTCCAGGCGCAAGCTAGGGAGGGAAAGGGTGAGATGATCAGACCCATCCGCCACCAACTCCTGCACCACCCCCCCGATCTGACTGTAGTCGCTGCTACTGAGCGAAAGGAGAGCCACCTCCTCAAACCCGGTCTCGGCGACGATAGCCCCCACCGCGCTCACGATCTCTTCCACAGGCCGTTCCCGCACCGGGCGGTAGACCATCCCCGCCTGGCAGAAACGACAGCCCCGCGTACAGCCCCGCTGAATCTCGACTGCGGCCCGGTTGTGCACCACGTCAACGAAGGGGACAATGAACCTGGTGATGGGCGGTGGCAGGCGCGGAACGATGCGCCTGACGACGGGCAACCTGGCCTCGGGGATCAGAGGCCGGGTCTCCCGCAGGATGTCATCTTCGTCATAGCAGGGCTGGTAGAAACGGGGCAAGTAAAGACCGGAAACCTGGGCCAAACGGCGCAACTGTTCCTGGCGACTGAGGGATTTCACCTCCTGGTAGGCCTCTACCAGCTCCAGAAGCACCTCTTCCCCCTCGCCGATGACGAAGAGATCAATGAAATCAGCCATCGGCTCCGGGTTGTAACTGGCCCCTCCGCCGGCGATGATGAGGGGATACCGCTCATCGCGCTCTACGGCCAGGAGCGGGATGCCAGCCAGGTCCAATATATTCAGAACGTTGCTGTAGAGTTGTTCATAGGGAAGGCTGAAGCCAACGATGTCGAAGTCGGCCAGGGAGCGTTTGCTCTCAAGGCTGTACGGTGGGATACGGTTACGGCGCATGAACTCCTCCATGTCCACCCAGGGAGCATAGACTCTTTCGGCCAGGAGGTCATCCCTAGCATTCAAGATGTGGTAAAGGATCATGAGCCCCAGGTTGGACATGCCGACGTCGTAGATATCGGGAAAGACCAAAGCTATCCTGGTCTCCACCCCATCCCAATCCTTTATGATGCTATTCCATTCCCGGCCGGTGTAACGGGCCGGTTTGCTCACCAACGGCAGAAACTGATCCAAGCGTTCGTCATCTATACGCATCATCCCCACGCCCACCAAAAATCTAGCCTCGGTGAAAACTGGCTCTGAGGCCCGTCCGCGGGCCGGTTGCACACCCGAGACGGGCGCTAGAGCAGGGTTTTGCACCAGAAACGAGTCTAGCTGCTCTTGACCTCCAGCAATACCCGACGATGTCGAGGGCCATCGAATTCGCACAGGAAAATCCCCTGCCAGGTGCCCAAAAGCAACTTGCCACCCTCAACAAACACCATCTCCGACGATCCTACCAGGCTGGTCTTGATATGAGCATCGGCGTTCCCCTCGCGATGATGATAACGTCCACCCTGGGGCACCCATTCGCTGAGCTTCTCCAGGATATCCATTTTCACCGAAGGGTCGGCGTTCTCGTTGATAGTAATGCCCGCTGTGGTGTGGGGCACGTACAGGTAACAGACACCGTTCTCAATCCCCGCATCCTGCACCGCCTGCTGAACCTGTCTGGTGATATCCACCAGGACCGTGCGCGAAGGTGTGGAAACATCCAGTCTGATCATCTGCTCATCCTCCTTGGTCTATTTTTCGCACCCATGGCCGAAAGGCTTTATGACCCGAAGACAGGTCACTGGGAGCCATCTCTGGCGATTTGGGTTGAGGAGTGGAGCCTTCAGGCGGAGCAAACCGGCTCACCTGTCCTGGCGCACAGGTGCCAGGGGAAGCCTCGACTCCAATTTTGGGGACTGCATCTATATTATACCACATTCGGGCTCCATAGTCCCATATGCGGTGCCGATGACCTGAAAGGGGAGGGAGTTGTGAGGGATACCATCACACCTCCAAATCTGCTTCGAAATCGCTGCCTGTGAAGGACGGGGCTTGACAGCAAATGCGTTTACTGCTAGAATGGTTAACAGGGCGCATTCGTCTAGAGGCCTAGGATACTGCCCTCTCAAGGCAGAGACAGGGGTTCGAATCCCCTATGCGCTACCTCTGGTTGGGTACTGAACAAGAGTTTTGCACCATTTACATTTAGGCGGCTATTAACTCACTAGCCATGCCAACAAGAAAACGAGTTTCATGTTGCTAATTGAATGAGGTGGAACATGTATGCCATAGAATTCCAAACCACGGTCAAGAACGGTATCATCGAGATTCCTCGCAAATATCTCAAGAATATCACAAATCGCGTGCGCGTGATCTTGCTGGTCGAAGAAACATCCAAGACTACTGTGAATTTCATTGACCAACTGCTTGCCCAGCCCGTGCGAGTAGAAGGCTTTCATCCCTTGACTAGAGAAGAAGTCTATGCCAGGTAATCAAATGAGCGTGGCCAAAACTTGTGGGAGTCGAGGCTTT
>JBHIDP010000222.1:0-4432 GCA_046760185.1 Anaerolineae bacterium
CTAAGAACCCATCCGAAAAGCGTTCGTAGTGGCGGCTTTAGCCGAAAAGCGTTCGTAGTGGCGGCTTTAGCGAAAAGCGTTCGTAGTGGCGGCTTTAGCCGCTTCAGAGCGACTAAAGTCGCCACTACCAGCGGAGGTTGCCATGCGACAGGATAATAAAATTGACAGGAACAGCACCAGGGAGCACCACATTGAGGAGATGTTGGAAGCGATCTGGACCCTGGAGGAGGAGGGGAAAAGGAGAGCAACTGACATCATTCACACCTCCATATCGAGCGGGGGTTCAGATGTCCTGGCCGAGCTGATCAGGAGGGAGTTGGTCACCCAGGAAAACGACCAGGTCTTCCTGACGAAACAGGGACAGGAGCAAGCGGAGCAGACAGTACGAAGGCACCGCTTAGCCGAGCGACTGCTTATGGAGGTGCTTCAACTGGAAGAAGCCCACGCTGAGGAGAGCGCTTGCCGCTTCGAGCACGTCCTCTCCCCAGAGGTGACGGACAGCGTCTGTACTTTCCTGGGGCACCCTCCGCTCTGCCCTCATGGGAAGGCTATCCCGCGTGGGCCTTGTTGCGTCAGGTTCCAGAAGGAGATGCGCCCCCTGGTGATGCCCCTGACCGACTTCGAACTGGGCCGAGAAGGACGGATCGTCTTCGTCACGGCTAAGTATCCGACCAGGTTGGACCGCCTCGCTGCCCTGGGAGTGATCCCAGGAAGTACGGTCAGGGTGCACCAAAGACATCCCACCTACGTCATCAAGGTGGGAGAGACCGAGATTGCCATTGAGGGGGACATCGCCGGCGAGATATACGTCAAGAGCACTTAGCCCGCGCCAAAACGACTTGGAGTCGAGGCTTTTAGGCGGAGTTCTCCGCTTGAAGGCTCCACTCCCCAGGTTGCCCTAGCCAGACCCAAGTACTTAGCGCTTCAGTTTCTGTTCCCCCAACTCCCTTCCCCGGCGGAAGGCTTCCTTGTTCACTTCTACGAACTTCCTGGGCACCCTCTTCTCGATCACCTGGAGCCAGGTATCCGGTGGGACATCAAGAAGGGAGGAAACAAATCCCAAGACCACCGTATTAGAGACCTTCGTAGTGCCCAACTCTTCGGCTATCCCTACCCCATCCACAAAATAGACCTCATCAGTCACTGCCTTAACTGCTTGCTCCATCCTCTCATCCTCAGGGTAGAGCACATCCCCGGCCGTAACGGTCAGGGGTGGAAGATGCTGGCGGTTGATCACGGCCATTCCCCCCGCTTTGAGGTAACCAGCCCAGCGCGCCCCCTCCAGCATCTCCAGAGCGAGGAGGAAATCGGCTCGCCCCTTCTCAGCCAGGGAGGACAACACTTTCTCCCCCCAGCGCACGTGGCTTTCCACTATCCCTCCCCGTTGGGCAAATCCATGCACTTCCGATTTCTTGACGTCGTATCCGGCCGCCACCCCAACCTCGGCCAGGATGTCGCTGGCCATCAGGGTCCCCTGCCCGCCCACCCCAGCCAGCAGAAAATCAATCTTTTTCATGGTTCATCACCTCGTGTGAATGATCATCTCAAACAATCCCCGAACTTCAGACCGGCAAAATGGCATCAAGGGGACAGACCTGACGGCAGATATCACATCCGTTACAGAGGGCCAGGTCTATCTCCGCCTTCGGCCTCTTGCCGCGGAAGAGATGCTCGTAGTCCTTGAGGATGGCTGGGCACCCGACCCGGAAGCAGATGCCACAAGCGGTGCAGGCCTCCGTATCAACGGTCAAAAGCGATCGTTCTGGCAGGTGGACGAAGACGCAGTCCCCGCGGACGATAACCACCGACGGCTCATCCTCCACAGCCAAGGCCGCCTCGACCGTCTCCTCGATCTGCTCCACGTCAAGGGCGTTGACTGTCCAGACCTTCTCCACGCCCAGCCCCCTGACCAACTGCTCAATGTCAACCTTCCTGGTAGGCTCCCCCCTCAGGTTGACTCCGGTGCCGGGATTCTGCTGCGCACCGGTCATGGCCGTGGACCCGTTATCGAGGATGATGGTCACCGTGGCCCCCCCATTGTAGATGACGTTGATCAGGGGGGCAACGCCAGCGTGGAAGAAGGTCGAATCGCCGATGACCGCCACCGACCGGTCGGTAATGCCCACCCGTTGTGCCCCGTGGGCCAGTCCCACGCTAGCCCCCATGCAGGTCACGGTGTCCATGGCGGTGAAGGGGGGCAAGACCCCCATCGAGTAGCAGCCAATATCCCCGAAGACCACCAGTTTCAGTTTCTTCAACACATAGAAGAGACCACGGTGGGAGCATCCAGGACAGAAGGCAGGCGGCCGGGGCATGGCCATGAACGGTTCAGGCACCGCCTCCGCCTCCACCACAGGTGTGGCCTCCGCTTCATCCAGCAAACCGGCCTTGATGGCACACTCACGGATAGTGGAGGTGCGAAGCTCCCCGGTGATAGGGAACACCTCCTTGCCGACGCAGTTGATCCCCATCAGCTTGATACGCTCCTCAAAGAAGGGGTCCAGTTCCTCGACCACCACCACCTTCTCCACCCCGGCGGCAAACTCCCTTATCAGCTTTTCGGGCAGGGGGTAGACCATCCCCAGCTTGAGGAAGGAGGCCTGGGGAAAGACCTCTTTGGCACAAAGGTAGACGTGGCCACTGGAGATGATCCCCAGGCGGCGATCACCCCACTCGATGCGGTTGTGGGGGAAGGTCTCGGCAAACTCCTTGAGCTTGAGCAGCCTCTCCTCAACGACGGGATGACGGAGGCGGGCGTGGGCCGGGATCATGACATATTTCTTGGGATCCTTGGTGAATTTTTCCTCGCCTTGCTTCGGAGCGACGCGTTCGCCCAGTTCCACCAGCGACTTACCGTGAGAGATACGCATGGTGGTGCGCAGGAAGACGGGCGTGTCGAACTCCTCGCTGAGGTCCAGAGCCAGGCCAACGAAATCCTTGCACTCCTGAGCGTCGCTGGGCTCAAGCATGGGCAGTTTGGCGAACCTGGCGTAGTTGCGGTTGTCCTGCTCGTTCTGGGAACTGTACATGCCTGGGTCGTCGGCGGTGACAATCACCAGTCCTCCCTTGATGCCCGAGTAGGAGGAGGAGAAAAGGGTGTCGGAGGCCACATTGACGCCGACATGCTTCATGGCCGCCAGGGCGCGATGTCCGGCGTAGGCTGCACCCAACGCACCGTCGAGGGCCACCTTTTCGTTAGTGGCCCACTCGGAATATATCTCCTTGTACTGGGCCATGTTCTCCAGAATCTCGGTGCTGGGGGTGCCAGGGTAGGCGCTAGCGAACTCCACGCCGTACTCGTAGGCCCCCCGGGCAATGGCTGCGTTGCCCAGCAGAAGGGCTCGCAGGGGTTCTTCTTCAGGGTTCAGTTTCTGTGATTCATTATTTGACATCTAGCACTCCTCCAAGATCAGTCATTCAGTTTGATCCATGCTTCCTGTCCCAGGCGAGGAGGGCCACAAACTCGTATGCCACGTTGGCCGCCAGGTAGGCCGTGACCTGAGCCGGGTCGTACTGAGGGATCACCTCCACCACATCCCCGGCCACGAACGGGATACCGGTCAGCCCTCGCAGGAGACTCAGGGCGTCGCCGCTGGTTGGCCCTCCCACTTCAGGTGTGCCGGTGCCCGGCGCGAAGGCCGGGTCTACAAAGTCCACGTCGAAGGAGAGGAAGGCCGGGTGCATACCGACCCGGTCCTGAATCTGGGCCACGACCTCCTCCACCCCACGCCTCCGCAGTTCGCTCATCGGCACCACTTCAAAGCCAAGACCACGCGCCTCGTCCAGGTCCTGCGGGCTGTACAGAGAGCCACGCATCCCGACCTGTATGGAACGAGCGGGGTCGAGCAGGTCCTCCTCGACGGCACGACGGACGGGGGTGCCGTGCGTGTACTTGTGACCGAAGTAGGCATCCCAGGTATCTGAATGCGAATCGAACTGCACCAGGGCCAGCGGGCCGTGCTGCCCGGCGGCTGCCCGCAACTCGGCCAGGAGGACGGAGTGATCACCCCCCAGGCAGAAGGGCACCACCCCGGCTCCATGCAGCGGGGTCAGAAAGGTGGCCATCCGCTCCAGAGAGTCTTCGATGAAACCTGGCGCCACCGGTGCGTCGCCGTAGTCCACGCCGGACAGATACTCGAAAATCATCACATCCAGCTCCGGATGATAAGGCCGCAGCAAAGCCGAGGCACTGCGGATCCCTTCCGGCCCGAACCGTGCTCCCACCTTGAAGGTGGCACCCGTGTCGAAGGGCAACCCCATGATGGCAAAGTCTACGTCTTCGGTACTTTGCACATGTGGCAGACGCATAAAGGTGCGCACGCCGGAAAAGCGTGGCGATTGCAGGGCATCAACTGGTTGGTAACGGCCCATAGGGAATCTCCTCTCATTGGGTCGGCGGTGAGCACTCTCCGATGGGCAAAGGCTTCAGCCC
>JBHIDP010000223.1:0-4410 GCA_046760185.1 Anaerolineae bacterium
CCCCACTCATTCAACTCAAAAACGAAGGCAGCAGAATGGATTACACCAGAGGTGCATTGGAGATAGATCGCAAGGCCAGACTTCGCATACCACGCCAGCCTGTGCCGAAGCAGGATCCCAGCCTGCGCATCAAGAACTTCGAAGAGGTTTACCTGGGTTATGACCCAGAGTCTGCTAAGGTCGAGGCCAGCCGATGCCTTCAATGCCTTGATCCGGCTCCCTGCCAACTGGCCTGCCCCTTGCACAACAATATCCCAGAGGCCATGCGGCTGATCGCTGAAGGAGACTTCCTTGGAGCAGCCAACATCTATCGTCAGACCAGCAATCTGCCCGAGATCTGTGGCCGGGTTTGTCCACAGGAGGTTCTATGCCAGGGGTCCTGTGCCATCGGCAAACGGGACAAGCCGGTCTACCTGGGCAAACTTGAGAGCTTCGTAGCCGATTTTCAACGCAAGGCTGAGGGGATGTCGGTCCCCGAAAGAGGTGCTTCGACGGGCAAAAAGGTGGCCGTTGTTGGCTCCGGCCCGGCCGGCATCGCCGTGGCCGAAGAACTGGCCCGGAAGGGGCATGGGGTAACTGTCTACGAAGCCTGGCCCAGGCCGGGCGGACTGCTGCTCTACGGAATCCCCAGTTTCAAGCTCTCGAAAGAGATTGTGGCGGCCAAGATAGAGGCCCTGGAGAAGCTGGGTGTCGAGTTCGTGCTCAATACCCGGGTCGGCCAGAATCTAACCGTTGATGAGCTGTTGAAGGGCGGCTTCGATGCCATATTCCTGGGCACAGGCGCTGGCATCTGCGCCCAGATAAATGTACCCGGCGAGGACCTGAAAGGGATATACCCTTCCATGGATTTCCTGGTGCGAGGCAATCTACCTCCGGAGTACCTGCCGCCTGAGCGGAGGGACCGTCTGGTTGTAGGTAAGAGGGTGGCCGTCATCGGCGGGGGCGACACGGCCATGGACTGCGTGCGTACAGCCGTACGGTGGGGTGGTGAGCAGGTCACTTGCGTCTACCGCCGCACCGAAGCGGAGATGCCCGGCCGGCAGGAGGAGCGAATTCACGCCCATGATGAAGGAGTAGGGTTCGAGTACCTTGTCGCTCCGGTGAAGTTTATGGGCAACGACGAGGGCTGGGTGCAGGCCATGGAGTGCATCCGCATGGAGTTGGGCGAGCCGGACGCATCAGGTCGCAGGCGACCTGTTCCCATCGAAGGTTCGGAGTTCACAGTGGAGGTAGACACCGTGGTCCTGGCTATCGGCTTCTGGCCCGACCCACTGCTTGGGGAGACAACCCCTGGGTTGGAGACCAAAAAGTGGGGCTTGATCATAGCCGATGAGGAGACAGGAAGGACCAGCAAAGAAGGGGTCTTCGCCGCCGGGGATAATGTTCACGGTCCGGACCTGGTGGTCACGGCCATGGCCGCTGCTAGAAAGGCAGCCGCCGCTATGGATGAGTATCTCCAGACGAAGAAATAGGCTGTAATCCACGAGGAATCAACCACGATTGTTGGTGAGCAGAAACCACTGGACGAACCAGTGATGATGTTGACCAGTCTGTCTGAGCGGTTGCCGGAAACCAGTTACTCCGTGACGCAGGGACTGATGCTGGAGGCGGAGGACTACGTTGACAAACCGGTAAGCCCGGATGAGCTGCTGAAGCGGGTTGAGAAGCTATTGAAGCGGTTGAAACCATAGTGCGCACGGAGGAGGTCCAACATGATAATTACCGAACAGAAGGATTTCTCCGAGATTCTAGGCTCGTTGGAAAAACATCAACGGCTGTTCCTGGTTGGGTGCGGCATTTGTGCTACCTCGTGGAGTACGGGAGGCGAGAAGGAAGTAAAGGAGATGATAGAGCGGTTGACTCAAGAAGGTAAGACGTGCACCGGTTGGGTCGTCACCAAGGAGGCAACCTGTGACGCTCGCTGCACCCGTCGAGACCTTAGACATCATGCGGCGGAGATCGAGGAAGCCGATGCTGTTTTGGTCCTGGCCTGTGGTGCTGGCGTGCAAACGGTCGCTCCACTGGTGGATATCCCCACCTATCCTGGTCTGAACAGCCTGGGATTGGCCCGTCTGCAGCGACTGACCCTGGCCGATCAACGTTGTGTCCTCTGCGGCGATTGCGTCCTGGCCACAACCGGCGGCATCTGCCCCGTCACTCTCTGTCCCAAAGGGTTGATGAACGGCCCCTGCGGCGGCTATCAGGATGGCAAATGCGAGGTAGATCGTGAGCGAGATTGTGCCTGGGTGACCATCTACCAGCAACTGGAGCAGTTCGGGCAAGGGGATAAGCTCAAGGTTATCCGTCCGGCCAAAGACTACAGCAAGATGAGCCATCCTCATCTCTTTGACAAACGCACAGTCAAAGCTACCTAACAAGGGGGAAAACACAATGAGTTCGCTGGAGAATGCCCTCCAGTCAGGCAAATTCGTCGTTACGGCGGAGATCAGTCCTCCCAAGGGGGTTGACATTGAGGAGATGCTGGCTGACGCTGAACTCCTGCGCGACCGGGTAGATGCCATAAACGCCACCGATCAGCAGAGTTCGGTCATGCGGCTCGGTTCCCTGGCTATCTGCCACCTGCTGAAAGAAAGGGGAATTGAGCCTATCTTTCAGATGACCTGTCGTGACCGAAATCGCATCGCCCTTCAGTCAGACCTTCTCAGCGCCTACGTCCTGGGTATCGAGAATGTGCTATGCCTGACCGGTGATTATGTAACGCTTGGCGATCACCCCCAGGCCAAGCCCTCCTTTGACCTGGACTCCATCACCCTCTTGCAGGTTCTGGCCGGACTTGTGGAAGGACACGACATGGCCGGCAAGCAGCTCAAGGGGAGCCCCAAATTCTTTCCCGGGGCCGTGGTCAACCCTGGGGCCAATCCCCTGGGACCACAACTGGCCAAAATGGAGAAGAAGGTCGAGGCTGGGGCCAGGTTCTTCCAGACTCAAGCTGTCTACGAGCCGGGAAAGTTTGAAGCCTTCATGAGACAGGCAGAGCAGTTTGAGGTGCCGATCCTGGTGGGGATAATCCCTCTCAAATCAGCCGGTATGGCTCGTTTCATGAACCGCAACGTGGCTGGGGTTAACGTCCCTGATGACTTGATAGAAGAGATGGAAAACGCGGAGGATCGGGTCCAGAAAAGCACTGAGATCTCAGCCGGATTGATTACCGAGATGAAGGATATGTGCCAAGGGGTGCATATCATGGCTATCGGCTGGGAGAAGAAGGTACCGGCCATACTGGATGCCGCCGGCTTATAGGAAGGGTGCGACCAAAACAAGTTGGGAGTGGAGCCGTTCGGCTGAGCGCTCACGACGAAGCCTTCAGGCGGAAAACCCCGGCTGAAGCCTCGACTCCAACTCATTTTGGTCACTCCCTTATAGGAACGGATGAGAATTCTGATCTTCGCCGATCTACATGCCAACTGGGAGGCGTTGCAAGCCCTGCAGGTGGTCGAGAGCAAACCAGACGCCATCTTTTTCCTGGGTGATATTGTGGACTACGGCCCCGACCCGGTGGCCTGCCTGACCTGGATCAAGGAGAACGTAACCCACGCCGTACGGGGCAACCACGATCAGGCCGTAGGGACTCAGGTAGATTGCCGCTCACCGCAGGAATATCACCAGTTGGCCGTGGCCACGCGCCAGCATACCTGGCGGATGCTGAGGGAAGCTGATCTTACATACCTGACAACTTTGCCTCTGGAAGAGAGGGTAAGGGTGGAAGGGACCACTTTCTACCTGACCCACGCCTCCCCTGGTGACAACCTGTACGGGGCACTGGACCTGATTGCCACCCGACAGGAATCGCTGGAAGAGGAGATGGCCCACGCTAAGGCTGACGTGGTCCTGGTGGGACACACCCACGTCCCAGCCATCAGGAAGGTAGGTCAGGTGTACTTTGTTAATCCCGGCAGCATCGGACAGCCTCGTCATGGCTCTCCAAGTGCTACTTATGCCCTATGGAAGGATGGGAAACTGGCTATCAGGCACGTGGACTATGACTGGTCCAGAACGCAACAAAAGCTGTCCCTCCTCCCCCTCGACCCTGAGCATGTTCAGCGATTGCAGGAGATTTTGGAAAGAGGGCTGTAGATAGTATCCAGACTTCGTGAGGTAGACGGAGTGCAGTCACAAGACTGCTACCTATGCCTTGACGCAGACCGAGTTGGCCCTTGAACTCAGCCGCAAAATCATCGAGAACGCTCATGACGTGGGTGCTGACGTCATCGTGACCGCCTGTCCCCTGTGTCACATCAACCTGGACGGGCGGCAGAAGCAGATGGGCCTCGATTATGAGATGCCTGTTCTGTACATCACAGACCCTTGCATAATTCGTGGAACGGCATCCTGTCTGCTACAGAGGGGTGTCCCTTCGGGCTGAGCCCTTCGTCCCGCAGTTCGTCCCGC
>JBHIDP010000224.1:0-4403 GCA_046760185.1 Anaerolineae bacterium
CATGCATAAGATCGTGGAGTGTGTGCCCAACTTCAGCGAGGGGCGGCGAGGAGAGGTGGTTGAGGAGATCGCTGCTTCGGTTCGCAGCATCCGTGGAGTAAAGCTCCTGGATGTTCAGATGGATGCCGATCACAACCGCTCGGTGTTGACCTTCGTTGGTTCTCCCCGGGCGGTGGCCGAGGCGGCTTTCAACAGTGTTGCCCGAGCGGCCCAGCTTATTGATCTGGACCAGCATAAGGGTGAACATCCCCGTATGGGAGCCGCAGATGTGGTGCCTTTCGTCCCTATAAAGGGCGTCACCATGGAGGAGTGTGTCCAGATAGCACGAGGGGTAGGGGAACGAATTGGCCGGGAGTTGAACATCCCCGTCTACCTCTATGAGGAGGCAGCAACCCAGGAGTCGCGACGGAATCTGGCGGATGTGCGCCGTGGTGAATATGAGGGGCTGAAAGAGGAGATTGAGTCCAATCCTGAGCGCAAGCCCGATTTTGGCCCTAGCCGTTTGGGGAAGGCGGGGGCCACTGCGGTGGGAGCCCGTTTTCCTCTGATAGCCTACAACGTCAACCTGGAAACCGATGATTTGAGCGTTGCTAAAGCGATCGCCAGGGCCGTCCGTCATTCCAGCGGTGGCTTGCGCTACGTCAAGGCTCTAGGGCTCAGCCTGGCCGAGCGGGGCATTGTCCAGGTTTCTATGAATATGACGAACTATCGGAAGACTCCCCTCTTCCGTGTCTTTGAGATGATAAAGCGGGAGGCAGCCCGCTATGGGGTGCCTATCATCGGCAGTGAGATTGTGGGACTTACCCCCAACGCCGCCCTTACTGACGCCGCCGAGTTCTATTTGCAACTGGAGGATTTTGCTCCCCAGGTTCAGGTCCTGGAGAACAGGCTGACTGAGGAGGAGCCCGGCATCGTGCCCTATGCTCTGCTTCAGGCTTTGGCTCAGGGCACACCGACACCGGGCGGGGGAAGTGCTGTAGCATTGGCCTCCGCCCTGGCTGGGGCCTTAACGGCCATGGTGGCCCAGCTCACTGTGGGGCGGAAGAGATACGCCCAGGTGGAGCAGGAGATGGAGGGGGTTCTGGAGCGGGCTCGCTCTCTGGCCGATGAGTTGGCAGATTTCATTGAGACTGATGTGGCTGCCTACGACCGGGTGTTGGCTGCTTATCGTCTGCCAAAGGGGAGTGAGCAGGAAAGGGCCAGCCGGGAGGAGGCCATCCAGGCAGCACTACGAGAGGCGGCGGCTGTACCTTTGGCTGTAGCCGACCGCGCGGTCAAGGTTATGGAGCTGACCCTTGTCACCGTCGAAAAGGGTAATGTTAATGCCATGAGTGATGCCGGTGTTGCTGCTTATCTGGCTCATGCGGCGGTGCGGGGTGCAGTGCTCAACGTCAGGACCAATGCCTCTTCGCTGAAGGACGGCGAGTTGGCTTCTAACTTTGATCAGCAGGTTACCGATTTCGCCAACCGGGCAGATGAATTATTGACCGCTATCGAGCAGGTTATAAGCAAGAGGATGGGTGGCTGAATGGATTCCACTTTTTTGACTTGTCGTGCGATCAGATCAGTGATATAATTTACAGGGGAGTAACTATGAAGCTGAGCCGTGCTGAGGTAGAGCACATCGCAGAGTTGGCCAAGCTGGGCCTGACCGAGGAAGAGATTGAGAAGTTTCGCGAACAGCTTTCAGCTATCTTAACCTACGCTAATCGGCTCCAGGAACTTGATACGGAGGCTATCCCACCAACCGCCCAGATCACCGGTCTGCAGAACGTGATGCGTCCAGACGAGGTCAGCCGCTCCTATTCCCACGAGGATATTCTGGCCAACGCCCCTCAGGAAAAGGATGGTTTCTTCCAAGTGCATGCCGTTCTGGAGTGATGATCGGTGAAGATTGCCTGGTTTGGCCATAGAGCCAGCGAACGGGGGGATGGGCTCATAACCTACTCCAGAGAGATCACCGAAGGACTACGCACTCGCGGTAAAGAGGTGGTCTTTTTTTACCATGGTAGCAAGGAGGAGAGGAGAGAGGGCGATCAGGGTCTCGAAATCGAGCTCAGCTCTCTAAGCATGTTCCACCGGAGCATATTCTCCTCACCTGGTGCTAAGAAGCTCATAGAAAATACTCTCAGCGAGGAAAGGGTGGATATAGCTCATGCTTCCCTTTCCTTTTCATTGCTAGATTTTAGCCTGCCAGACCTTTGCCACGATATGAATATCCCCATCGTGGCTACTTTTCATTTCCCCTTCGATCGGCGCTTCTCTCTGTGGGCCAGTGGCAGCCGAGCCTTGTATCTCCTCTACGTCATGGCCCTATCCAAGTACGATGTGGTCATCATCTTCTCCCAGGGGCAGAAGGAGTTGCTAGAAGGGTATGGGGTGCCAACGCACCTGCTTCGTGTCATACCGAACGGGGTTGACGTGGAGATCTATTCCCCTGGTCCCTCTAACTACAAGGAGGAAATAGGGGCCGAGTTGTTGATTGCCTACTGTGGGCGGATTGATCCCGAGAAGAACGTGAATTCCTTGCTCAAGGTCTTTCAGGAGATGGAGCTGCCTGCATCGCACAAGTTGGTTATTGTCGGGGAGGGGACAGACTACCAAAAGCTTCGTGACCGCTACGAGAATCAGTCCAACATCATTTTCACCGGATTGATCGCTGACAAGGCTCAGTACGTACGCATCTTGCGGGCGGCCGATATCTTCGTCCTGCCCTCAGAGGTGGAGGGTCTGTCGCTGGCAATGCTAGAGGCAATGGCTTGTGGACTGGCTACTATTGCCACTGATGTCGGTTGTGATGGCGAGGTTTTGGCCGGGGCTGGGATCCTCCTTGAACCTAAGAATCTGGAGACGCAGTTGAACCTGGCTCTACATCTCCTTATTGACTATCCTGATTTCCGGCAGGTGCTGGGCAGGAGGGCTCGCCAGCGTGTCGTGGAGGAATACTCCCTTGAGACCAACATTGACCGCGTGGTGGAGGTATACCAGGAGCTTCTAAAGGGAGCCTAGTTTGGAACTACACCAGTTAACCATCCATGAAGCGCACGATCTGCTGCGCAGTGGCGAGATCAGTTCGGTCGAGTTGACCGAGGCTATCATCGAGCGCATCACCACCGTTGACAACGAGATCAGGGCCTATGTGACCCTCACTCCAGAGCTGGCCCTGAAGCAGGCTGAAGAAGCGGATGAGCGCCGGGCAGCGGGGGAAGAGAATCCCTTGTTGGGGGTACCCCTGGCCTTGAAAGATGTGATCTGTACTGAGGGGGTTCCTACCACCTGCTCCTCCCGCATTTTGGAGAACTTCATCCCCCCCTATGATGCCACTGTGGTCACCCTCTTGCGGGAATGGGGTGCGGTCCTTCTGGGCAAGACCAATATGGATGAGTTCGCCATGGGCTCCTCCACAGAGAACTCAGCCTTCTTCCCCACCCGTAATCCCTGGGACTTGACTAGGGTGCCGGGAGGTTCCAGCGGAGGCAGCGCGGCAGCGGTGGCCGCCGACGAGGCCATCTTCGCCCTGGGCACCGATACAGGGGGGAGCATCCGTCAGCCAGCCGCCCTGTGTGGCGTGGTCGGCCTCAAGCCCACCTATGGGCGGGTATCCCGCTACGGGTTGGTCGCCTTTGCCTCCTCCCTGGACCAGATCGGCCCCATCACCAAGGAGGTGCACGACGCCGCCCTGGTAATGAACGTCATAGCCAGGTACGATTCCCGTGACTCCACATCGGTGTCTACTGCTACCGCTGACTACACCACGGCCCTCAAGAAATCGGGGACACTGACTGGGACACGGGTTGGTGTTCCCAAAGAATACTTCGTTGACGGGATGCAGGCGGGGGTAGGAGAGGCAGTACTGACGGCCCTCGATGTCCTACAGGAACTGGGGGCGAAGGTGGATGAGGTCAGCCTGCCCCACACCGACTACGCCCTGCCATGCTATTACCTGATCGCCCCGGCCGAGGCCTCGGCCAATCTGGCCCGCTACGATGGGGTGAAGTACGGCTTCTCCTATGCTGAGGCCCCGGATATCTGGGATACCTACCGTAAGACCCGCCAGTATGGTTTTGGGCCGGAGGTGAAACGGCGTATCATGCTCGGTACCTACGCCCTCAGCGCTGGCTACTACGATGCCTACTATCTGAAAGCGCAGAAGGTGAGGACGCTGATCAAGGCTGATTTCGACCGCGCCTTTGAACAGTTCGACGTCCTGGTGGCTCCCACCTCTCCCACGACGGCCTTCAAGCTGGGAGAGAAAGTGGACGACCCCCTACAGATGTACCTTTCGGACATCTTCACCCTATCGTTGAATCTGGCCGGTCTGTGCGGCATTTCGATCTCCTGTGGCTTTGTGGATGGCTTACCGGTGGGGATGCAGATCATGGGCCCGGCCTTCGGCGAGGAGA
>JBHIDP010000225.1:0-4386 GCA_046760185.1 Anaerolineae bacterium
CCTGGGGCTGGAGTAGGTCCCAAGGGTTGGGCTGTTCGCCCATTAAAGCGGTACGTGAGCTGGGTTCAGAACGTCGTGAGACAGTTCGGTCTCTATCCGCTGTGGGCGTAGGTGACTTGAGGGGAGCTGCTCCTAGTACGAGAGGACCGGAGTGGACAGACCGCTAGTGTGCCAGTTGTCCCGCCAGGGGCATCGCTGGGTAGCTATGTCTGGCAGAGATAACCGCTGAAAGCATCTAAGTGGGAAGCTCGCCCCAAGATGAGGTCACCCACCGGTTAAACCGGGTAAGCGCGCAGGAAGACCACCTGCTTGATAGGGCGGATGTGTAAGGGCAGTAATGCCTTTAGCTAACCGCTACTAATGCGCGAGGGCTTAACACTGCGTGAATCATGCGGTGAAGGCGAGGCCAAGTATTCTGTTCAGTTTTTAGGGTGCTAAAATAGCAGATAGCCGATGGCTGATAGCAGATAGTTAAAAAGGTTGTCTGCTATCAGCCATAAGTTAGATAGTTCCTCTGGTGATTCTAGCGGCGGGGAAACCCCCAGCTCCATCCCGAACCTGGGCCTTTTTGGCTTAATAGGTAAGCCCGCCAGCGCCGATGGTACTTGGGGGGCAACCCCCTGGGAGAGTAGGTCATTGCCAGGGGAACTTTCTTCTGAAGAATAGGGGTGGGTTTGTTCGGCGCAAACCCACCCTTTTGTTTGCACAAAGAGTCAGAGTGTGATAAAATGTCAGTAGTATCGTGATAGCTGCTGACTTCTGGTGACCATCGCTGGGGCGTGGTGCAGTGGTAGCACAACGGACTTTGGATCCGTTGACGGAGGTTCGAATCCTTCCGCCCCAGTTCCCCTCATGTCATGAATTCCTCGGAGGTAGCTGGACACTACACAGCGATGGATGATCAATCTTCATCAACAGAACGATTCCCCTCTACTGACCTGTCCCGCGTTGGCTGGGATGTGGATCCGCTCGCTTGAGTCTAAATAAACAGGCGCAATTCATGCGGGATTTAACTTGCAAACTATTAGCAAAACCGACGTTAAAAACCGAAGTTCTTGCGCCTGTTTATTTAGGAACCCATCTCAGCCTTTTTCTTACAGAGTGCTGATAGTGCAATGAACAACAGGAGTTGATCTGTGAACATAGCCATAGCCATCCTGGCCGCCGGCCGGGGCGAACGCATGAAATCGAGCCTGCCTAAAGTACTTCACCCCCTTGCCGGTCAGCCTATGGTGTCCTACGTTGTGGCCACAGCCCTCAAATTGAACACTACCAAAGTGGTGCTGGTAGTAGGACATGGGGAGGAAGAGGTCCGTAAAGCTGTCGGCGACCAGGTGATCTACGCCGAACAACGGGAACCACTGGGAACCGGACACGCACTGTTGCAGACGCGCTCTCTTCTGGAAGGGAAAGCTCCCACCATCCTGGTACTCTATGGTGACACCCCTCTCATCACCACTGCTACTATTGAACGTTTGGTGCTCCATCATGAGAAAGCCAATACGGCCGTTACCATGCTCTCCTTCTGCCCTGAGGACCCCACAGGCTACGGGCGGGTGCTGCGGGACGCTGACGGACAGGTGCGGGGCCTCATTGAGGACGCCTTTGCCAAGGGGGAAGAGAGAAACATCAGGGAGGTCAATAGCGGCCTCTTCTGCTTCCGCGATGATTGGCTGTGGACACACCTCGAACAGATTCAACGCAATGAGAAAGGAGAGTATTACTTGACAGACCTGGTAGGCATGGCCCTAGAGGAAGGGGAGGGAGTTGAAGCTCTCTCCATATCCAATCCGGCAGAGGCTATGGGGGTCAATAACCTGGTGCAATTGGCCCAGGCTGAAACGATCATGCGCCATCGCATCAATGAACGCTGGATGCTGGCGGGGGTAACTATCGTGGATCCAGCCTCGACTTACATCGAAGCTCCAGTGGAGCTTGGTCGGGATACCGTTATCTATCCTAATACCTTCCTGCAAGGCCGTACCGTTGTCGGCCAGGACTGCACCATAGGCCCCAACGCCATCCTACGCCATGCCAGAGTGGGTGATGGCTGCCGTATCGTTGCCTCCGTTGTGGAGGAAGCAACGGTGGAGGATGGATCAGATGTAGGTCCTTTTTCCCACCTGCGGCCGGGAGGTCATTTGGGGCCGCGTGTCCATGTGGGGAATTTCGTGGAGATCAAGAAATCGTACCTGGACACGGGCACGAAAGTGGGTCACTTCAGCTATGTGGGGGATGCCACAATAGGACGCGATGTTAACATCGGTGCTGGTACTGTGACCTGTAACTATGACGGCCAGGCCAAGCACCAAACTATCATTGAAGACGGCGTATTCATCGGCAGTGACACCATGCTGGTAGCCCCGGTCAGGGTCGGGGCCGGAGCCAAAATTGGGGCTGGCTCTGTGGTTACCAGAGATATCCCTCCCCACAGTGTGGCCTATGGTGTGCCAGCACGAGTGAAGAAGACTCAAGGCGAGGACGAGACACCGTCGGGTAAATGAACCGAGGCAAGTAGGGAGAGGGCTAGTCCCTCTCCCTGGAGGGCAAAATCAGTTGGACTTGGAAAGCTGGATAGAACTGGGGTTAGCGGCTCTCTCGTTCCTGACCATCGCCTTTGTGGCCGCAGCGGAACGGGCCCTCACCTACGCTAGTCGAGTGCGTATAAAACCGATGCGTGACGATGGCCTCCCTCAGGCACGACTGGCCCTTTCTGTTTTGCATGAACCGAAGGGCGTCCTGTTCTCCCTCTCCATTCTCAAGAATGGGGCTTTGATCGTGGCTGCTGGTAGCATCAGCCTCCTGGTCCGACAACTACTCTCCGAACCAACTTCCGCCGCCATAACAGTCGTGCTGAGCCTCCTCGTTCTCATCCTGAGCAAAATTGCCCCGCGCAGCGTAGCCACGCAAAATCCTGAGGGCACGCTCCTTGCCCTGATTACCCCTGCGCACTGGCTGAGCCTGCTCCTATCCCCACTGGCCTATCTTCTGGAAGGTATAGCCAAGCTCACGGGGGCTAAGGAGGTTGTGCCGAGCCCACCTCTGGCCAACGATGAACTGTGTTTCCTAATAGACTTGGATGAGGATGAGATCGTCATTGAACAGGAGGAAAGGGAGATGATCGCCAGTATCTTCCAGTTCGGGGAGACACTGGCTCGCGAGGTTATGGTGCCACGGATAGATATGGTAGCCGTTGATGCAGATACTCCCCTCATGGATGCCTTGGATGTGATTCTAAAGGAGGGACATTCCCGTATACCGGTGTACGAGGAGAATATTGACAGTATCCTTGGTCTCCTGTACGCTAAGGACCTTTTACAGTGTCTCCGTGAAAGGGAAACGCCCCCCGAACTCAAGGAACTCCTGCGCCCGGCCTACTTTGTTCCCGAATCGAAGAAGCTGGATGACCTGCTGCAAGAACTCCAACAGCGGAAAGTGCATATGGCTATCGTCGTTGATGAGTATGGAGGCACCGCCGGCCTGGTCACCATCGAAGACATACTGGAGGAGATTGTGGGGGAGATCCAGGATGAGTATGATCGTGAAGAACCTTTAGTTGAGATGGTCAGTGAAAATGAGATCATCTTCGATGCTCGCGTTGACCTAGACGACGTGAACCACCTGATGTCCTTGAACCTTCCCACAGAGGAAGGAGACACCCTGGGAGGTCTTATCTATAGCCAGTTGGGAAGGGTGCCCGCAGTGGATGATCAGGTGATTCTGGACGGGGTCAAAATAACGGTCCTCTCGGTAACCGGCCGACGCATAAAGAAGGTAAGGGTGGCCAAAGAAGAAGAGGAGAAGTGAAGTGATGCAAAAGAGCAACCCCAAATATGAGCAACTGGTGACACTGGCTGCAGAAGCCCGAGAAAGGGCCTATGCTCCTTACTCAAAATACAAAGTCGGCGCTGCCCTGCTTGGCAAGTCCGGTAGAGTTTACACCGGCTGCAACGTAGAGATAGCCTCTTACCCGGTCGGTCTGTGCGCTGAACCGGTGGCTGTGGCCAAGGCAGTCTCCGAGGGAGAACGAAAGTTTGAAGCTATAGCCGTGGTTACGGAGAATGGCGGAACCCCCTGTGGAGCGTGTCGTCAGTTTCTTCATGAGTTTGGCAATGACATAGAGATCATCGTCGCCGACCTATCGGGCCACCGATGGGCCTACGGTTTGGAGGAACTGTTGCCAGCCGCCTTTTCAAGTGAACATCTGATATAAAGATCGGTCCTGGCATATCCAAGGAGGCCGTACCGATAACACGGTACGGCCTTTTCGTTTTTGCGCGGCCAAAATCTGTGGAGGAGTGGAGCCCTTCGACGGAGCTCAGGACGGCGCCTTTAGACGGATAAAACCAGCTGAAGCCGTTCGGCTGAGCCCCGCCCTGAGCCCCG
>JBHIDP010000226.1:0-4384 GCA_046760185.1 Anaerolineae bacterium
AATTATACACCAGGTCAGCCAACTGCGTGTAACGGCGTGAGCTCAGTCGAACGCCCAGTCGAAGGGCTCCACTCCTCCACAGATTTTAGCCAGAATCAGAGATTTCCAAAAGCCCAGAACAGGGCTGATAGTCACCGGACACTTTTTCAACCGGGGGGCCTTGGCTGACAGGCATAATGCAAGGTATAGTTGCCATCCTCACAGTGCATCACCTGCGATAGGGAGTTCAGATGTTCACACAGCCGTTCACAGGCTTGCTGCACCAAACGGGGGTCAAAGGACTTGAGGGTCACGTGAATCACCCGGGCCTCAGAGTCCTTGCGCACCCATCCACCCTGGTCAAAGAAACGAATACCCATCTGTCCCCACGGCATTCACCGCACCACCTCGCGGACTTCTCGTTCGATGAAGCGGTGCTCGCGCTCCTTCACCACGCCGCCCCGCTCGGCGATAGCCCCTTCGACGAGAACCTGCTCCATGTACTCTCCCAACTGGGCCAGGGTATCTCGTCGAGCCTGACGGATGAAGTCCTGGAACTGCGCCATGATGCTCATCTTGCGCGTGTCTACTATCCAGCGTACTTGACTCTGGGGCACTATCCCCGTCCGGCCCCAACGGATCAGCTCTTCCGTTTCTTGCCAATTCGCCTCAATCCGCTTCCGGCGGCGTCGGACCCCTTTCAGGAGATCATTCAATTGCCGTTTGCGCAGTTCGCCGGCTCGCCATTGGACTACGACTGCCCCTTCCTCGGTCAAGTTGGCCCGCCAACGCTGCTTCAGTTTACGGGCACGGATCAGCAGTTCTTCGATTTCCGCCTCTGTAGGCTTCTCCCGCCGCAACTGCGAGCTGATCTCGCCCCCACAGAAGGCATCCGACCCCCAGGCTCGGCCTTGCTTGAACTCCTCTTCCGCCCACTGCTTGCCTCGCAGGAAGGCCAACAACTCTTTGGCCGATTGCCGCTCGGCCGACTTGCCTACGGCATGGAAGGCTGCCCGATGACCATTGCGCACGTCCTCCACCACCACCGTGCGGCAGCGACAGCCTCGGCTGTTGATGACCATCTCCGGCATGTCGGCCAGATGGGTCTTGAGCCGCCGTACCTTTTTGCCATCGGACCGGCGGATGGTCTCGTATTCACCGTCCACAAAAGCGCTCTTGGGCACCGCCGCCACTGCCCGCCGCAGGATTGTCGTCTCGTCGGCCCACACCACCAAACCGGTGTCGCTGCCGGCGAAGGCTTCCAGCACCTCCTGGGAGAGCGCACCGCGGTCAACGCCCACCGTCTCTACCTGCTCGCCGGTGGCCCACTCCACCCGCTCGATGGCCGCCTCCACCTGGCTCCCCAGGGAAACGTCCCCCTGCTCCAGGGTGAAGGTCAACGACCGCCCCGGCTGGGCAGCACTGATGGCGCGAATCTTGATCAGGGCTTTGACCACCCGGTTCCAGGTGCCGTGTTTGGCCTCGGCTACCGGTTTCTCCGTGTACAGCGCCATTGTGTGGGTGTCCAGATAGACTTCCTTCCCGGCCCCTGGCCCGGCAGCCTGAGCCAGCGCTGCCTGGCTCTCCCGGGTGAAACGCGCCACCGTCCGCTCCACTTCCGGCACCTCGGTTTCTGCCTCGGCCTGGTCGCGAGCCACGATGCGGTCCAGGTAGGCGTGCATGTCGCTGCGCTTGGGGTAGCGTTCAGCCCCCAACATGGCCGCGAACTCATCCTCCACCAACTCGCCGTTGTGATACAAGCGCCGCTTGCCGGCCGAGAGGGACAGGAGGATGGTGTAACAGCGCAGGAAGTGGCTGTAGTAAGTGGTAGGCTGCGTCACGTCCAGAAGCGGCATCACCCGCTCATAGCCCAGTGCGTTCAGGGCCGGGATCTGCAAAAGATGGGTGGCATAGCGGGTGAAGGCTTCGTCCTGAGGCTCAGCCCGAAGGGTGCCCAGTTCGGCCTCCGCGGCTCCTGGCACCGCCTGATCCCGAAAAGGACTGCCCTCGTAGTCTGCCAAGTTGGCCTGCGCCAAGTAAGCAGTCACCTCCTCGGCGCTGATCTGAGTCCCATCCTGCTCTGCCAGCCGCTCAGCAATCTCCGCCGGGCTCAGACGTTGTCCGACCAGCAGTTCCACGATGCGAGCGGCCAACGCTGGCTCAATGAGCGGGTCTGCCGGTTCAGGGTGGCCTCCATCGGTCGCCAGTTCGGGGGACGAAGAATCGGTCAGCAACCCGGCGATGTGTTCGTACAGGCTCGACCGTCCCAGCCCTCGCACGGCCTGGACATCCCGGATTCGGGCTCCCAGACCCCACAGCACGGCGGCTTCCAGATCCCGATACTTCTCCTGGCCCAAGGCGGCTTTGAGCCGTCCCTGCCGCTTGGCCGCCCAGGCAGCGCTGAAACGCATCTTGGCCCAGTTCATGTTCATCACTCCTGCAATGGTCTGGGCCTCAGTGTACACTGTCTGGCCCGATCTGTCGAGCGACCAAAAGTGTCCGGTTGTTAATGTACTCTACAGGGGCTTGTCAGCCCTGTTTGGAAATCTCTGAGACTCCTATGATTTTAGCACAACTGGTCGAAAAATGCCCCCCTGCATTTACAATGGGCATTAGTTCTCTTCAAACCCTTTCTGCTCCTAGCTCTCTCGCCTGAGCGGCTACTCCTATCTCTCCCCAGGAGAGGCTCTCCTGCCACATGTAGAAGAAGCCCAGGACTGTCACCGGGAACCAGAGAGCGGCGTGCAGCACCAGGGTGTAGCTGGTGGCCAGGTCCCCCGGCACCTTGAAGGTCTTCAGGATCTCGATGCCTGGCGCATCGAAGGTACCTACGTAGCCCGGACTGGAGGGGATAGTGGTAGCCAGGTTGACCACTGCCGCCATCAGCATCAGCACGTGGAAAGGTTGGTAGAAGGGGAAGCCGTGCATCACGAACCAATACTTCACCGTCTCTGTCAGCCAGATGGCCACCGAGGTTACGAAGACCATGGTCACATGGCGACCGCTGCGCAGCGAGTGCAGGCCCAGCATGAAGCGGTCCAGGTAGCCACGGGCCTTTTCTCCTACGGCCTGAGGCAGGAAGCGCTCTACCAGCCAGCCGTAAATTGCTTTTGACCGATCGGGGGAGGAAACTATGACCAGGAAAGCAGCCAGGGCCCCGAAGAAGAAGAGACTGCCCAGGATCACCACCTGGCGCAGCACTGCGGGGAACTCAACGAAGGGCAGGGTGACGAAGACGAAGAAGAGCATGGTCAAGCCATCGAAGAGACGTTCGACCACGATGGTAGCCAGGGATGCGCTGACGCTGACCCCTTCCTTCTTCTTGAGGACGTAGGCTCGCATGAACTCTCCCGCCCGCAGGGGGTAGACGTTGTTCCCCATGTAGCCGATGACCACGACGGGGAAGAGGTTGGTCAGGGGTATGCGTTTGATCGGTCGCAGGAGGAAGTGCCAGCGCCACGTGCGAGCGGCCACAGCCAGGAAGTAGGTGGTCACGCTGGGGATCAGCCACCAGTAGTTGGCCTGCTGAATGGCCAGCCACACTTCCGGTAGCCTTTGCCCTTTGAGGGCGTAAAGTAAAAAAAAGGCGCTGATCAGCACCCCAAGCCAGAACTTCCAATTTCTTAGCACGAGAGTACCGGTTTCTCTGTTCTTCAGATTTCCACAGTTGCCAGCCAGCGGCCTATTATACTATACGGCTTCCAAAACACCAAAAAACAGCAAGCTTCCTCGCCGCCAGGAAGCTTGCTGTTTCATCAAGCCTGTAGAACAGGTAGGCCCGGTTGGACAGGACGGTTTACAGAGTGCTGCGTTGATCAAAGACCCTAAGGGTTTTGAAAGAAACCCTTAGGGGTCTTTGATCGGGCTATGTCGTGGGTAGCATTACTCCAAGCACCCTCTCCATAGCCATGGTATGACTGCACACCTTTCGGGTAGCGAAAAAGTTGCAGTCACAGTTCCACTCCCCCTCATTATATGAAACGGCGTGACCTTTGTGGTCGCCCCGGATATCAACGTTGAACTGAGTGAAGCTGATCCTATCCAGTTCCTCAGCATAGCGCTTTGATTTCTCAATCTTGCTGATCATCCCATAATCCATTGCCTACTCCTCCTTTGCGGAATCAAGACTACAGAACTTGCTTGGCCGAATTCCCAAATGCAAAAAAGCACTAAGGTATGCTCTACCCTAGTGCTTTCCGGAAAAACCGATCCGCCTTGACGGCTACCCTGCTCAAGGGATGGTACCTCCTCACATCCTGTGCGCCTTTGCTTCGATAGTATAAACCCTTTGCCCCTGTTTGTCAACTGTGAAAGTCGCACCGATTTGTCACCGTGGATCCTCTTTTTGTGCCAGGCGTTCCTTAAGATAGGCGATGGCCTCGACCGGCGTGGGATCAGCCTGGTT
>JBHIDP010000227.1:0-4330 GCA_046760185.1 Anaerolineae bacterium
AGGTCGGCGAAGTCCCGTTCAAAGGCAGCGATGTCACCGACGCTTACCGGGACCGACTCCTTGTCCCTGGCTCCCACATCCAGGTACATCTCTGTGAGCTTGGGCATCTTGTTGGGCGATTCCCGCTTCTCGAGGCCGAAGGTCCCCAGGGTGCCGTCAGCGAAGACCACCCTTCCCCCCAACAAGATGAGGGACGTCACCCCCCCGACCGGGGCGAAACGCAGGAAACCTTTGTCGTCCACATGGGTGACGATGACCCCGATCTCATCCATATGGGCTGCCAACATCACTTTCAGCGGCGATGAGCTCCCTTTCCTGGATGGCGTCGCTCGCTTAACAGCGATCAAGTTGCCCAAAGCATCAACCCGGGTTTCATCAACATCTCTCTTGATCTCAGCCAGGATCGAGTTCCTGACCCCCTCTTCCTGGCCTGAGGGACCAAAAGCTTCCGTCAGTTTCTTTATCAGTTCCTTCACGGGATCACCTCTCTTGTGAGCTTATTTAGCGTCCTTTTCATCAACTCAACGGCGTGGTCAAAGTCGCTCCGGCTCAAGAAAGCGACGGGGGAATGGATGTAGCGGCACGGCACCGACACCACCGCTGTGGGCACCCCCTTCCTGGTCAGGTGAATGCGTCCGGCATCGGTTCCCCCCACTCCTGGCTGTTTGAACTGATAGGGGATATTGTTCTCCTCAGCGGTCTCCACCAGGAGCTTGACCAGATGCCTGTCAACAATGATAGTGCGGTCCATGATGGTGATAGCTGGCCCTTTCCCTAGCTCCGTAGTAGGGCTGACATCCTTCTTCTTGGGCATATCATCGGAGATGGTACCCTCCAGCGCAATGGCCACATCCGGCTCGATGGTGTAAGCGGCCACCATCGCTCCCCGCAACCCTACCTCCTCCTGTACGGTGAAAGCAGCATGTAGCTCACAAGGGTACTCTTCCTTCAGCAGCTCGACCAGGACAGCGCAGCCGACCCTGTCATCGAAAGCCTTTCCTTTCACCACATTTAATCCGTTTGATTCCCCCACTCCGTTGTGCAGCTCCTCGAACTGGGTGGCGAAGGTAGCGTAGTCCCCCACCTTCACCACCTTCTCTGCCTCCTCCCGGCTGGAGACCCCGATGTCAATGGTCATATCCTCCACCCTGACCACCTGGTTCCGTTCCTTCTCTTTCAGGAGGTGGATCGGTTTCACGCCGATGACGCCAGGCACTCTCTCTTGGCCGACCAGTACCACTTTGGAGAGGAGGATGCGATCGTCTATCCCCCCTACTGCCCGGAAGCGCAGGAGACCATCCTTTTCGATGTGGACGATCATCATCCCTACCTCATCCATGTGAGCTGCGACCATGACCTTCAGCCGCTTTCTCCTGCGAGTTGAGGATGGTGAGGGCTTCTTAAGGGCAAAAAGGTTGCCGATGGAATCAACCTGATACCGGTCTACGTGGTCCTTGATGGTTTCGATGATGAAATGACGCACCTCAGCCTCATCACCTGAGACGCCGACCGCCTCCGACAAGTCCTTCAAGACAGTTGAAGTCATGGTTCACTTCCCTTTCAAAGAATCCAGGAACTGGTCATCCAGTCGGACAATGAAACTGGCCAAAAGCCGGCTGGCCCGCTCGACATCCTTCAGCGATAACAGCTCCACAGAGGTATGCATATTGCGCAAGGGGACAGAGACCAAAGCGGTTGGTATCCCCTCCTTGACCACCTGCATGGCCCAGGCGTCAGTACCGCTCGAGCCTGGAACCGGTTCAATCTGATGGCGAACCTCCTCTTCCTGGGCCACCTCCACCAGCTTCTGGTAGAGGCGGGGATGGATGTTGGGACCGTAGGCTATGCTGGGTCCTTTACCCAGATCGAAGGTTTCTGCCTGGGAGAGGCCGGTCATGGAGCCAAAGGTGACGTCAATGGCGATACCTATGTCCGGGGAGAGACCATAGGTCGAGGTGAAAGCCCCGGCCAGGTTCACCTCTTCCTGGACCGTGGCCACCCCGAAGACATCCCAGGCATGACGCCGGGAGGTCAGAAGATGAAAGCAGTTGAGGATGACAACCAGCGAGGTTCGGTCGTCCAGGGCCTTGCCCACCACGCACCCATCCTTCAACTCGACGAAATCTCGCCGTAGGGTGACCAGGTCCCCCACCTGGACAGCTTCGGCCAGTTCCCCCTCCGCCAGACCAACGTCAATGAACAGCTTGTCAATAGGGATGACCTTGTCGCGCTCTTCGCGGGGAAGGACATGAGGGGGACGACTGCCGATGACCCCCGGCAAGGGCCGTCGCCCATGGACAGTCACCTCCTGGCCCAGGAGAACGCGCTGGTCGAAGCTCCCCACCGTGGTGAAATGGAGAAATCCCTTCTCCAACTTGGTAACCATCAGTCCGATCTCGTCCATGTGTCCGGCCAGCATCACCCTTGTCTGATGGTTGCCACTGGCTGGCCGGTCTCCCCTTTTCAGGGCGATAACGTTTCCCAGTTTGTCCACCCGCACCTCATCGGCCATCGCTCTGAATTCCTCGACAACAATCTCCCTTACTTCGGTCTCATAGCCGGAGACACCATGTGCTTCAGACAATCTCTTGAGCGTAGACTTTATATCCATCAATCTCCTCTTCCGTCATTCCCCTGCAACAAAGATGGGCCAGGGATTATAACCTATCCCCGGTACGGGGTCAAGGACCTTCTCAGATCAACAGGCGAAGCGGTTCCTCAATCAATTGGCAGAGGTCGCGCAGGAAACGGGCAGCCGTAGCCCCGTCCACGATGCGGTGATCGGCTGAAAGGGTGAGGTGCATCACCGGCCGCACCACTGCCTGCCCCTTATGGGCCACCACTGCCTCGGCGATACGGCCCACGGCCAGGATAGCGCTCTGGGGTGGATTGATGATGGCATTGAAGACATCCACCTCGTACATGCCCAGATTGGTGAGGGTAAAGGTCCCCCCACTGATCTCGTCCAGGCTCAGAGTTCCCTCATTGGCCTTGGTCACCAACTCCTCCCTGAGCACGGCGATCTCAGCTATTGATTTTTGATCAGCCTGCGGTATGACCGGCACCACCAGCCCATCTTCCACGGCTGTGGCCAATCCGATGTTAATGGCCCGGTTGAGTATGATTTCTCCCTCCTGCCAGGCGGCGTTGAGCAGCGGGTGCTGGCTCAGGGTGACGGCAACCATCTTGACCAACAGATCGCTGTAGGTAAGGCGCACACCCGCTTTCTCTTCCACTGTCGGGAGCAACCTCTCTCTCAACTCCACCAGCCCTTGGGCATCCACCTGACGGGTTAAATAGAAGTGGGGGGCTGTGCCAAAGCTGTAGGACATTCGCTCGGCCGTCACCTTGCGGATACCGACCAGGGGAAGTACCTCCGCCGCAGCCGGCAATAGGGCCTTTTCTTCCCTCAGAGCGGCGACGGCCTGGCGAACGTCCTCGACCACGATACGGCCCCCGGGTCCGGTCCCCACCACCTTTTGAAGGTCAATGCCGCTCTGGCGAGCTACCCGACGGGCGGCAGGGGAGGCTTTTACCTTGACCCTTCCGGCCACCTTCAGCCTGTCACGTTCTTCCACGGCCCGCAGCACATCCTGACGCCGTATCCGCCCCTGAGGGCCCGTGCCGGTAACCTGGGCCAGGTCAAGGCCATGCTCGCGGGCCACTTGCCTGGCGGTCGGTGTGGCCCTGATGGCCGCCCTCTCGGGGGTACCCCTTTCCTTCTCAAGCGCCACGCCAGGTAGAACATCCTCTGGCAACTCCTCATCTGGGGCAGCGATGATGCCTATCACCTGCACGACAGGCACCGTCTCCCCTTCTTTGGCCAGGATGACCCGTAGCACCCCAGAGGCAGGCGCTTCGACCTCCATGGTAACCTTGTCTGTCATCACCTCCAGCAAGGGCTCTCCCTTCTCTACCTGGTCACCCTCCTCCTTCAGCCAACGGATGACTGTACCCTCATCCATGGTCATTCCCAGCTTGGGCATGATCACTTCGAACAACTTAAGCTCCTTCTGCTATAGCACAAAGTGCGTAGATAGACTCATGAAGCCCCCCTACGACTGCCTATTATGTCATACTCACCTCTCCCTGTCAAACTGAGGGCCATCTTTTTAATCTTTGTCCTGAAGGGATGTCGTGCCACAATATACAGTGGTCTTGGACGATTAGACCACAAGATATAGTATGATCGTTCTCCCCTCGGTTTTTCGGTGAACCCATCCAGTTTGACAAGGTAGGCAAAGGTATGTATAATGCCTACATTTGACCCGCTTCGCAGGATTGGAGGACCCCTCTTTTCCCACAGATGCAGGAAGGGGTAGTGACTCTC
>JBHIDP010000228.1:0-4313 GCA_046760185.1 Anaerolineae bacterium
GCCGTGCCTAAAATGAACCGAGGCAATCCAGGTATGCTTGTCTGCCTATTTTGCGTAGTCTACAGCACGAGTCTCCCGAATGACAGTAACTTTGATCTGGCCTGGATACTCCAGACTCTCCTCTATCTGCTTGGCGATGTCCTTAGACAGATTGATGGCTCCTAGATCATCCACCTCATCAGGCTTTACGATGATCCTTATCTCGCGGCCAGCCTGGATAGCGTAAGACTGACTGACTCCCTTAAAGGAGTTGGCTACGTTCTCCAGGGCCTTAATACGCTTGATGTAGCTTTCCAGAGTCTCCCGCCGAGCTCCCGGGCGAGCGCCAGAGATAGCATCGGCCGCAGCCACCAGGATGGCCTCAACAGATTGAGGTTCGTCTTCATCATGGTGAGCGGAGATACAGTTAACGATCTGGGGTGATTTACCCAGACGCCTGGCCATATCTGCTCCGATTATGGCGTGGGACCCTTCCACCTCGTGACTTACTGCCTTACCAATGTCATGAAGCAGTGCTCCCTCCTTGGCCAATTGCACGTCAGCGTTGAGCTCATAGGCCATCATAGCTGCCAGATGAGCTGTCTCCACGCTATGCGCAAGCACGTTCTGACCATAGCTGGTACGGAATTTGAGCTGTCCCAAGATTTTGATCAGTTCGGGATTCATACCAGGCAAGCCCAGGTTGTAGACCACACGCTCACCCTCTTCCCGAATGGTGGTCTCCACCTCCTCCTTCGCCTCTGCAACAATCTTCTCGATCCGACCCGGATGAATACGTCCATCAGCAATCAGTCGAGTTAGAGCCAAGTGGGCCACCTCCCGGCGAACGGGATCGTAGCAGGAGAGAATCACTGCTTCCGGAGTGTCGTCCACCACCAGATCAACGCCTGTAGCCTTCTCGATGGCTCGGATATTGCGTCCGGCGCGCCCAATAATACGTCCCTTCATCTCATCACTGGGCAAAGGCACGGTGGAAACGGTGGTCTCAGTCACCTGATCTGAGGCCAGACGTTGGATGGCGTTGGCGATGATCTTACGCGCCTTACGATGACCTTCCTCCATGACTTCCACTTCAATTTCCCTTATCACCCGGGCTGCATCCTGGCGTGCCTCCTCCGCCACCTTCTTCAGGAAAAGCTCCTTGGCCTCCCCGCGGCTCAGCCCCGAGATACGTTCCAACTCAAGCACCTGTCGCTGCTTGAGTCTCTCCAATTCTTTGTTGCGCTGCTCCACCTGCCGTTCTCGGCCCTCCAGCTTGCGAACACGGTCATCCAACGATTCAACGCGGCGTTCAATACTCGCCCTTCTGCGTCGCAAGTGTTGTTCCTGCCTTTGCAGATCATTCCGCTTTTGCTTGTGCTCGGCTTCGGCCGCATCACGGATCCTCAGGGCCTCGTCCTTGGCTTCTAACACCATCTCCTTGGCCTTGGTTTGGGCTTCGGCCAAGACCCTGGTCGCACTCTTCTGGGCCTCCTTCATCCTCGCTTCGTCCCGATACTTCTTCACAAAGTACCCCAGGATGAAGGATATCATCGCTCCCGCTATGGTTGTGACAACAGCAAATAGATCCATTTTGTCTACTCCTGTTTCAGTTCTGACCAAAGGCGATCCAGGGTTTCGTGGATTGCATCGTAACCGAAGCCCCGTCGCCGTAGAAATTCACCCAAACGACGCCGGAATGTTGCCCACTCCAGACCGGCATACCTGTTAGCTCGCCCCTTCGCTGCACGATAGGCACTCTCTGCCTCGTCCAGTCCCTCCAGGGCCTGCTCGATCAGATCGTCCCCCACCCCTTTCCGCCGCAGTTCGTAGCGCAACATCTGTATCCCCCGAGGTCGAAAGGTCTCCCGGTTCTCCACCCAGAACCGAGCAAAGGCAGCGTCATCCAATAAGCCCGCTCTCTGTAGCCTCTCAATTACCTGGTGACTGATCTGGGGAGATATACCCTTTTTGCGGAGATACTGCTCCACCTCCATCTGGCTACGGGGGCGATACGACAGGAAGTCCAAGGCTTTATGATAGGCTCTCTGTCCCTGGTCTTGGACCAGCAGGGCCTCTATCTCCTTCTCGGATAGGGTTTGCTCTACTTGCAACCGGGCCGCTAACATCATGTCAAGGCCAAAGGCAAACTCCCCATCCAGGTAGACGTTGACCCGTTCCTTGTTACCTTTTTGAACCTTCAAGGCAGTGATAGTAGCTGCCACCTTTCACCCAGTTTTCGTAGTGGCAAGAGCCTTATTGTCTCAGAGCTCCCTCATCCCCTAACAAAAAAGCCGTGGCCAAGCCACAGCTTTATCACGCCTGGTGCTGGGAGAGGCAGAGGTATCCCTATCTTACCCCGTGCTCAGGATTCTCCACCACTTCCAGAACAGACAGCAAAGGCTAATCTGGTCAACTCACGGCAAAGCTCTCGTGCGGCTATCAACAAGCGAACTGCGAAATCTTCCCCGGTTATGAGCCTATTGTCACCTGCTCTCTAAGGACACAGGAGCGCCAGAACTCAGTACTCAAGCTCCAATCTGCGCCCATTGGAGGTCCACAATCTTGCCTGAACTGTGCTCGCTTATTTGGTCTGGACTCCCTGAAGACATTTTCACTTTCCACTGATAGCCTATTCCTTTAGGTCTACCAATCCTGCCAGATCGAGGAATGCCAAACATAAACAATTTTGGCAAGGCCCTTGCAGCCATCGCCACGACAGTCAAAAACTTCCAAGTGATTTTCCCTCGTTGTGATATCCAATATGCGAAATCATCCTTTTGTCAGCTACAACGCTCGATCCTAGCGTAGAAGCTTCCCGAGCGGTTTAGCAAAACTGGGCAAACCAAACGGCATTTTGGAACCATCAACCGTCATAGCCAAGTCACAAGAGCGACCTCGACCAGGCCGGCGCAGTTCGCAACACTCCTCCGCCATGAGCAAACCGGCTGTGGCCTTGCTTTGAACTCAAATTATACAACCGATCCGCCAAATTGCCAAACTAACGCGGATTGATACAAGTACCGTCTACAGCTCAACCCACGCCGGAGTGAACCAGCTCGTCGACCAAGAAAGCTGCTCCTGGCATCTTCCTCGACAATATGCGTACTGTCACCCCTGACAGCCAAAGGCGCACTGCGGTTTTCAAACGAAGCGAAGAAATTTGCACCCGAATTAGAGAGCCCTTCCCTTGGAATTCAGCCCTCTTGCTCTGCCTGAACCGGTTCCGAAACCTCAGGCTCTTGTACATCGGCTACATAAGCCTTCAGCCGCAAGCCGGCCTCCTTGCGGATAAGGTTCTCTATCTCCAGAGTCAGGTCGGGGTTCTCCCTGAGGAACTCCTTGACATTCTCCCGACCTTGGCCCAGACGGGTTTCCCCATAGGAGTAGAAGGAGCCCCGTTTCTCGATGAATCCCATGTCAACTCCCACATCCAGGATGTCACCCACTCTAGAGATGCCCTCGTTGTGGATGATATCAAACTCCGCGCTTTTGAAGGGAGGAGCTACTTTGTTCTTCTTCACTCGCACCCGGGTGCGGTTGCCGATGACCTCACCCCCCTGCTTGATACCCTGGATGCGACGTATGTCCAGGCGCACTGACGAGTAAAACTTGAGAGCTTGGCCCCCTGATGTTGTCTCTGGATTGCCAAACATCACGCCGATTCTCATACGTAGTTGATTAGTGAAGACAACCGCCGTATTGGAGCGCTTGATGGCTCCGGCCAGTTTGCGCAAGGCCTGGCTCATCAGCCGTGCTTGCAGACCGATGTGGGCGTCCCCCATCTCCCCCTCGATCTCGGCCCGAGGCACGAGCGCCGCTACTGAGTCAATAACTATGACGTCAACGGCCCCGCTACGCACCAAAGCTTCGGCGATCTCCAGAGCCTGCTCACCGGTGTCCGGTTGAGAGATGTAAAGGTCATCCACATCAACGCCACACTTGGCGGCGTACCCTGGGTCAAGAGCGTGTTCCACATCTATGAAAGCGGCAACTCCACCCTCCTTCTGGGCTTCGGCCAGGATATGTTGAGCCAGGGTGGTCTTGCCCGAGGCCTCAGGGCCGAAGATCTCTGTTACCCGCCCGCGAGGCACACCGCCGATTCCCAGGGCTATGTCCAGAGCCAGGGATCCGGTGGAGATGGCCTCTACATCCATGCCCGGCGCACTGCCCAGTTTCATTATCGAACCGTCGCCGAACCGCCGTCTGATCTGCGTAACGGTTGTCTCCAACGCCTGCTGTTTACCGTTCTCGCCCATGTTTCCCTCCTTTCTCTCCCCTATTCTCCTACTTAGAGCCTATCCGAAAAATAGCGGATTGGGACTTCGTCGAGC
>JBHIDP010000229.1:0-4291 GCA_046760185.1 Anaerolineae bacterium
ACGCCGAAGCCTCGATTCCGAAGCCGCAGTTGAGGTATCAGGGGAGAGGGCCGGGGCCGAGGGTGATTAGCCGCAGCAGCGACAGAGCCCCTAGCTCCACTGCGGAGAGCATCAGTCCAAAGGTGGCGGGCAAGAGGAGGTCCCAACCACTCGTGCCCTGCCCCTCCTTCCGTCCTACCACCAGCACCATAATAGTGTTGAGCATGGTGACCAACACTACCATCCCACCTATGCTCAGGATGGAAAGAGGGTACAGAAGCAGAGCTTGATTCGAGGTGACACCTAGAAACAACAACACGCTGATAACCAGAGCACCGCCCAATTCCTTACTGTTCTGCAACGGAGCCTCTTTTTCCCCCTCACGCCAGAAGGTGAAGTTGAAAATGGGCCACACTATGTTGGCGAAGGAGAGCCCCGTCAGAAGCCCGGTAGCCAGTCTGGCCGGGTTGTAGGGAGAGTAGAGGTGAGGCAACCCCAGATCGTGGGCGAAGTTATTCAGGCCGTCAAACCCCATAGCCGCGATGAAGAGCACCAGCAGGAGCAAATAGGGTGCCCGGGGGAAATCAATGGATTTTCTCCGGCCCAGAGCCCAAAGGTAGATCAGGGTGGCCAGGAAGCCACCGAAGATGCCCACCATGCGGGCCTCCAAAGGCAACTGCACTCCGGCTATGAAATATGAGTGGCTGGCCCGCTGCGGGCAGATCCCGAAACCGATAGCCCTCAGTTTGGTCATCAGGGACCAGGGAGCAAGGAGGAAGGCCAGGAAAGCCAAAGTCAGCAGCACAACCGCAACCCTATGCCTGGTCTGGGGGTCGCCCTTGGCTGCTTCAGGTATCGCAGTATCCGTCATCTCACTGTCCCTCAATCCTACCCGATCTACGAGTGACTATCACCAGATCGGGTGAAGTCGCCGCATCAAAGGGCTCGCCCGTCAGGTTTCCGTAGCAAAGATGCTCAACGAAACCGGCCTGCCATAGCCAACTCAGAAGATCGCTCTGGAAGAGAGGGCGTTGAGGCGTGCTGTTGACTTGCACCTGCCAGCCAGCCTCGGCCTCCTTCCTGAAGAGAGCAGTGTGAAAGGTGATGAGCCCCTCATCTTCATGGTAGTCGGCGAAGCGCCAGATCAACACCTCCTGCCCATCAACCTGTCCGCCGTTGGGGGCGAAGAAGCGGGGTTGCTCCCGCCAGCGCTTGTCATAGTTGAGGTTGTGCAGGAGCAGCAATCCACCGGGTCGCAGGCACTGCCCAAAGCTCCTGAAGGCGACAAGGAGTTCCTTGTCGTCCAGTAGATGAGGCAAGGAGTTGCCCAGGCACAGGACGGCATCAAAGGGTTCGGGAAAGTGGTCAGCCAGTTCGGCGAACCCGACCTGGATGAAAAGTACCGTCACACCAGCCGCAGCCGCATTGGCCCGGGCGCGGGCGATCATGGCACTGCTCAGGTCGGCTCCGACAGCCCGTAGTCCCCAGCGGGCGAACTCAATGACGTGCCCACCTGTACCACAGGCTACATCGAGTACCTTCTCGACCCTATGCTCCTCGAAGAGACGACGCAGGAACGGGCCCTCATAGGCCAGTCGGGCCGACCAGTCTGTCAAGACGTCGAAGTAGGTCGCCAGCTCGTCGTAGAAGTGCTCGGCACTTAAAGGGGCATCAGCCATAGCAGCCTCACCAATGGTTCCTACACCTTTTGATCGTGGGTCGGTGGGAGCCTTATTTTGTTACGTCAATCACCAACCGATCTCCCTCGCGCCTGATCTCGGTTCCCATGGCGGCCGATAGTTCTTGCATTCGCTGGTAGATTTGGTCAACGACTGCTCCGTGAGCCATGTTGACCTGAGCATTGGAGATCAATACCGGCACCAGCTCGATCCTCTCCACCCCGCTGCCAGTGGCGGTGACCAGAAAAAGGAACTGTTGATCGTTCTTGTGTACCTCATCAACGTAGTAGTCGTCAATCAGGTCCCCGGTATCGTACAGGATCGGCTTCCCCTTGTAGATTTCAATCCCCTGGAAGACGTGGGCACTGTGGCCGTGGAAGATATCTGCCCCGGCGTCCATCACCGCTCGGGCGAACTCCTTGAACTGCGGGGGAGGAACGTGCCTCATATTGGGTCCCCAGTGAATGGAGAAGACCACCAGGTCTGCCCCGGCCGCCCGGACGGCCTTGATACTTTGCTCAACGCGACTGAAATACGGCTCCTCAACGGTGATCGGAATGATGTTGGTGCCAGGGCTGACCTCCGTGGCAGCGTATTCCCGAAAGTGATCGGCAAAGGCCACCACCCCCACCTTGACCCCCTTGGCCTCCAGCAAGGCGAAGCGAGAAGCCTCCTCGAGATTTCTGCCCGCCCCGGCGTGGGCGATCCCATGCTCGTCCAGATGCTCGATGGTCTCCAGCAAGGCCGGCCCCTGGAAATCCATGGCGTGGTTGTTGGACAGCGTCACGTAGTCAACACCGGCCCTGGTTAGCACCTCGATGGCTTTGGAGTCAGCTTTGAAATAGAAGACCCTGGGAGGCAGGAAGGGCTCACCGCTCTCGGCGATAACGCACTCGAGGTTGATCAAAAACAGATCGGCCGTCTGAACCAGAGGGAGGAGATCGCCCCACGGATAGAGAGGGCCGTTCATCAGGATCATGGCGTTCACCCAACGGCCCAGCATCACGTCGCCGGCCAAGGCCAGGGTGATTTCTTCCTCCGCGCCCCCTTCCACCGTGGCCAGCGGTAGGGTGGGAGAGGGGGTTGCCACCTCAGTCGGCAGCGGTTCGGGAACGGGAGTGCAACCACTGACCAAAAGAAGCAGCAAGAGAAAAGCAATACGTTTCATCCACTCACTCCACAATCAATTGCCAATAGCTAAAATCGGTCATCACTCTTCACGCCGTACTTTGCGACGGTTGGGCTTTGTGTTATAATTGAAAGATGAAGAGGCCAGACCATGACGTCTCGGTGGATGCTCTCATTCTCGCCCTGATCGCTGCTGATCGTCAGGCCAGCGAGGATGAACTACGGCGTATCAGAGCCCACGTCGCCACGGCCCCTTTCGCTTCCCGCCCAGTTCGAGTGACTCGCTGGTTGAAGGAGCAGTTGGCTCAACAGGATGTTGCCCTGACGGGATCGAGACTACCTTCGGTGGAGTTGCACCTGTTGAAGCGCATCTACGTGGAACGGCAGTGGCCAGTGGGCACAACTGTCCCCGACTATCTGGCCGATCTGCATCGTGCTGTGCAGCATCCTGACGTCGAGATCTGGACGTATCGCTACTATGGCGAACCGATGATCGGGTTCCTGGCCCCTTCACATCGGCAGGATGTGCCCAGCCCCCGGCCATTTATCTTCGTGGCCTACAATCCGCGCTACGGTACGATCATCACCGGCTACCAGGCCAGCGGGCCGGAGACGGTCTTCACCGAGGGTTTTGAACAATTGCGTAAGCAGAGGTGACAGCGATGGATAAAATGGACGTAAGCCGCTATTCCACGGCCCAGATTGATACGCTGTTGTCAGGTTACGAGGGGCTGGTCCAGGAACTGCCCGAATTGGCCGCTGCCTGGGATGAGATGGACGCCATGGAACGGAGTCATCATCTGGCGATGTTCGGGCAAGCCTGGGGCGACCGCCACCTGCTGGGCGCGCTGTTCAAGGCCGGCCAGTTGGCTCCGGCCCAGGAGGACCGCCTGGCACAACTGGATCAACTGCTACTGGAGCGAAGCCGTCTGGCCCGGCAGTGCTATGGCCTGGATAGCCGCCGCTTGATGCGTCTATTCCTGTGGGGCACACCCCTTTCCCTCTCACACCAGGCTGTGCGTCTCGAGCTGGACCCGGCAACGCTGAGCGAAATGGCCCTGGCCTGGGCTAGCACGTGAGCCTTCCTCACACGCGCCCGCCGCACTGGGGGCAGAACTGGACCCCCTCCTCGTCCGGCAGAGGGAAGTGACAGCGGGGACACGTCCCCGATGACGGTGCCCAGCAGAAGGGGCAGTAACGCCAGTTCAAGAGAAACCGACCAGGAAACAAAGCTTACTCTGTCCATATCCCTCCTCCCCCTGCTGCCCGCATCCGCCTACTTGCACCTGCCAACACGGCCAGCCAAGTTGAGTTTCACGCTCCTTCCTCCCAACTTCGTATCACCCACAGCCTCGCCGCTCCCAGAACCAGCAGCCCGACCAGAACCAACAGCGGCAGGCTCAAGATCAGGTTCTGCAGGAAGACGACGACCAGGGCCCAATCCCGGTGCTGATAGAGATGATAGGCTCCCCACAGCCCCCGCACCTGGAGCCCGACGGCGGCGA
>JBHIDP010000230.1:0-4290 GCA_046760185.1 Anaerolineae bacterium
CTGTCAGTTACAGAAACCTCCGTGGCGAGAATGAGCCGATGGGTATTGATGTACGTCCGCTGTTGATGATCTCCGCTATCGCTTTTCCAGCCAGGAAGCAGACCGGCATCCCATGGCCGGTGAAGCCTGCGGCTACAAACTGATCACCCCGCCCAGGCAGAGTCCCTACTATGGGCCAACCATCCTGGGAGAAGCCCATGATCCCTGTCCAGGCCTGCTCGACCCTGATCCCCTTCAGAGCGGGCCAGTTGTTGGTCAGGAATTGGTAGAGTCCTTGATGGATCTCCTCGACGATGATCGTGTCATCGTAGAGCCCCACCTCCATCTCTTTCTGGGACCAGCGCCAGCCGCCGAGGATGATGTGTCCCTCCTCATCTTGCAGCCAGTACTCAAAGCCAAAGTTGGCCCCGCATACGTAGGGGAACAGCGGCTCAACCGGTTCGGTGACCAGGACCTGTCCCCGTACGGGGGAAATCTTCTCTTTGAAGAAATCGTGCAGGAGGGGGGTGTAGGCGTTGGTAGCATAGACCACTATCTCCGTGGTCAGATGGCCTTTACTGGTTTCAACCGTCAGGCCACCATCGGCGTTGGTTTGGACTCCGGTTGCCTCTGTCCCAGTGTAGATCAATGTCCCTTGATCGAGCGCAGCCTCCGTGATGCCCCACACCAGCCTGGCTGGATGGAGCATCCCTCCGTCGGGGCTATATTGTGCCCCCCAAAAGCAATCGGCCCCCAGTTCCCGGGTCACCCTCTCTTTGTCCCAGAAGTCGGACGGGAAACCGGCCTTGTGGAGGGCTTGAATGGTCTCCTTTATTTCCTTCAGTTCGTTTTCAGTCGAGGCCAGAGTCAAATGGCCGTCAAGTTTGAGCTGGCAATCAACGTTGTGTTCGACCACGAACTGTCTGATAGCTTCTATGGTCTGGAGGTTGAAGGTGAAGAATTCTGCTGCCTTTGCCTCTCCGTGGTTCTCAACGGTGCGGCTGTAGTATTCAATTGTGTTGGCCACTATGTGACCGCCGTTTCGGCCCGAGGCCCCACTGGCTATCCCTCGCTGCTCTAACAGGGTTACCTCGATACCGAACTTACTGAGCCAGTAGGCTGTTGACATACCGGTGATGCCACCACCGATGACCACCACGTCGCTCCTGGCCGGCAGTTCCTCAGTAGAGCAGAACTCCTGGTACTGGGCATTGTTTAGCCAAAAAGGGTTGGATTCCATAGGCATAGAAATAGATTCTCCTTGAATGGTATAGGCAGATGCATTATAGCATAACCTGAATCGTTCGCCAAAGATCACGTATTTGGGGCAGGCCCAGGGTCTTCACACTTTCGACAAATTGTGGTACAATGTTGATATTCTACCAGCCCCCGGGTGAGCAAGCAAAGAGTCGAGAGAGTGTGGGGGCAATTCGCTCAGAGGACACTTGGAGGTGGAATATGTCCAGGATCGTCTCCATACATTCTTTCCGTGGTGGCACGGGTAAGTCCAATATCACCGCGTCCTGCGCCCGGATCAACAGGACTACCAGGGAACAGGGGTAACCCTGGAGGTGGCGGACAAGTTGGAGGTGCCCCGCATATATCTCGTGGTCAACAAGGCTCTCAAGTCCTTCGACTTCGGCGAGATGAAGAAGGAGGTAGAAGAGACCTACGGCTGTGAGGTCATCGCGGTGCTTCCTCTCTCAGAAGATGTGGCCGCCTTGGGCAGCAGCGGTGTCTTCTGCCTGCGCTACCCAGAACATGAGTTCACTCAGCTCCTGGGAGAGATCGCTCAAGGGGTCCTGGCGAGCTGAACTTTGGCCGAGAGACAACACACCATAAGACGGTGACCGATCACACGGGCAGTGCCCCACCGCAGTAAGGAGATTGCAACCATGGAAAGGAAGATCCGCTGGAGGCTAGGGAAGCGAGATCTGGTCTACATGGGCATCGGTGTCCTACTTTATGGCTGTTTCGCCTGGCTGACCGATTTCCTGTTGTTGCCTTTGACGCTCAACGTGTTCGTGCGCCCGGCGATGGTTATCCCTATCTTCATGGGCTTCGTCCACGGGCCGATCGTAGGCTTTGTCGCTGGCCTGGGCGGCAATGCCCTGGCCGATTACCTCTCCGGCGCAGGCTTCTGGTGGAACTGGGATGTGAGCAACGGCTTGATGGGCTTCATCCCTGGCTTGGCTGTGTTGACCACACGCCGCTACTCCTCAAACCGGGATTTGCTGGCCGCCAGCGGTTGGGCCATTTTGGCTATCGTGGTGGGCATAGGTTTCGCCTCATTCACCGATGTCCTCCTCGGCGAGACCACCCGTGAGGCCGCCCTGGTCAATCTATTCCTACCGGCTGTTCTGTTCAACAGCGTCGTTGCCATCACCCTGGTGCCTATCCTGCTCTACAACTATGGCCGACCGGGAGAAGGAGGGGTGGGGCAGTGGATTTTGGTGGTCATCCTGATGTCCGCGCTGATACCGCTGGCCTTTCTGGGCCTTCTCACCGCGCAAGGTTACGTCCAGGGGGCTGCCCAGGACACAGGTGACCTTATCACCAGAGCCAGGCTGACCATTCTGGCCACGGTCCTCTTCACCCTGGTCAACGCCTCTCTCCTGGCCCGCCGCATCACGCAGCCTCTGGTCAGGTTGACTATGGCCGCCAGGACGATGGAACGGGGGGAGTTTCCTGACGAAGAGATTACCCAGCTCAGTCAAAGTGAAGGGACCGATGAGATATCGCGGCTCAACAAGGTCTTTGCGGCCATGGCTACCCGGGTGCAGGCCAGAGAACGTCGCTTGAAGCAGCAGGTCGCAGATCTGCGCATCCGCATTGATGAGGCCGAGAAAGCCAAGCGGGTGGCAGAGATCACCGAGACCGAGTACTTCCAGCGCCTGCGGGAGACTGCCAAGAAGATGCGGGAAAGGGCGAAACATGAAAAGGATTGACGTAAGGGAGCCGGAGCCTGACCTCCAACCCATCACCCGCCTGAGCATGAACGTGGCCCAGGATTGCAATCTGCGCTGCCGCTATTGCCTGGTCGGGCAGGGGGTTCTGACTGCGCCTCGTCAACTGATGAGCCGGGAAGTGGCCCGACGGGCTATTGACTTTCTGTTGCAGGTTTCAGGGGAAAGCCGAATGTGCCGGGTGGGTTTTTTCGGTGGGGAACCGATGCTCAACTTCGCGGTGATCAAAGCGGCTGTTGAATACGGGCAGGCGCTAACCAGAGAGCGGGGCAAAGAGATGGAGTTCACCATCATTACCAACGGCACCCTCTTCAACGAGGAGAACCTGCTCTACATCAAGAGAAAGGGCATTACCGTAGGGATCAGCATTGATGGTCCTCCCTCGGTCCACGACAGGATGCGCCCCTTCGCCGACCGGCGCGGCTCCTATGCGACGGTGCGGAAGCATCTGCCTCGGCTCCTGGATGGCTATGACGATAAGGTACATGCGCGCACGGTGATCACCCGTCATGCCATGAGGGTGGTGGAGATCATTGAGCATCTAACAGACCTGGGCTTCAGGGAGATTCGTATCGGCCATGTATGGGGGGAGGAAGAGGGTCACTTTCTGGACCCTTCGGTCCGTCAGGAACTGAAGGAGGCATACAGCGAACTGGCCCGCTTCTTCCTGGCCAGGAAAACCTCTATTTGTTGCGTGGGAACATCTACGACAGGAAGAACCAACACCAGGAGGCAATAGCCGACTTTGAGCAAGCCATCGCCATCAACCCCGATTATGCCCACCCCTACGTTGGCCTGGGGAGCGCATATCGGGGGCTGGGGGAGTACGACCAGGCATCGGAGAACCTGGACAAAGCCATCGAGCTGAACCCTAAGATTTCAACTGCCTATTATAACCGGGGGATCATAAATCTGCTGCAAGGCCAGTTTGAGGAGGCCCTTCATAACCTCGATCAAGCCATTGAGTTGGATCCTTGGGACCTGTACGCATACTATGCTCGTGGTCAAACCTATTACTACGGTCTCGGCGATACGGAAAAAGGGCTGGCCGACCTGGACAAAATCATTGAGCTTGCTCCTGAGAACGCCGTCGGCTATGCGGCCCGGGGAGGTCTGTACGGTCGCCTTGGAGAATACGAGAAGGCGGAAGCTGATCTTACGAAAGCCACCCAGTTGGATCCCGGGAATCTCAGTGCCAATATCAACCTGGCCTGGGTCTACTTCCTCGAAGGAAAGTACCAGGAGGCTATCTCCTTCAATGAGAAGGCGTTGGCCATTAACCCTGATCGCCCTGAGCCACGATTCAACCTGGCAGCCTGTTTGCTGGCCATTGGGGAGAGGGAGC
>JBHIDP010000231.1:0-4246 GCA_046760185.1 Anaerolineae bacterium
ATATCGTCATCACCCACGGCAACGGCCCCCAGGTGGGCTTCATCCTTCTCCGCTCAGAGCTGGCGCGGCACGTGCTCCATACCGTCCCTCTGGACTCCTGCGGCGCCGACACCCAGGGAGCCATCGGCTACATGATCCAGCAGTCCCTGTACAACGAGTTCCTCAAGCGCGGGATCAATAGGCAGGCAGCCACGGTTGTCACCCAGGTGGTGGTGGACAAGGACAATCCGGCCTTCCAGAACCCTAGCAAACCCATCGGTCCCTTTTATAGCGAGGAGGAAGCCAAGAGGCTCGGTGGAGAGCGGGGTTGGGTTGTGAAAGACGATGCCGGACGGGGTTGGCGACGGGTGGTGCCCTCGCCCCTCCCCTTGGAGATCGTGGAGCAGGATGCCATCAAAGCCCTCATTGACCAGGGCTTCGTGGTCATCGGTGTGGGCGGCGGGGGCATCCCCGTGGTGCGAGAGCCGGACGGGGACCTGCGGGGGGTGGAGGCGGTCATTGATAAGGACTACGCCTCCTCGCTCCTGGCCACCGGCATCGGGGCCGACCTCTTCCTCATCTCCACCGCCGTGGAGAAGGTGGCCCTCAACTTCGGGGAACCCAACCAGCGGTGGCTGGATCGGATGACCCTGGAGGAGGCCAAGAGCCACCTGGCTGAGGGGCACTTTGCTCCAGGCAGCATGGGCCCCAAGATCCGGGCCATCACCTGGTTCTTGGAAAAGGGGGGCAAGGAGGCCCTCGTCACCTCGCCGCAGAACATCGAGCGGGCCCTGGCAGGCGAGACGGGGACGCGGATCGTGGCGGGGTAGAAGGGGCAGGTGAACATGGATCACGTCCTGGGTCTCAGGTGCGTTCTCTGCGGGGCGGAGTACGGCGTAGGCGAGGTGGACTACGTCTGCCCCAAACACGGGGATGAGGGCATCCTTGACGTCCTCTACGACTACCAGGTCATCGCCAAGCGGTTGACCAAGGATAAGCTGATCAGGGACCATAACTACTCCATCTGGCGTTACGCCGACCTTTTGCCCATCGCCGACCGTGGTTATATCCCCCCTCTACAGGTCGGTTGGACACCTCTGTATCGTGTCCACCGCTTGGGAGAGCAGCTTGGCCTGTCACATCTTTACGTCAAGGATGATGGGCGCAACCCGACCGCTTCCTTCAAGGACCGGGCCAGTGCTGTGGCTGTGGTGAAAGCACGAGAGGCAGGAGCAGAGGTGATCACCACGGCCAGTTCGGGCAATGCCGCGGCCGCTCTGGCCGGCTTGGCTGCCAGCGTGGGTCTGCCGGCCGTGATCTTCGTTCCGGAGACAGCCCCTCAGGCCAAGATTGCCCAACTGCTGATCTTCGGGGCTACCGTCATCCTGGTGCAGGGCACCTACGACCAGGCCTTTGACCTCTGCCTGGAAGCGTCAAAGGAGTTCGGCTGGTACTGCCGCAACACAGCCTACAATCCTTACATGTCGGAAGGCAAGAAAACGGCAAGCTTTGAGATTTGCGAGCAGTTAGGCTGGGAGGTCCCTGACCGTGTCTTTGTGGCCGTGGGTGACGGCTGCATCATCGGCGGACTGTGGAAAGGGTTCAGGGATTTGACAGCTCTGGGCTGGATAGAGAAAATGCCCAGGCTGATGGGCGTGCAGGCCGAAGGAGCGGCCGTACTGGTCCATGCCTGGGAAGCTGGTGCCGAGGAGATAAAGCCGGTCCTTCCCGAAACCATAGCCGACAGCATCGCCGTGGGGATACCCCGTGACCGCATCAAGGCCCTGCGGGCGGTACGGGAGACGGGTGGTGAGTACGTCGCGGTTGACGATGAGGAGATTCTGGGGGCCATGCGCGATTTGGCCAGCCATGCCGCCGTCTTCGCTGAGCCGGCCGGTGCCACGGGATTTGCCGGATTGCAGAAGCTGGTGCGGGAGGGGAAGGTTGACCTTGGAGAACGAATCGTAGTGTTGGTAACGGGCAATGGCCTAAAAGACGTACCTAGCGCTATCAAGGCCTGCGGGCAACCCCATCGCATTGAGCCCAGGATGGATGACCTGCATCGCCTGATGGATGAAATTGACAGTAGAAATTGATAGTGTTTGCTTGGAGAGGAGGGGAGTCGATGCTCCTCGAGCTGATCAGCAACTACGCCATTTGGATACTGGCCGCTTGTATCGCCGGCCTGCTGATCGGCTTCCTGGTGATCGTCAGTTCTTACCGGGAATCAAAGAGAGCCCCTTACATGTTCCTGCGCGACGAAGCGGAACAGAGATTCCGCCAAGCCACCCTGATCCTCATTCCCCTCTTCCTGGTCACAGTGGCCCTGGCTGTCGTTGTCGGCCGATCCAGAGGTGGCCCGTCCGTTGCCCGATTGTATCCTACACCGATACCTACTCCAACCCAGACACCAACGTTGACCCTGGGGCCACCTTCACCCACTTTCACGCCGATGCTCAGCCCCACCTTCACCCCTACCGCAACCGTCACCCCTGCTGCAGAGACTCCCGCTCCCACTCCACCTCTGGTCCTTGTGGCCAAGACACCAAGCCCCGAGGCTACCTTTGGTGAGATCACCTTCGCCCGCGGTGTTACAGACGATGGCAGCCCGCTGGAACCGGGCACGGTCTTCTCCCAGGAGGTGAAGGCCATCTACGCCTTCTTTGTCTATAAGGCCATGGCCAACGGAGTACCCTGGACCCAAGTCTGGTTGCGTGAAGGGGAGGAGCTTGTGCGGGTGACCGAGCTTTGGGAGTGGGGCACTCAGGATCGAGCCCGGATTTACTACAAGCCATCTGCGGGATACATACCAGGCCGCTACGAACTCAGACTCTACATCGGTGACCAGTTGCAACAAACGGCCACTTTTGAAATTCGCTAACCTTTAAGGAGATTATCATGCCCAGCCACTCCATCATACCGGGTCCAACCTACAGCGAGATGCTCGATCCAACCAGCCTCCCGGCCGAACTGCGGTCTCGGGCCGCCAAGGCCCTCCACGAGAACGAACTTGACCCCGTCAACCTGTTCAACATCACCTGGAAGACAGGGCAGGGCAAGGTCAACCACATCCTCCTGCCAAAACAATTGACCGGTGTCGAAGCTAACATCGTTGTCCTGCTCGGCAAGGACTTCCCCTCGGGCAGCCACAAGGTGGGGCCAGCCTACGCTACCCTGATCGAGGCTGAGGCGGGGGAGGAGATTCGGCCCGGCCAGGTGACCATCATCGGCCCCTCCACCGGCAACTTCGGCATTGGCACGGCCTACATCTCCAGGCTGAAAGGGTACCAGGCTATCGTGGTTATGCCGGACGATATGAGCAAAGAGCGGTATGAGCGCATCAGAAAGTACGGAGGTAAGCTAGACCTCACCCCCGGCACCGAGAGCGATGTCATCCTGACCCTGGAGCGCACCCATGAAGTCTATATGCCTAATCCCCAATACAAGGTGTTGGCTCAGTTTGAGCTGCTACCCAACTATCGCTTCCATCGGCATGTGACCGGCAACTCAGCCATTGAGGTGGCCAGAGGGTACGGAGACGGAAAAATGGCCGCATTCGTGGCTGCCCCCGGTTCGGCTGGTACCCTGGGGGCTGGTGATCAAATCAAACAGGTCTACGCAGAGGCTGTAGTGGTCGCTCCCGAGCCTCGGGAATGCTCCACCCTGTACAACGACGGGCGCGGCCAGCACCGCATCGAAGGGATCGGTGACAAAATGGTGGCCCTCATTCATAACGTGTTGACTACAGACTATGTGCTTCTCGTCCACGATGATGACTGTGTCAAGGGCCTGAAAGTGCTTCAAGATGGCACCAGGGTGCTTGTGGACAGACTGGGGGTTCCAGCACGGGAGGCAGAAAGGCTGAGGGGGCTTTTTGGTATCTCCAGCCTCTGCAACATCATCGGAGCAATAAAAGCGGCCAAGTACCTTGGCCTTGGGCCGGAGGAGAATGTGGTGACCGTGGCCACCGACGGCTTCGACCGCTACCCCTCGGTGATGGTAGACCTGGAGGAGCGCATGGGGGGCATCAGCGACGATGCCCTGGAGATGTGGGCCAAAGGGATTTTCCGGGGGGCAACGACGACCGAAATCCTGGACGTACGGGGGGCGGAGCAGAAGGAGCGGCTGTTTTGCCAGAAGGAACAACTCTGGACGCGGTTCGGGTATTCAAAGGAATACCTGGAGGCCATGAAGTCTCCTGATTTCTGGGAAGCGGAGTACGAGAAGATTCCAGAAACTGATGAGAGGATCCGGGCACTCCGGGAAG
>JBHIDP010000232.1:0-4238 GCA_046760185.1 Anaerolineae bacterium
CCGACGCCTGCGCCCAGTCCCGGACTGTGCGGTGGGGCGGCACTCTTGCCATTGGCAACTCTGGGGCTCCTGCTGTTGGTCAAAGTGCTGTCCGGTTGATCAGAGCCGGGCGTGGGAGCCCATCCTGCTATGGCTAACTGGTGGCTTATTTCCGCCGGGATGCACTGAGAATGGTTTCGGGAGCTTGTGACGATGTTGGAAGTCCAAGTGGCGCTGGCCAAGGTAGGGAAGTACGCTACCAGTGAGAGCGGCGATACGCTGGAGATGATAGAACGGCCTCATGGCGGCCTTTCCTTCGTACTGGCCGACGGCCAATGGAGCGGGAAGGCGGCCAAGGCCATCAGCAACCTGGTGGCCCGTAAGGCTATCTCGTTGCTAGGCGAGGGGGTGCGTGATGGGGCGGCCGCTCGTGCGGCCCACGATTACCTCTATATCTATCGCAAGGGCCAGGTTTCGGCTACACTGAACATCGTCTCGGTGGACCTGGTGACCGGGACCATCGTCATCTCCCGTAACAGCCATTGCCCCGTCCTGGTGGTCAACGAGGAGGGGATACGAACTCTCGACGCACCCTCTCAGCCTATCGGTATCTATCCCCGCACCAAGCCGATCATCCATGAGGTCCCCATTGCCCCCCACACCTACATCGTTGTCTTCACCGATGGCGTTCTTGAAGCAGGTGAACGCTACGGTGAGAAACTCGATCTACTCCAGATTGTCACCGGTTTCCTCGCTCAGGAGGATCGGCGTGCCCAGCTCCTGGCTGACGAGATCCTGGCCCAGGCGGTCTCCCTGGACCGGGGGCGGCCTGCTGATGACATCAGTATCCTGGTCATCGCCGTCGTGCCGCGTCTGCAGGAGGATGATGTGCGCCGCATGATGGTCAGTTTTCCACTCAAGGGTGGGGGATGACCGGTCGGGTATCCCTGGCCCAGTTGGAGGCTGAGCTGGACCTGTCCGTCATCTGTCACAAGGGGGAACGAGGGATTGATCTTCATCCTACCCCTGAGATTGTGCTGAGAGGGAACGACCGCTTGGTGGTATGTGCTACGCTGGATTCTCTGAGGGAGCTGCAGGAGCTGAACCAGACCGAAGCCATATGAATGAGAGGTAGAGAAAGGGGCTGGTGTGGCCGGACGGATGCGCATCGCTATAGTGGGACCTTGTGCCTCAGGCAAGAGCGTTCTGGTACAACAACTGCGTCAACTGGGCTACGATGCTCGTCACTGTGCCCAGGAACACTCCTACGTTCTTGACATGTGGCGAGTTGTGTCGAAGCCTGACCGGTTGATCTTCTTGGATGCCGATCTGCCAAGTATACGGGGACGGCGTCGTATTGACTGGGGGGAGAAATACCTTAGTGTGCAACGGCGGCGTTTGTCCCACGCCAGGGAGCACTGTGATCTGTACATTGTCACCGACCAGATGACCGAGGAGCAGATCCTGCAGACTGTTCTGGATTATCTGGCGAAGGGACAGCGCAACAATTCGGCGCTATCTACAAGGTGTGGGGGTGAGGAGAGGTCGAGGGGACACCCCTCGTGCTCCCCGGGATTTGCTGCGCCATCTGGCGAAGATCAACAATTGACAGGGTAAGGACGGTAAACTATAATCCACGTCATCCGGATTTCAGGGAGGATAATTTGCATTCCGCAACGAGACAAAGGAACTTCTATCTGTTACTGGCGATCATCGCCATAGCTGCGGTGGCTGCCTGGATTGATCTGCCGAACAACCCCGGCCTCCATATCCGCATTGGGGGGATCCGTATTGACAGGGAGATCCGGGTGCATCAGGGTCTGGACCTGCAAGGGGGGCTACAGGTGCTGCTGGAGGCTGATCTGCCTCCTGGTCAGGCAGTGGATAGAGATGTCATGGCCGCGGTCAAGACCATCATCGAGAACAGGGTCAATAGCCTTGGGGTCGTGGAACCGCTGATCCAGTTGCAGGGTGATAGGCGTATTGTGGTTGAGTTGCCGGGGTTGGAGGACCCGGAGGAAGCTATCGCTACCTTTGGCGAGACTGGCCTGCTTGAGTTTATTGACTCCGGTCAGGCCTTCCTGCCCGAAGGCATCATCGTTCGCACAACCTTTGGCGCGGAGGAGACGATCACCCCCACTCTGACCATAACACCGACCCTCACTGTCACCCCCACACTCACTATCGCGCCGACGACAGTGGTGACTACTACGCCGGCCGTAGAAGCTTCTCTGACTCCTGCGACCGGGACAACCTCCACCCCTGAAGTCACACCGACCGAAGGTGTTACCACCACCTTGGTCACACCCTCGCCAGTCCCAACCGAACCGATCTACCCCACGGTCATCACTGGTCAGGACCTGGCCAGTGCCAGCCTGGCTTTCAACCAACTGGGTCAACCGGAGATCCAGTTCGCCTTGAAGCCTGAGGGGGCACGTCGTTTCGCTGAACACACCAAAAACAATGTGGGGAAGTTCTTGCCCATCCTCCTTGACAAACGTGTTATCTCCTCGCCCCGCATTCAGAACCCCATTCCCGATGGGCGCGGCAGGATCACTGGAAAGTTCACCCTGGAGGAAGCACAACGGCTGGTTATCCAGTTGAAATATGGCGCTTTGCCTGTTCCTTTGAAAGTGATCGAGAATCGAAGCATCGGTCCTACTCTGGGGCAGGATTCGGTAAAGAGGAGTGTCATGGCAGGCACAATCGGTCTGGCCATTGTCCTCTTCTTTATGCTGACCTACTACCGGTTGCCTGGCCTTCTGGCCGATCTGGCGCTCCTTATCTACGGTGCGATCACCTTTGCCATATTCAAGTTCGGCATCCCCAGTTTGGACCCGCCCTACTTTCAGCCAGTGACTCTAACCTTGCCTGGGGCGGCCGGTTTCATCCTCTCGGTCGGTATGGCCGTGGATGCTAACATCCTCATCTTCGAGAGAATGAAGGAGGAGTTGCGAGGGGGAAGGACCCTGGGAGGAGCGATTGAAGCCGGTTTTAACCGGGCCTGGACTTCTATTCGTGATTCGAACCTGTCCACGTTGATCAGTTGTGTCATCCTCTTCTGGTTCGGGTCCAACTTCGGGGCTGGCATCGTTAAAGGTTTCGCCATTACCCTCTTCATCGGGGTCTTGGTCAGCATGTTCACAGCCATCACCGTCACCCGGACCTTCATGCGCACCCTCTATATTCTGGTTGGGGAGTCGCTGCGAGAGAAGAAGTGGCTGCTTGGAGTTTAGCATAATGGGTTAGGAGAGACTATGTTTGACATCGTAGGCAAAAGGCGTTGGTACTTTCTTCTATCGCTCGTCATCATCGTGCCGGGCTTGATCTTCCTGCTGGTTTTCCACCTTCGGTTGAGCGTTGATTTCACCGGTGGATCCTTGATGGAATTCCAGTTTGAAGAGCCTATTCAACCAGTGGAGGTGAGGGAGGTCTTCGTTGAGCAAGGCCTAACCGACACCGTAGTGCAGACGACGGCCGGTGAACACAATGCCCTCATTCGGGCCAAGTCTATGGACGCCGCCACCAAAGAGCGGATCAAGTTGGAGTTGGAGGAGAGGTTCGGCGAGCTGACAGAGCTGCGCTTCGAGTCGGTCGGACCCAGCCTCGGTGCGGAGGTGAGCAGGGCTGCTTTGATTGCCGTAGCCATGGCCTCAATAGCGGTGCTCTTCTTCATCACTTTGGCCTTCCGCAAGGTGCCCAACCCCTTGCGTTATGGGGCCTGTGCCATCGCAGCCATGGTGCACGACGTGCTGGTGGTGACTGGCCTTTTCTCCATTTTTGGCGTTGTCTTTGGATGGGAAGTGGATGCTCTCTTCCTGACGGCCCTCCTGACTATTATCGGCTTCTCCGTCCAGGACACAATCGTCGTCTTCGACCGCATCCGTGAGAACATGCGTAAGCGGGCTGGCGAGCCTTATGAGGTTATCGTCAACCGTAGCCTGCTGGAGACCCTTCACCGCTCCCTGGCTACCCAACTCAACGCCATCTTCGTGTTGATCACCATCTTCCTCTTCGGAGGGGCCACGATTAAGCAGTTCATCCTCGTTCTCCTCATCGGCCTGCTGAGTGGCACCTACTCCTCCATCTTCAACGCCGTCCCCTTACTCGTTGCCTGGGAGCAGGGGGAGATCGGGCAGATTTTCCGGCCGGTGGGCCGTCTGGTGCAACGTGTGCGGGGCGACTAGGTGTCGGTTTAGCATGCTTGAGGAGACTTGTGATCGGCTGCGCCGGAAGAAGTGCAAAGGCAATCGCCTAAG
>JBHIDP010000233.1:0-4203 GCA_046760185.1 Anaerolineae bacterium
GCCTGACGAAGTAGAGGCCCTCTGGACCGACGGCTTTTGATCCCATTTGCAAGGGCAAAGTCCCGATTAATCGGGGCAAAGTCCCGATTAATCGGGGCAATGTCGGACGCAACTTGTACTGAGCCTGACGAAGCTTGCACTGAGCCTGACGAAGCTTGCACTGAGCCTGACGAAGTGTATAGGAATACTATTTCTGCACGAGTGCTCAGAATTGCAAACCCCCTTCACGGGCTCCTTCGGCCAAGGAACGGACACGCCCGTGATATTTGTAACCTCCCCGATCGAAGGTAACTTGCTTGATGCCCTTGGACAAAGCTCGTTCTGCAACGACCTGGCCGACTAGTTTGGCTTGCTCTTTCTTGGTCAGTCCTTTCACCCTATTCCTCAAACCGGGTTCCAGGGTGGAAGCAGCGACCAAAGTCTGGCCTCGTGCATCATCAACCACCTGAGCATAGATATGTTTCAGACTGCGAAAGACGTTGAAGCGAGGGCGCTGCGCAGTACCTTTCACCCGCAGGCGTACCCGCCCATGACGTCTCTTACGCGCCCTCTCCTTGCCAGCTCTATCTCCCATAAGGTACAATATCCCCTCAATCCAACTACATCACGCCGATCTTGCCCGCCTTGCCGGCCTTACGGCGCACTCTCTCGCCAACATAGCGGATCCCCTTTCCCTTGTACGGTTCAGGAGGACGTTTCTTCCGTATCCTGGCTGCTATCTCCCCCACCAGCTCCTTGTCATTCCCCTCCACGGTTATGTTCCGGCCACCCCTCTCCACTGTAATAGTTATCCCCGGAGGAGAAGGCAGGCGAACAGGATGAGAGAAGCCAAGCTGCATGACCAAGTCATCACCCTGCATCTCTGCCCGATAACCCACTCCGCGGATTTCCAACCGCTTTCTGAATCCCTCGGCGACACCCTTAACCATGTTGGCCAGAAGGGCGCGGGTCAGTCCGTGCAGAGAACGGTGAGAGCGATTGTCTGTGGGCCTTTCAACCACCAACTGACCATCTCTCTGCGAGATAGTGATGTCGGGATGGAAGACACGCGACAGTTCCCCCCGTGGCCCCTTTACGGTAACCTTACTGCCCTCGATCTCCACCACAACGTTTGCCGGAATCTCTATCGGCTTCTTGCCTACTCGCGACATTGATTCGTCCCTACCAAACAAATACGGCTGACGTTGCAACCGCCATCTCCCCGACCCACTCCATGACATCGAGTCGGAGCATCACCAGATGTAGCAGAGCACCTCTCCACCGACGTTCAAACGACGCGCCTTCCGATCGGTCATTACCCCCTTGGGGGTTGATAAGATAGCCACCCCTATGCCGCTTAACACATAGGGGATTTCTTTAGCCTTGGTATACACTCGACAGCCAGGCTTACTCACTCGCTTCAGACCAGTCAGGACCGGTTCCCTGTCATCCATGTACTTGAGTCGTATCCTGACCATTCCCTGAGGCTTGTCTTCAGTGACATGGAAATCCTGGATGTAGCCTTCCTCTTTCAAGATAGCGGCAATAGCTATCTTCATCTTCGAAGCAGGCACCAACACCTCGGCATGACGAGCCATCAGAGCATTCCTGATGCGCGTCAACATATCAGCAATGGGATCAGTTACGGTCACAGGTCAGTTCTCCTCTTCATCTATCCAAGCTTGGCCCGGTAGTGGTTCGACACTCTGATTTCGAAAGGTGAACAGATAGTGAAGAAAGTTGTCGTATGCATTACTTTTTTCGAGCTAATTAGTCTCGCCGGGTCTCACCAACTGGATTTGACTACTCCTGGGATTCTTCCCTCGAGAGCCAAACGCCGGAAACATATACGGCACAAGCCAAAGCGCCTCATGTACCCCCGGGGCCGTCCGCACAGGGCGCAACGATTCCGTACTCGCACCTTGTACTTGCGGCGCTGTTCCCTCAGAACCATGCACTTCTTGGCCAAACCTCTCCTTACCTCCTGCTGAACGGCATTCCCAGCAGCTCTAACAGCCGCCTGGCTTCCTCATCGGTCCGCGCTGTGGTGACAATGGTAATCTCCATGCCCCGTATCTTGTCAATGGAATCATAGTCCACCTCAGGCCAGACCAGTTGCTCCTTCAAACCAAGGGTATAGTTGCCACGCCCATCGAAAGAGTGTCTGGGAACACCGCGAAAATCGCGCTGACGAGCCAAAGCTACATTTATCAAGCGCTCAAAGAAATCATACATTCGATTACCGCGCAGTGTAGCCTTGACTCCGATAGCCATCCCAGCCCGCAATTTGAAGCCGGCGATAGATTTCTTGGCCCGGGTGACCACAGGACGTTGACCAGTAATGACAGAAATGTCCCTCACCGCCGCATCCAGAGCCTTAGCCTCCTGGATCGCCTCACCCACTCCCACGTTGACGACTATCTTCTCCAGACGAGGTACCTGCATGACGTTGTCGTAGGAGAACTCTTCTCGGAGTTTAGGCAAGACCTCCTTTTGATACCGCTCTTTGAGCCTCATCGGAACCTAGCACCTCGATCTCGACTCAATCAATGATCTCACCACAACGCTTGCAAACCCGCACCTTACCCCCATCATCAGTCAACTGATAGCCCACCCTGGTCCACTGATTGCAAGCACCGCAAACCAAAGCCACATTCGACACAGGCAGGGGAGCCTCACGCTCAATGATACCAGCCTGGGTTCGCACCCGTCCGGTAGGCCTCTGATGTTTTTTGATGATGTTGATACCGGAGATAACCACCCGGTTCTCCTTTGGAAACACCAGGCGCACAGTGCCTCGCATACCCTTATCATCACCGCTAATTATCTCTACCGTATCACCTTTCCTGATCTTCACAGCTTCCTCCAATCACAACACCTCCGGCGAGAGGGAGACGATCTTCATGAACCCCTTATCCCGCAGCTCCCTGCCTACCGGCCCAAAAATGCGTGTGCCCCTGGGATTTCGATAGTCGTCCAGGATAACAGCGGCGTTGTCGTCGAAACGGATATAGGAGCCATCGGGACGACCATATTCTTTGGCCGTGCGCACGATGACAGCCCGTACCACATCCCCCTTTTTTACCGCTCCTCCGGGGGTGGATTGCTTCACTGAGGCAACAATAATATCACCAACGCTGGCATAGCGGCGGTGGGAACCACCCAAAACCTTGATGCAAAGGATTTCACGCGCACCTGTGTTGTCAGCTACTTTGAGTCTGCTCTCCGTCTGGATCATGACCTCAACTCCGCGACAGCCCCACTGCCACTTCTACATCTGTGTTGGCTTTGGTAAATGTCACTCTATGATCTCCGCCCGCTCCAATATCTCCTGAACGATCCATCTTTTTTCTTTGCTCAGGGGGCGTGATTCAATAATGCGTACCAGGTCCCCGACCCGGCAGGCATTGTCTTCGTCATGAGCCTTGAAGCGCTTCGCCTTCTTAATCACTTTCTTGTACAGGGGGTGACGAGTCAGCCGTTCCACCACGACCACAACGGTCTTGTCCATCTTATCGCTGACGACCCGGCCGGTTAAGACCTTACGTTGCCCTCTCATGCCAACTCACTCTCCCACATCCGAGCTATCTCCCTTTCGCGCATGACCGTCTTGATACGAGCGATAGTTTTCCTGGCTCGCCTGAGCCCGCTGGTATCATCCAACTGTTTCGTTGCCAGGCGAAAACGCAAGTTAAACAACTCTTCCCGAGCATAAAGCAACTGCCGTTCTAACTCCTCATCAGTCATGCTTCTGATCTCACTGATCTTCACGGCCAGTCTCTCCTCCCATCAGAAGATCGCGGCGGGTGACAAACTGGGTCTTTATCGGCAGCTTGTGCGAGGCCAGGCGCATAGCCTCTCGTGCCAAATTCTCACCTACGCCAGCAAGTTCAAAGATGACCCGACCGGGCTTTACCACAGCTACCCAGTGATCAACGGCCCCTTTGCCACTCCCCATGCGCGTCTCGGCCGGCTTCTTGGTCACCGGCTTATCGGGAAAGATACGGATCCAGAGCTTTCCCCCCCGTCTGATATGCCGCACGATCGCCCGCCGTGCAGCCTCTATCTGCCGACTGGTGATCCAACTGGACTCAAGAGCCTGTAGCCCGTACTCACCGAAGGTCACCTCCGTACCACGGGAGGCTTTCCCTTTCAGACGGCCCCGGTGAGCCTTGCGAAACTTTACCCTTTTCGGCATCAACATCGGTCAATCTCCAGACTTAG
>JBHIDP010000234.1:0-4194 GCA_046760185.1 Anaerolineae bacterium
GGAGGAGTGGTCCTCTTCCTCTCTATCATCCTGGCTCTCCTTTCCTATCTCCAGTATGCCCGGCACCGTGACCTGATGTTGAGGAACCTGGAATCCTGGGCCGATCAATCCAGCGACGTAATTGAGAGCAGTCTGCGACATGCCATGTTGACCCAGGACTTCGCTGAAGTTCAGCAGATAATGGATGCCATCGGCCGTGAACCAGGGATTACTGGGCTCTTCCTGTTGAACAGGGAAGGCGAGATCAGAATTGCGCCCGAAGGCAAAATGGTCGGCACGAAGCTGGACATTTCTGATCCGACCTGCCAGGTTTGCCACCGCTATGCACCACAGAACCGAAAAGGTAGCGTCATCCTCACCACCGCAAGCGGGGAGAAGGTCTTCCGAAGCATGAACCCCATAGACAACCGAAAAGAATGTCACAACTGCCATGACCCTCAGACCAAGATCAACGGTGTGCTGATCACCGATTTCTCAATGGCTGAGATCGAGCGCCATCTGGCCCAGGACCTGCGAGACAGCCTGTTGTGGTCAGGGGCAGCCATAGTCATCATCGTCTTGGCTGTCAACCTGATGATGAGCCACATAGTGATCACCCGCCTGGAACGGTTCGTGCAGGCTATCAAGCTGTTCGGGCAAGGGGACCTGGAACAGAGGGTGACTATCAAAGGTCGGGATGAGATTTGGGAGCTAGCTGATTCCTTCAACCGTATGGCCGATGGCTTGAAGGAGAAAGAGGAGGAGAATATTCGCTTGTATCGTGAGTTGAGGCAGAAGGAGACCCTACGAGGCCAGCTTCTGGAGAAGGTCATCTCCGCGCAGGAGGACGAACGAAAGGCAATTGCCCGGGAATTGCACGATGAACTGGCTCAAACCTTGACGGCCTTGACCATGAGCCTGGATGCGGCAGAGCAGATTCTTCCTCCCGACCAGACCCATGTAAAGGAGCAACTGGAAAGAACCCGCTCCCTGACCATTCGAACGCTGAGACAGATACGCAAGTTGATCCTGGACCTTCGTCCCACCATGTTGGATGATCTCGGTCTGGTATCGGCCATCCGCTGGTATGCCGAGAACAATTTGGAAGCGATAGGCATCAAGTTTGATGTCAAGGCCACCGGCGCCAGGAGACGGTTACCGCCCCAGATAGAGATAACCTTGTTCAGGATAATTCAGGAAGCGATAAACAACATCGCCAAGCACTCGAAGGCGCACCATGTGAGCATTCAACTGGCTTTCAAAGACAGCGTCGTGACCGGGATCGTGGAGGATGATGGTGAAGGTTTTGACATTGAAAAGACGCTGGCCTCCAAGGAGGGGACGCAAGGGCTTGGTCTGCTGGGCATGAAGGAGCGTGCCACCCTCTTCGGGGGCACCCTTGACATCAGTTCACTACCGGGGAAAGGGACAAGGATCCAGGTAGAGATCCCGCTACGGGCTGGAGTGACGCAAAGTGAGCAAGATACGTATCCTGGTCGCTGACGACCATACCATCGTCCGGGAAGGGGTTCGTTTGCTGTTAGAGGCCCAACCCGATATCGAGGTAGTGGGGGAGGCGGCCGACGGCCAGGAGACTGTGGAAAGAGTGCGGGAATTGAAACCGGACATCGTCATCATGGACATCGCTATGCCCGGCATGACCGGTCTGGAGGCCACACGTCTGATCAAGAAGGAATGTCCTGACGTTCAGGTACTGGCCTTGACCATGCATGACAGTGATGAGTATTTCTTTCAGATTCTCCACGCCGGGGCCATGGGTTACGTGCTCAAGGAGGCAGCCTCGGCCGACCTGGTGGCTGCCGTGCGGGCTGTGCAGAGGGGGGATGTCTTCCTCTATCCCTCGGTAGCCAAGAAGCTGGTCGGCGACTACTTGCGCCGTGTCGGGGAAGGGGAGGAGAAGGGCAGCTACGATGGTCTCACCCCCAGAGAGAGGCAGGTCCTCGAGCTCCTGGCTAAAGGACATACCAACCAGGAGATTGCAGAAATCCTGGTCATCAGCCCCAGCACGGTGCAGACCCATCGTACCCACATCATGGAGAAACTCGACCTGCAAAATCGCGCTGAACTGATCAAGTACGCCATCCGTCGGGGGTTGATTGACCTGGACAGCTAGTTGCGGGCCACCGTATTGATGGTCTAGTAGCTGCCCTGGTACAAACCGGAGTTGAGGTAAAATGAGTGTCTCTACCGACTTCTTGGAAACGATTCCCTTGTTCTCCAGCCTGAGCCCTTCTGAGTTGGAGCAAATCCAGTCCCTGCTGACGAAGCGGAGATTCCGCAAGAACGAGGTCATATTCCTGGAAGGTGAGCCTTGCACCGGTCTGCACTTTGTGCGCCTGGGCCGGGTCAAGGTTTGCAAAACATCCGTCCAGGGCCGGGAGCGCATCCTGCGCATTCTGAGGGCTGGAGACTATTGCGGCGCTTGTGCCATATTCTACCGGGGTTTGAACCCGGTGACGGCTGTGGCTCTGGAGGACTCCTCTTTGTACGCCATGAAGAAGGAGGACGTAAAGCGACTCCTTGCTGATCATCCTAAAGTTGCCTCCAGCCTGTTGAACCACTTTGCCAGCGCCTTGCAACACTTCCTATCCCTGGCGGGAAGGTCATCTTTCGGGACAGTAAAGAGTCGTTTGGCCAGGGCCTTGCTGGAATATGCGGAGAGGGAAGGACATATCACCAACAGAGGAATCGGGCTGAACTGGCGTTTGACTCAAGAGGAACTGGCTGGCTTCGTGGGCACGACGCGAGAGGTAGTGTCCAGGTCACTGCGGCGGCTCCAGGAGGATGGGGCCATAAGCGTGGAACGTGGTCAGATCACGGTGCTGGACGAGGAGAGACTCAGAAGGATAGCCTGATTGGGTATTGTGAAAAAAGTAACGAATTGTGACATTGGTCATTGACAGTGCAAGACGGCTGTTCTAGAATGGTTGGTAGTTATCATAATTTTGGAGGAGTTGAGATTATGCCCAACAGGATTGCGACCAGATTGGCTCTTCTGGGCATCGTGGCTTCGCTATCGATCCTGGCGTTACTGTTCGCCCTGACCAGCCCGGCGGCACAGGCTCAAGGTGAAAGCGCTTGCCAAGATTGTCACGCTAAGGAGACCCCGGGCATTGTCACCCAGTGGCAGGCGGGGAAGATGGGTCAGAAGGGCCTCGACTGTTCTGTCTGCCACGGCTCTGAGCACCAGGATGCCACTGATATGGCGAAGGCCAAGCTGCCTACCCCGGACACCTGTCAGACCTGCCACGCCAAGCAGGTGGAGCAGTTTCGGGCCGGCAAGCACTCCCTGGCTTGGACGGCCATGAAGGCCATGCCCATGGTGGTTCACCAACCATTGGCCGTGGTCGGCCCCGAAGGCTTCAAGGGCTGCTCTGGCTGCCACAAGATTGGCGAGAAGTCGGCCGAGGAGCTAAAGGCACCGCAGTTCCGCTACGGCACCGGAAGCTGCGACTCCTGCCACACCCGCCACAGCTTCGCTGTCAGCGAAGCGCGCGACCCCCGGGCCTGCCAGACCTGCCACATGGGCTTCGATCACCCCCAGTGGGAGATGTGGTCAACCTCCAAGCATGGCACCATCTGGCAGATCGAGGGGGATACCGGGCGTGCCCCCAAGTGCCAGACCTGCCATATGCCCGAGGGCGATCATGCCGTGATAACCGCCTGGGGCTTCCTAGCCCTGCGGGTGCCGGAGGATGATCAGGAGTGGTGGGCCGACCGGGTAGAGATCCTCAAAGCCTTGGGTGTGCTGGATGAGAAGGGCGAGGGCACCGAGCGGCTGGAGGCGGTCAAGGTGGCCAAGGTAGCCCGGCTGACCAAGGAGGACTTCCAGGCTGAGCGGGCCAAGACTGAGGCCATCTGCACTCGCTGCCACTCCGCCAGCTATGTGGCCGAGCAACTGGCAGCCAGCGACAAGATCATCCGCGAGACAGACAGGATGATGGCCGAGGCTATCCGCACCGTCAAGGCCCTCTACACTGACGGGCTGTTGGAGGTGCCGGAGGGATGGAAGTATGCTCCGGACCTGTTGCAGTTCTATGAGGCCAGGAGCAGCGTGGAGCAGGAGCTGTACGTCATGTTCCTGGAATACCGCATGAGGGCCTTCCAGGGGGCTTTTCATGCCAACCCGGACTACATGCACTGGTATGGCTGGGCTGCTATGAAGGAGTCCTTGCAGAAGATCAAGGATGAAGC
>JBHIDP010000235.1:0-4160 GCA_046760185.1 Anaerolineae bacterium
AGGCGGTGCAGGACGCCCTGCCGTGGGTGCACCTGGTAGGGGAGTGAGCCGGTCGGCGAGCACTCCGCTAGCCGCCCTTCAAGTGGGATGAGGAACGGTACGGGGACGTTGCGCGGTCGGACCAAGCTCTTGATAGAGGGAAACAGACTATGGAGTTCTCAAAGCTCATCGAAACGCGATACAGTGTACGGGCCTACAAATCTGAGCCGGTGGAGGATGAGATGCTGCAGCAGGTGCTCCAGGCAGCGCGCCTGGCGCCCACAGCGGCCAACTGGCAACCCTTTCAGCTCATCGTGATCCACACGGCAGGCCGGGAAGCGGAACTGAAGCGCATCTACAACAGGGATTGGTTCGTACAAGCGCCGTTGGTCATCTGCGCCTGTGGGATTCCGGCCCGAGCCTGGGTACGCAAAGATGGCAAGAACTACAACGATGTGGACGTGGCCATCGCCATGGATCACCTGATTCTGGCCGCCACCAACCTGGGGCTGGGCACATGCTGGATTGCCGCCTTCGATGTGACTGCCACGCGCGAGGTCCTGCATCTGCCTGATGGGGTGGAACCGATTGCCTTTACGCCCTTGGGATATCCAGCCGACCGACCCGGGTCGAAAAAGCGCAAAGCGTTGTCCGAGCTTGTGCGGTACGAAAGCTGGTGAGGCCCATAGGGCGACACTTCAGAAGCGGCCGACCATGGCGGTGTGGGCTGCTCCCCACGCAAACCTCCCTACGTCAGGAGGGCTGAGGGTCTGGGAAGTATGCAGCGTGGCTCACAGGACCCTCCGCCTTGGACGAGAAGCTTGACCCCCGGTCCCTTTTCAACTAAAATGTTTTTGAGCGTGGCTAAAATCGTGGGCAAGCTGGCAGACGTTTAGATTTTAGAGCCTATCCGAAAACCCAGCAGCGGGGGCTCCCATGCCCCCACTGGGCGGGCGTGGGAGCCAGCCCAGCTAGTTTTCGGATAGGTACTTAGCCAGACTCAATGTTTTCAGGTATCGGGAGGAAGCGATGCGGGTTATCTACCGAGACAAAGTGTGGGACCTGAAGGGCAGCATCACCGTTCGAGAAGCGATCAAGAAGGTGGGCCTGGACCCACAGTCAGTCCTGGCTACCCGCAACGACAAGCTGATAAATCAGGAGACAGTCCTCTCGGACGATGATACCATCAAACTGATTGCGGTCATCTCCGGCGGGTTAGGATAAGGTTGGGTAGAGGAGTGCTGAGTTTGAAGTGTCGAAAGTGTGGACAGACGGCCGCCATCAACATGCCCCAACACAAACTGGCCCTTTGCGCAGAGTGCTTCCAGGAGTGGATTCCGGCCCAGACCCAGCGCTTCATAGAGAAATACAGGATGTTTGACCGGGAGGACAGGGTGCTGGTCGCCGTCTCCGGGGGAAAGGACAGCCTGGCCCTGTGGGATGTCCTTTTACGTCTAGAGTACCAGGCTGAAGGGTTGTACATCGGGCTGGGGATCGAGGGGGGGAACTATTCGGAGCAGTCACTGACCAAGGCGCAGAACTTTGCCGCCAGCCGAGAGGGGGCAAGATTGACTGTGGTTGATGTCAGGGAGAGCTACGGTGAATCAATCCCCGAACTGGCCCGCCAGAAGGAGCGGGGCCGAGGAAAACCCTGTTCCCTTTGTGGCTTGGTCAAGCGTCACGTCATGAACAGGGTGGCTGTGGAGGGGGGCTACACCGTCCTGGCCACCGGTCACAACCTGGACGACGAAGCGGCCGTCCTTTTTCAAAATACCCTCCATTGGCAGACCGGCTACCTGGCCCGTCAGGCGCCGGTGCTGCCCTCCACCCAGCCCGGCCTGGCCAGGAAGGTCAAGCCCTTCTGCCGCTTCTACGAACGGGAGACGGCGGCTTACGCCTTGGTGCGGGGGATTGACTACATCTACGATGAGTGTCCTCACGCCGTCGGTTCCAGCACCATCTACTACAAGCATCTCCTCAACCAGTTGGAAGGGAGGTCCCGTGGGGCCAAACTCCAGTTCTACCTGAGCTTCCTCCAGGCCAAAGAGCAGGGCCTCTTCGACCATATTGCCCAAGAGGTCGAGCTTCATCCCTGTGAGAAATGTGGTCAGCCAACCACTGCGCCGGGGCTGTGCGCCTTCTGCCGCTTGTGGGAACCCAGGGCCGAGCTGGCTGAGGGGTAACGATGGCGTTCATGGCTTTGGACGCCTGATAGAAGGAGTTCACCATGTTCGCAGGGCAGAGCACTTGGATAGATGTCCACAATGCTTTTGATCCCGTTCAGCCGGTGCCTCCGGACAAGCTGGATGCCTGGTTTGTGGAGCGACCGCAGAGCCCGCTCACAGTGCTGTTGAGTGACCTCCATCCTGAGAAGGTCCCTAAGAGGGCCATTCTGGTAGGACACGATGCCAGTGGCAAGAGCACGGAGTTGACCAAACTGGCTGCTGAATTGGCCGAGCGATATGGTTACTTCGTGGTCCGCATAAACCTGGAGCAGAACCTGGACATTGAGCGGGCGAATCCAGTAGAGGTGGTGTTCCTGATGGGAGCTGCCATCTACAAGGTGGCTGAAGCGGAGTTAGAGCGAAAGCCAACGCGCAAGCCCTTGGAGACGTTAAAAGGTGATTTGGAGACCCTGGTGCAAACCCACACCGCCAACAAGGGGTTCAGCATTGACCTAGCAGAGCTTCTGGGAAACCTGATCTGCTTTGGGGCAAGTTTCTTAGGCGGGTCTAGTTTGGGAGAGACGGTCAAAACCGTGGCTGAGAAGGTGATTCCACCATTCCGTTTTGTCTCTGGCACCAATGTCGAAGTGGTCAGCAGACTGGAGGTGGAGCCCCAGGTGGAGAGGATGGTGGGTCACCTCAACGAGGTTATCGAGGAGGTGCAGGAAAAAGCGGGCCGCCCCTTGGTGCTCATCGTGGACGGCTTGGATAGGCCAAGAGATCCCAATGTCATCGCTTTGAATTTCTCCGAGAAGAAATTTCTGGCAAGCCCCGCCTGCCGGGTAGTCTACGCCGCTCCCATCTGGCTGTACTATTCGCCCCGCTTTGCCACAGTGCGGAATCACTTTCCGACCGTCCTAGAGTTTCCCAACATCAAGCTCTACCACAAGGACGATCGCGAGCAGAAGGATAAAAAGGGGTACGCTACTATGCGCCAGGTGGCGCACAAGCGTCTCCAGGATCTGGATCTGGAGCCCAACGATGTGATCACTCCTCGAGCCCTGAATCTGCTCATTCAAGGCAGCGGTGGGGTGATGCGGGACTTCATACGGTTAGTTCGGGATGCAGCCACCAAAGCTGAGATTGCTAGCAAGCCGCGCATTGATGTGCTGGTTGCTGAGAAGGCCCTGTCCGGTCTGCGGCGTCTGTACGAGGCGCAATTGAACCCTCTCCATCGCCAGATTCTGGCAAAGGTGCGCGAAACCCATCAACGTACTGAGGAAAAGGAGTGTGACGATCTTCTGAAGGGGAATTTTGTCTTGAGCTATCTGAATGACGAAGTTTGGTTTGACGTGCATTCTATTCTCACTTCCTGAGTAGGGTGATGAAGGCAGCGGCTGTTAATTCCTTGGCTGAGCAACTGGAGGAGATGGCCCTCTCGCTTCGCTGGTCCGAGCGGGGTTGTCTCCTAATCGCTGCTGCCAGCGATCGGGCCCTTGAGTCCGCCATCGTTCGGGCTCTGAAAGAACGTATAGAGCATGAGGTAGCTGTGACAGAGTTTGCCTACTCCTCTCAAAGGCTAAGTCTGTCTCAAGTCCTTCGTGCTTTGCCTCCTCCTCGAGCCAGAGCCGCTCTCTTCGTCACCGATCTGGACAATCTCGCCCCTGAAGATCGAGAGACAGCCATCCGTTCCTTGAACTGGGGCCGGGAACGGCTGGCCTGGGCGGGCTACTCAGTCGTGCTCTGGGTACGGCCCCCCACGGTGGGTGAGTTGATGTTCCAGGCCCATGACTTCTTCTCCTGGCGCAGCGGTGTCTACGAGTTCGTCCTGCCTCGAGACGAAGTGGCCCGCGCTGAGGCCCTCAGTGCGGTCCGTCTCTTCGCTCCAGGGGACTATGAAGCTCTGCGCCGTCGCTATCTGGACCATCTGGTGGCCAGCTATCAGTGGCTCGATTTTCGGGGCCTACTCCAGGTGCGCAACATTGTGCGCCTGAAGCTGGATGAGGTCTACGTGCC
>JBHIDP010000236.1:0-4155 GCA_046760185.1 Anaerolineae bacterium
TCTGTGGAGGAGTGGAGCCTTTAGGCGGATAAAACCGGCTCACCTGTCCTGGCGCGCAGGTGCCAGGGGAAGCCTCGACTCCCACAAGTTTTAGCCAGACTCAATTCATAATGAGGAGAGGCAACTGATGGGGAAGATCATTGGTATAGATTTGGGCACAACCAATTCGGTCATGGCTGTGATGGAGGGGGGTGAGCCAACGGTCATTCCCAACTCGGAAGGAGGGCGCTTGACACCATCAGTGGTGGCGGTAAATCCTAAGACCGGGGAACGGATGGTAGGAACGGTGGCCAAGCGACAGGCTGTGGTCAACCCCGACAACACTATCTTCTCCATCAAGCGCTTTATGGGTCGTAAGTACAGCGATCCTGAGGTGCAACGTGCCCTCAAGATAGTGCCCTACAAGGTTTCCGAGGCACCCAACGGCGATGTCCAAGTGTGGATGGGAGGCGAAGAATATTCCCCACCCGAGATCTCGGCCATGATCCTGCGCAAGATGCGCGAAGATGTCGAAGCCTATCTGGGAGAGAAGATCACTCAGGCGGTCATCACCGTTCCGGCCTACTTCAACGATTCACAGCGCCAGGCCACCAAGGACGCGGGCCGGATCGCTGGTTTGGAAGTATTGCGCATCATCAACGAACCGACTGCTTCAACTTTGGCCTACGGCCTGGGTAAGGACAAAGACGAGCGAATCGCTGTCTACGACCTGGGCGGTGGCACCTTCGACATCTCCATTCTGGAGATAGAGTCAGGACGGGGTGTAGAAAGTGATGTCTTCGAGGTTAAGTCAACCAGCGGTGATACTTTCCTTGGGGGGGATGATTTCGATCAACGCCTCGTTGATTGGATTGCCGGGGAGTTCAAGAAAGATCAAGGCATAGATTTGCGTACCGACCGCCAGGCCCTGCAGCGCTTGAAGGAAGCAGCGGAGAAGGCCAAGGTTGAGCTATCCACAACCATGCAAACAGAGATCAATCTCCCCTTTATCACGGCTGATGCCAGCGGTCCCAAGCATTTGACCATAACCGTAACTCGTTCCAAGCTGGAACAGTTGGTAGGAGATCTGATTGACAAAACCATCGGTCCTTGTCGGCAGGCTCTTGAAGACGCCAGGCTCTCCTCCGAGGATATTGATGAGGTCATTCTGGTAGGAGGGCAAACCCGAATGCCGGCTGTGCATAACAGGGTTCAGCAGTTGTTTAACAAGGAACCCCACAAAGGGGTCAATCCCGATGAGGTGGTGGCTGTCGGAGCAGCTATCCAGGCTGGGGTTCTGGGCGGCGAAGTAAAGGATGTCCTTCTTCTGGATGTCACGCCTCTTACTTTGGGGATCGAGACCTTGGGCGGGGTTGCCACTCCCCTCATCGAGCGCAACACGACCATTCCTACTGAAAAGAGTCAGATCTTCTCCACGGCCGCGGATGGGCAGACCCAGGTGGAGATTCACGTGTTCCAGGGGGAACGGCCCATGGCTGTGGACAACAAGACCCTGGGACGTTTTATTCTGGACGGTATCCCACCGGCGCCACGGGGAATACCCCAGATTGAGGTCACTTTCGACATTGATGCCAATGGCATCCTTCATGTGGCGGCTCACGATAAGGCCACCGGACGTGAACAGAAGATAACCATCACTGCCTCCAGCGGCCTCAGCGAGGAGGAGGTGCAGCGCATGGTTCGCGAGGCGGAGGAACATGCTGAGGAGGATCGGCGACGCAAAGAGGAGGTTGAGGCCCGAAACAATGCCGACTCCCTGGCCTACACTGCCGAAAAGACCTTGCGGGAACTGGGGGACAAAGTTCCAGCCGACGTACGCAGCGATGTGGAAAGTAAAGTAGCGGCGGTGCGCACCGCCCTTCAAGGGCAGGATGTAAACGCTATCCGGCAACGGAGCCAGGAGTTGGCCGAGACGATCCAGAGGGTTGGGGCCTCGATGTATCAGCAGGCCGAGACGCCACCCCCATCCGGAGAAGGGGAGAGCAGACCTTCTGAGGGAGAGGAGACGGTTGAGGGAGAATTCCGTGAAGTCTAAACTATGAGCAGTAAACGCGACTACTACGAGGTTCTCGGCGTAGGGCGAAACGCCAGCGAAGATGAGATCAAGAAAGCCTATCGCCGGCTGGCTCGTAAATATCACCCTGACGTAAACAAAAGCGCCGACGCAGAAATCCGCTTCAAGGAGATAAACGAAGCCTACGAGGTCCTTGGTGACCGGCAGAAGCGGGCTACCTATGACCGCTTTGGTCACATGGGGATGACGGGCGATTTCGCCACCGACTTCGGCGGTTTTGGCGATTTCGGTCCCTTCAGCGATATCTTCGAAGACCTGTTTGGCTTCGGGCCGCGCACCAGAACCAGGGCCCGTCAAGGTCCTCGTCGTGGGGCTGATCTTCGCTGCAACCTGACCGTCTCCTTTGAGGAGGCAGTTTTCGGCTGTGAGAAGGAGATCGAGGTTCCTCGCCTGGAGACATGTCCTACCTGCCGGGGGGGCGGGGCCGCCCCTGGCACCGAACCGATTCGCTGCCCCGAATGTCATGGCACGGGGGAAGTGCGTCGAGCCCAGCAATCCTTCCTGGGCTCGTTCATCAACGTAAGCACCTGCGGCCGATGTCAGGGGGAAGGGGAAGTGGTCAGCAGCCCCTGTTCCGAGTGTCGTGGTCAGAAACGGGTCCGGGTGGCCAAGAAGATCTTGGTCAAGATCCCAGCCGGGGTGGACGACGGCACTCAGGTTCGCCTGGCTGGCGAGGGTGAATCGGGGATGCGGGGTGGTCCTCCTGGCAACCTCTATGTAGTCCTGTCTGTGAAGAAACATTCCTACTTCCGCCGCCGGAATGACGACATCTTGCTGGACCTGTCCATCAATGTCGCTCAGGCCGCTTTGGGGGATGAAATCGAGGTGCCCACCTTGGATGGCAAGCAGAAGATGACCATCCCGGCTGGCACCCAGACAGGGAAAACGTTCCGGCTTCGGAGCAAAGGGGTGCCTCACCTGAGGCGCAACGGACGGGGTGACCAGTTGGTCACAGTCTATGTCGCTACCCCCACCAACTTGACGGAAGAGCAGAAGATACTGTTTGAGAAGCTGGGCAAGACGTTGGGAAAGGAGGTGATTCCCCAGGGCGAGAGGGGCTTCTTTGACAGGGTCAGGGACGCTTTTAAGGTCTGAACCCTTGAGCCTCCTCGATTCCGAATAAGTGGTGGAAGGAGGTATATTGCGGGCGTTGAAGGGTAAGCTGTTGGAGGTAAGTGTCCAGGCTCATGGGGAGGGGGTCAAAGCTGTAAAGGAGCTCTTCAACGGCTACGCTGAGGGAGGAGCAGTCATCGAGGAAAGTTGGCCTACGCCGGAGGAGAAACCACCCCTCGAGGCTGAAGTCCGCCTCATAGTCAAGGTCTTCCTACCCTTTGACGACCGTTTAGACGAAAGACGACATGCCCTGGAGGTGGCTCTCCGGCACCTGAGTCAACTTTATCCTCTGACCCCACCTCGCTTCCGTGAACTGCGCGAGGAAGACTGGGCCAGGGCCTGGCAGGACCGCTGCCCTGTGCAACATGTGGGTGATCGTCTGGTTATCAAACCATCCTGGCGAGGATACGTTCCCGCCGAAGGGGAGGTGGTCCTCCAGATTGACCCCGGCCTGGCTTTTGGCACCGGTTTGCATGCCACTACCCGTCTCTGTCTGGTAGAGTTGGAGAGGTTGGTTGCCTCTGGCATGCGGGTCCTGGATCTCGGCACAGGCACCGGGATTCTGGCCATTGCCGCAGCCAAACTGGGTGCAGCACCAGTTCTGGCCCTGGACATTGACCGCACAGCAGTGAGGGTAGCCAGGGAAAATGCTCTCGCCAACGGGGTGCAAGAGATTGTTGATATCCGCCAGGGGGATCTGGCCAACAACTCCTCTGAAGGTGGGCCGGAGCTATTTCCCCCCGATCTCTCTCCCCCTTTTGACCTGATCGTCATCAATATCCTGGCCAAGGTGATCATAGACCTTGCTGACCGATTGCCGCCCCTCCTGACACCGGAGGGGCTTGTTGTTTTGTCAGGAATCATCGAGGAACAAAGTCCCGCTGTGGAGGCCAAAATGGCCGAGGTCGGTTTGGTCCTCCATGACCGCCGCCGTGAAGCTGACTGGGTCGCTTTGGTAGGGGGAAGGG
>JBHIDP010000237.1:0-4131 GCA_046760185.1 Anaerolineae bacterium
CACTGGGCGGGCGTGGGAGCCAGCCCAGCTAGTTTTCGGATAGGTACTTAGCACGCTTTTGGCTAGCGGGTGAGGCGTGATATAATTCTTGAGGCTAAGGGTGGCTGTTGCAAGATGAACGAGTATAGCTTGGAACGCAAAAGGAATAGGTCTGCTAGACAGTTGTTGAAATGGGCTGCACTATGTCTGATCCTTCTTCTGGCTTTCGGTCTACGGGTCTACCTCCTGGGCGACAAAAACGTATGGTGGGACGAAGGTTGGTCTGTGTGGGTAGCCAAAACTGACCTGCTGACCATTGCCCACAGAACTGCCAACGATGTCCATCCCCCGCTTTATTTCTGGCTGCTTCACTATTGGATGAAACTGGTTGGCGACGAGGAATACGCCCTACGTTTCCTCTCAGTTGTGTGGGGAACGTTGGCCATACCCATCCTCTACAGGCTGGGAAAACGATTGGTCAATCAGCAGGTGGGCTTCATCGCTGCTCTCCTGTTTGCCGTTGCCCGTCTTCACCTCGCCTGGTCGCAAGAGACACGGATGCATTCCATGGTCACTTTCCTCATCCTTGTTTCATTCTATTTACTGGTCCGGTTGTATACCGACCAGAGGATCAGAACCTTGTTGTTGTACATCCTGGCCACAACCGGTTCGCTGTTAACATTCTATCTGGCACTCTCGATTCCGATTGTTCAAAATCTCTTTGTGCTGATCTCCCTTCCCGGATTGCGCTCTCGACGTTCGTTCCTCATAAGATGGGTGGTGTCACAAGTAGCAGTCGTTACCCTGTTCGCTACCTGGGCCCTGTGGGCCTTCGACCTCCGGCACTTCGACTATTCCGTATCTACCTACGAGCTCTACCCCTTGTCCTTCGCCTGGTTCTTTTGCACCTACTGGTTGATAATTGGCCTGGGCATCTCAACGCACGTGGGGCGCTACGGCTGGCTACCATTGCTGTTCCCCCTCATTGGGCTGATAGGGATTGTGGGCCTTCCTCTGGCCCACCGCCGTGGGTTGCCTGGTCAGAGGGATAAAGGAGGGCACCACGGCGCTCTAGAGGGTTGGAAGATCAGTCTCTTGCTTTCCTTTCCCGTCCTCTTTCCCCTCCTGGTCATCCTGGCTGTCTCTTTGCCCCATGAACTGGCCTTCATACCCAGAATCGAAGCCAGGTACCTGCTTCAAGCGGTCCCCTTTTTCCTCCTGATTCTGGCCTCAACTGCGGCTATTGTGGCCAGAAAATCCCGCTTGCTGGCCTTGATAGTTATCTTAACCCTTCTGATCGGCTCTAGCTACTCCTTGCGAGAACATTATCAAGGGCGTTACCTACGGGATGACCTTCAGACAGCGATGCGGGTTCTAGCCGCTTACCTCCAGCCCGACGATGCCGTTCTGATGGTCTCCGGCAACCAGTATCCCATCTTTTTGTACTACTATGAGAGAGCACGGGCGGGGCGGCCCTGGCCGGAAGTGGACTTCATTCCGCGAGGGGCCCTTCAGGTGACGGCTGAGAATGTTGATGAGCAGGTAGCTCCTTTGCTCCGTGGTCACCATCGGGCCTGGCTGATCCTGTTCTATGGAGGCTGGCAAGACCCTCAATACCTGGTGGAAAAGTGGTTGGATTCCCACCGCAACAAAGCTCTGATGGTACCTGTGGGGGGGAACAGGATCAGTCTGTATACCGAGGATTTAGTCGAGCCGACAGTGTCCTTGTCCAAGGTGGCTCCTCAATACCGGCTAGATGAAGTCCCTTTTGCTGCTGGCAGATTGCAACTGCTGGGCTATGACTTGTCCACCAATCAGTATCGTGCGGCAGATGTGATCCATCTGGGGCTGTATTGGCGGTTGAGAGGAGCAGCGACTATCGGGGTGGATCTGGTGCATGAGAGCGGTCACGTACTCACCTCGCGTGTTCTCGATTTTGCCCCGATTGAGGGGTCTGATCGGGAACAGATAATTCGTCAGCAACTCCATTTCAGCGTTTTCTCAAGGACACCGGCTGGCACCTATCACTTCGAAATGTATCCGTTGCCCGAGGCGGGGGGTAGTGAAGATCGCTTCGCTTTTGGGCGGCTGACGATACGTACCCAGCCATTGCCAACGGTCAGGGGCATACCTCACCATCAGCAAGCCAATCTGGATGGAAAAGTGGTCCTTTTAGGGTATGGCCTGACCACCAAATCTGGGGCATCGCCAACCAAAGTCAATCTGGGTGATGTTCTGTGTCTCGATCTGTATTGGCAGGCGCAGGTCAAGCCCCAGGAAGACTATACCGTCTTCACCCATCTCCTGGGAGAAACCTATAACCCGAGCAACGGCAGTATCATCTGGGGTCAACATGACAGCCAGCCTCTACAGGGGGGTTATCCTACCACTCAGTGGTTCATCGGCGTTCCTATCCTCGACCGCCACTGCCTGAAGATTGACCCAGGAGCACCACCGGGGCCATACCGCCTGGAGGTGGGTATGTATCTCCTCAGGACGGGGGAGCGTCTGTCAGTAGTGGGAGAGGAGGAAGACAGGATTTTGCTGGATGGGATGGTGACCATAGCCCCGATGCCAGGTGGCCAATAGGATGCTAGGTTTTGCCCTCCTACAGGAGCTATGGTACAATCTAGCCCGTTGGAAGCCACGAACCGCACAGTTGTGGGTGCTTTCCAGAGTAACTATCATGCTTTCCCATATCTTCAAAAACAGGAAATCGTGGAACCAGTTGGGAGGTAAAACAGCCCTGGGGTTCACCCTCGTGTCAATCACTGCGATGATTGCCATCCTTGGTTGCGGACTGGGAGATCTCTTAGCAGGGGCGCGCCCGACGCCCACTCCCACCAAGACACCCAGGCCGACCCACACGGCTACCCCTGAATTCACGTCAACGCCGACAGATACATCCACGCCGACACCCACTGACACGCCGGAGGCTACACCCACCTTCACGCCAGCGCCTCCCACGCCAACACCCAAGCCTAAGCCGCCGACAGCCACGCCCACGCCCAGCCAGCCAACAGCCACCCCAACGCCGGCCTTCCCCCTTAGAGCTGTGGTTAACGACCCTGGTAGCCCCGGTGATCTGGCTCATTGCGGACCGGAGATTAGAGGACGTGTCCTGCTCAAAGATGGAAGTCCGGCCCCAGGCGAGGCCATAGGAATCTATGTTGAAATCGTGGGATGGAATTGGTCGAAGGAAATCGCTGCTCCTCAGAGGTATAGCACTGATGGCCACTGGGATTTTATGCTGCCTCCTCCTAGTGGGTCTGCGGATTACAATTGGCGTCTAAGAGCTCAGCATCCTACTGTTGGCATCCCTCTTTCCGACTGGGTTACCGGTACAGTAACTGCCGAGTGCGGCACCGCTGGTGCCAAGCGATGGTTTGACATTGACTTCATACAGAATTAATATAGTCATTATCTGATGTTGAGTTGATAGATCTGCTGTACAGTTACCTAGAGTTACCTAGGTTACTGTGGAGGAGAACAGAGGATGACCAAGAAATATGCAGCGGTTGTAGCCGTTATCAGTGTGGCTTTAATGGCAACTCTCGGCTGTGGGGGACTGGGTAGGCTGATCGGCCGCGCCCCGACACCGGTGCCGACCGCTACCAAGACGCCCAAACCGACATTTACCCCTACACCGACCAACAGCCCTACACCGGAACATACGCCTACTCCAACAGAGACCTTCACCCCTACCCCTACCGATACACCGGCGGTGACACCTACTTTCACCCCGCGCCCAGCCACCCCCACCCCTGTGCCGACAGCCACCAACACACCCGTGCCACCGACGCCTACCCCCCGTTTCCTCTACAGTGGAAGCGTCGGTGTTACCTATACCAACTGTGGTATGACGGCCATTATCGGCACTGTCACCGGTAAAGATGGTAATCTTCAGGCCGGAGCAGTGGTCAAGGTGTGGGCTGAAGGCTGGGCTGGGGCTGAATCGAACGCTTCCACTGCTACCTATATGGACAACTATCAAAACAAGAACTGGGATCTATTTCTGGCTAATTATCCCAAAGCTGGCAACTGGAAAGTGGCCATAGTTCACCCTACCACCGGTGAGATTCTATCTGATACCATAGAGGTTACGACTACTGATACGGGATGTGAGATCGGCGGCGGTGGGGTTCAAATAGT
>JBHIDP010000238.1:0-4113 GCA_046760185.1 Anaerolineae bacterium
TTTTCCCAACCGCGCCACTTCCTCCTCCACAATCTTCTCCTCTAACTTCTTGAAGAGGGGCTGCGGTTGGCGCAACTGCTGACCTGCAGGCAGTTCACTGGGATGCCACCGGTCACCGGTCAGGTCGCTTCGATAGACCAGTGCTTCGTGGCTCTTTTTCGCTTCTTGGAAGGTCTCTACGGTCAGCTCTCCCAATAGGTTGTCACTGTAGCCTAGATACTGATGTAGCCTCTGGGAGGAGAAGGGCAGGAAGGGAGAGAAGAGGATCTTGAGGGAGTCCACCACTCGCAGGGCCACGTAGATGGTGGTGGCTGTGCTTTCCCTATCCTCCTTGATCTGGAACCAGGGTGCTCTTTCGTCCAGATAGCGGTTGGCCTGGTGGGCCAGAGCCATCACCTCCGCCAGGGCTGCTTTGAATTTGCACTGGCTGATGAGGTCACTGATGGGAGCGAAGCCAGCCTCTACCCTGGCCAGGATAGTTTTGTCAGCTCCCGTCAGTTCTCCGGGAGAAGGCACCCGTTGGTCAAAATTGCGGAAGGCGAAGGTCAAGATGCGGTGGACCAGGTTCCCCCAGGTGGCCACCAGTTCATCGTTGTTGCGACGCAGGAAGTCTGCCCAGGCGAAATCTGTGTCCCGGCTCTCGGGGGAATTGACCGTCAGGTAGTAGCGCAGAGGGTCAGGGTCGTAGCGCGACAGGTAGTCGGGCAGCCAGACGGCCCAGTTGCGGCTGGTAGAGATTTTCCTACCCTCCAGGTTCAAGAACTCGTTGGCCGGCACATCGTAGGGCAGGTTCAAGCCGCTATAACCCAGGAGCATGGCCGGCCAGATGATGGTGTGGAAGGGGATGTTATCCTTGCCGATGAAATAATAGGCGCGAGCACCCTCATCCTTCCACCACTCCTCCCACTTATCGGGCTGGCCGGTGTTCTGGGCCCACTCGATGCTGGCTGAAAGATAGCCGATGACCGCCTCGAACCAGACGTAGATGCGTTTGTCTTCGTAGTCTTCCAGGGGGATGGGGATACCCCACTCGATATCGCGAGTGACGGGCCGTGGCTGTAGCCCTTTCTTCAAGTAGTTCAGGGTGAAATTGAACACGTTAGGGCGCCAGTGCTCCTGGCCCTCCACCCACTGCAACAGCCTCTCATTGAAGGCCGGCAGATTGAAGAAGAAGTGCTCTGTCTCTCGCACCACAGGGGAGTTGCCGCAGAGCTTGCAACGGGCATTGACCACTTCTATGGCGTCCAAAGGATGACCACAGGCCTCGCACTGGTCGCCCCGTGCCCCATCGTAACCGCAGTGGGGACAGGTGCCCTCTACATAGCGATCGGGCAGGAACATCTTATCATGCTCGCAGTAAAGCTGCTCCGTGACGTCTCGATACAGATACCCCTCCTCCAAAAGACGGGCGAAAATATCCTGGGCGATCTGGTGATGGTTTTTGGTGTCGGTGTGGGTGAAGAGATCGAAGCTCAGGCCCAGGTCACGGAAATTCTCCAGAAACACCTTGTGATAGCGCTCGAAGATCTCCTGGGGGGAGACACCCTCCTCATCGGCCTTGACGGTGATAGGGGTGCCGTGGGAATCACTGCCCGAGACCATGAGGACATCGTTGCCCCGCAGGCGGTGATAGCGGGCGAAGATATCGGGCGGCAGATAAGCACCGGCGATATGCCCCACATGCAGGTCCCCGTTGGCATAGGGCCAGGCTACTCCAATGAGAATTCTCTGGCTCATCTCGCACCCTCCTTCGTGGTTCTCGGCCGATCTTTGGATGAATTGTATCATAACTGACCCTCAAAGGGAAATGAAGTGGCGATTGGGCCGTGGAAAAGGTCTCAGATAAGTGAAAGGTTGCACAAATGTCCCTTCATATGTATAATTGCTTCATTGTCATCGTAAGGTTTCTGAACCGGGAAGGGGGATCATGGTATCAAGTCGAAGATGGCCACTCCTTCTGCTGGGGGGCGGTGTTCTGGTTTTCCTACTGGTGGGCTGTGTTGCGGCTGGCATTTTCCTTTATCTGCGATGGCGCGAGGCTATCCCGCCGGGCTGGCGCGACCCGATCAGTGAGGTGCAGATTGGAACGGCTGAGGCTTCTACAGCTCTCTTGAGCTTGGCCGATGCCAGCGATACCGCGGTGGCCAGTGAAGCCATTGACGAGGGTAGTTTGGAAGGGGCCTACGCCACAATTGTGTTCAGCACAACTCTTAACGATAACCAGCGGCTAGGTTGGCTTCTCCGTCTAGGCAAGGAGTATGTCGCTGCGGGCAACAGAAGTCAAGCCAAGCTCTGTTATCAGCAGGTGGCTGATATTGCAACCCTAAGCCCAGATTTGAGCGATTTGGTCCGGGCTCAGGCCTATGTGGAAACCGCCCTGGGGCTAAGTCGCTTAGGGATGAAGAAGGAGTCGAGGTTCAACCTGGACCAGGCGCACACTGTAGTTTTGCATAGCCCTCAGTTGAGAGGGACCCACCGTGTTTCCGTCTTGGATAGCCTGGTTCAAACAGCCTTGGCTTTGGGTGATAAGACACTGGCCGCTCAGTACGCCGGGGAAAGGGATGACTTGCTGGAGGGTGAGAGCGAGGTTTCCACGAAGCCGGAGGAGGCGACAGAATTGCCTGGCTTGGCGGGGGTGACCCTGTCTCCGGCGGCAGAGGAGGCCACGGCCAGACGCCGGGCCGCTGCGGAAAAACTGTCTCAGCGGCTGAGTGATTCGCCTGATGAAATACCATCTGACCTGGTCCATGAGTTGGTCGAATCCTTGCGGCTTGAGGATCAGGCTCGCCTGGATTTCTACCAAGCTCAGATGGCCGAGGTCGCCCAACCATCGGCCAAGGCAGCTTTGGTTCAGGCCAAGGTAGACTGGCTGACCATCAAATACAGGGTAGCCAGACAGGGCTACGGCTTGAGCCTGGTATCTGATTGGGAGGAGAAGGAGGACGAGGTCAAGTCGGAACTGAGCAAGGCTTACGAGGAACTGTATGGCGTGCGCTCTGATCAAGCTGTGTCCTTGCCCCAGGCAGAGGATGTGGACCGTGCCCTTGAAGCCTTGCTAAGGCGAGAGATTCTGGCCGGGCGTCTGGGGCTCTATCCCAACTATCCTGAGGTTGAACTCATTGACGAGCTTCGAGAGGTGACAAAGAGGCTGACCGATCGGCTGGGTGAAGTCTTCCTATACATTGATACGGTCACGCAGGATGGTACCACCTATTTCAAGCTGGTCTCGGCTGAATAAGAGCCTATCCGAAAACGCTGGTAGTGGCGGCTTTAGTCGCTCTGAAGCGGCTGAAGCCGCTACTACGAATACTTTTCGGTTCTAAAGAGAGTGGGGGGATAGATGTTGGAAGAGTGGGGCGAGGACCTGATGCAGATAGCTACCGTCCTGGTGCTCGTCCTCACCCTGCTTGTCTTTCTGTGCTATCTGGCTATCTTCATAAACCCTCGTGTTGCTTTGAATCCCCTGCCCCCACCAGCAGCGGGGGCTACCATACCGAAAGCAGCGGCTGCCCTTACCCCTTTCTTGCCTCCGACCTGGACGCCTACCCCTACGGATACACCTATACCCACCGATACTCCTACACCGACCACTACCCACACCCCCCTGCCCACTGACACACCGACTGTCACTCCCACCGATACACCCACTTTGACCCCCACTGACACCCGGCGGCCTCCCACTCCCACCCGTCGGCCCACCTCCACCGCGACGCTCCCTCCCACCGCCACTCCCACTCCAGCCTGGGCCTACCGCATCAGCGGCGGTCCCTGGTCCCACCCCAATTGCGGGCTCCAGGGGGTTTTCGGAGTGGTCAGGGACAAGGCCGGGAATGTGAAGGGGGGTGTCACGGTGAAAGTGGTGGCCGAGAGATGGTACTATGATCAGCTTGATAGTCGTTTGAGCCTGTATGGTGCCTACGAGGACAGAAACTACGAGATGAACCTATGGGCCCCTGGAACGTATTATGTAGCCATCATAAACAAGGATACCGGTGAAGAATTGTCCCCTCGACAATTCTTCGACATATCGCCACTGAACGAGAATTGTGAGCCGCACCAAAGCGGTTCACAGTGGGTTCAGGTTGATTTTCAAGAGAACTGATCCGCTGGTAG
>JBHIDP010000239.1:0-4079 GCA_046760185.1 Anaerolineae bacterium
CTAAGCCCATATTTCGCACCCCTAAACTCTCTATTCTCAGCAGCGTCAAAGGGCGGTTCTTGCTGCTCTGAGGGGCGTCCCCGCCCCATTTTCGTGCCTGAGACGGGGCGGGACGCCCCTTGGAGCAAGTAGGATGACGGTAAGTGCGAAAAACAGGTTAACAGAGCGGGCTCCCCCGTTGCCTCAATACCCCACCCGCTTCCCCGTCAGTCTGGACACAAGCGCCTCGAAAAGGGCGATGACAGCTATGAAGATAGTATCTACCACGACCGTCAGGCTAAAGGCGTAGGCCAGATAACTCAGGCCGGTCAAAGAGACAGTTACTCTCACTGTGATAAATGGTGAGCTGTTTCGTTAGGTAGACAGGGCCATCTCTGGTAAACTATAGGAAGCTTATTAACCTATAGTTTGCCGGAGGACAGCCCCGATGGCCTTTAGAATAATCCCAAACGAAGTGAAAGTCAAAGCGCTGGATGAGTGTCTGACCCTAAACGCAATACCTTACTCTGACACCTCACGGGGGAATGACACTTCGCCGAAACAATTCCTCTTTTTCAATCACGGATCGGGTAACCATCCCCCAGGCTCAAATTATAAAGGTGGCGTCACCGAAGCTGTAGAAGCGGTACTGGAGACGTATGGCTTCCTGATAGGCCCTCATGATTAGATCACGGCCAGCAAAGGCGGACACCAACAACAGCAGCGGCGAGCGGGGTAGATGGAAGTTGGTGATGAGAGCATCAACGACCGTGAACTGGAAGCCAGGGTAGATGAAGAGGTCTGTCCAGCCACGAAAAGGGGGCAGCAGAGACTTGGGGGACAGGTTGGCTGCTGCCGTTTCCAGAACACGCACAACCGTCGTGCCCACGGCAATAACGCGCCTTCCCTCCTTCCTGACCCGACTGATCCTCTTGGCCACCTCGGGAGTCAGTTCACAGTACTCACGGTGGATGTGATGATCTTCTACCCTCTCCTCGCCCACAGGGCGGAACGTATCCAGGCCGATGTGGAGGGTGACGAAAGCGAACTCAACGCCCTGGGCCTGAATCTCCTCTATTAGCTCTGGGGTAAAATGGAGGCCGGCCGTTGGTGCAGCAGCCGAACCTTTGACCCGAGCGTAGACCGTTTGATAGCGTTCCGGGTCGGCCAAAGGCTGGTGGATGTAAGGAGGTAATGGTACCACGCCGAGGTCTTCCAGCACCGGTTCGATAGGGGGTGAGAACCGGATCAGCCATGCCCCAGATTCTGTAGGTTCCAGAACATGCCCGACCACGCCATTCGGTTCAGGGGAACCGGTCGGGGGAATCTCACCTTCCCCCACCGTTATCTGGCTCCCTACGCGCACCTTTCGCCCCCTCACCAAAGCCTCCCAAAGGCCCTCTCCCTGCTGGTGGAGCAACAATAGCTCCACCTTCCCCTCGGTGGGTGACTTACGGCCGTAGAGCCTGGCTGGGATGACGCGGCTGTCGTTGCAGACCAGGAGATCGCCCGGCCGCAGGTAGGCGACGATGTCCCTGAAACGACGGTGCTCCAGGGTTCCCTCCCGGCGAGACAGGACCATCAGCCGAGAGTCATGGCGAGGCTCGACGGGGGTCTGGGCAATGAGATGAGAAGGGAGGTCATAGTCGAAATGGCTGGTCTTCACCGGCTATCTAATCACTCGTAGGATCAGGTTCAGGATGATGGTGAGCAGGATGCTGAGCACGATGGAGGTGACGATAGGGAAATAGCAACTGAAGTTCTCCCGCCGCAGGACAATGTCACCGGGCAGACGCCCTATCAGCGGCACCTTGGGGCCGAAGGTAAAAACAAGCCCCAGAAGGAAGATGAGCCCACCCAACATCAAAAGCATCTTACCGAAATCTTCCAGACCAAACATAGCACCTATTTTAATCCACTTTTGATAACTTCCAGCGCTCTATACCCCGTCCGTCGGCCAGGAGCGCTGGCTCACCGATCATCTCGGCCTTGAGGCCAAATAGCTTCTTGAGGGCGGCAAACATGAGGGTAGTGGAGATGTGGGCTGGCACAGCACCCTCAGCCATGAGGCGCTTGGCGCCAGGAAGGATGGCCGGGTTTAGCATCTCGTACTCCAGCTCATCCTCACCTGTTTGCCGCACCGTTATGTCGTCAACATAGCCTGCCTGGCGAAGGTAGGCGGCCAGCTTCTGCATGGCCGTGAGCCACGTTGTTCCCTCCAGCTCCAGCTCTTCCTCTATCTCGTCAAACATGATCTCGCCCGAGCGCCATACAACCTGCCAGGCCTCATCTCCCCACAGTTCCCAGATGGCCCGGTAGATGGCGTAGATCTCCAGGTCGAAGAAGTCACGATTGATGCTGGTCATTGGTTCCTCCTAACGCTCGGATGGGCGAAGGTCGGCGGTGACTACTCCCCCGCCTAAAAGGGCGGGGGCTTCCCTAAGTTGATCACTCCCCCCTGGAAGGGTGGGGGCTTCGCTAGAAGAGGGTTGGTTGCTGGCTCTCATCCTTGTCGTAAGGGAGGCCCAAGTGCTCGTAGGCCAGCTTGGTAGCTACGCGGCCCCTGGGGGTGCGATCAATGAACCCCAACTGCAAAAGGTAGGGTTCGTACACATCCATGATGGTATCAGCCTCCTCGCTGATGGCGGCGGCGATGGTCTCCAACCCCACCGGCCCGCCTTCGAACTTCTCGATGATGGCGGAAAGGACGCGACGGTCAATGTCGTCCAGACCCAAATGGTCCACCTCCAACAGAGCCAGAGCCTGGCGAGCCACCTCCTGGGAGATGACCCCGTCGGCTCGCACCTGAGCGTAGTCACGCACCCGTTTCAGCAGACGGTTGGCCACCCGCGGTGTACCCCGGGCCCGTTGGGCGATTTCCCTCACTCCACCCGGGTCAATACCGATTCCCAGGATGCGTGCTGAGCGTTTGACGATGGCCTCCATGGCCTCCCTATCGTAGAAATCCAAACGGTAGACCACACCAAAACGATCCCGCAGAGGCGAGGTCATGAGAGCGATGCGGGTGGTGGCCCCAATGATGGTAAAGTGCGGCAGCGAAAGGCGGATGCTCCGCGCACTGGGCCCCTTACCGATGACGATGTCAAGGGCGAACTCTTCCATGGCCGGGTAGAGAACCTCCTCCACTACACGGCCAAGACGGTGGACCTCATCAATAAAGAGCACATCCCCCTTGTTCAAGTTGGTCAGGATAGCGGCCAGGTCCCCGGCCCGCTCGATTGCTGGGCCGGAGGTGACCTTGATATTGACCTCTATCTCATTAGCGATGATGTGGGCCAGGGTGGTCTTCCCCAACCCCGGCGGCCCGTAGAGGAGGATGTGCTCCAGGGTCTCACCCCGCGCCCTGGCTGCGGTCATGAAGATTTCAAGATTTTCCTTGATACGATCCTGGCCGATATACTCGGACAGACGGGTCGGGCGCAGGTTGGCTTCCATGGCCACTTCTTCTCGTCTTCGCCTGGGAGATACCGTTCGCTCTTCAGTCATAAGTCCTTCTCCATACAGGAACTATTTGTCTTTTCACGGCTTTGCTGCTAAAATTGCAAAATTGACCAAGGTTTTACCATTTATACTATTATAGCAGAAAGATAAAAAAAGGGAAAACCAGAGGTTCAAGACATGGCCCAGGAGATAGAAAAGGCCAGATTGGAGGAGGAGCGCAAAGAGAGCCTGGCTGAACTGGCGCGGCTAAAGGAGGAGCTAAGACAAGAGATAGATCACGGCTCCGAGGAGGGTGATCCTGATATTTACGAGCGTGAGAGGACTTTAGCCCTAGTTCAAACCCTGGAGCGAAAGGTTGAGTCCATCGAGTACGCTCTGAGGCGCATGGAGAAGGGAGACTATGGTATCTGTGAGAGATGCGGTGCTGAGATTGGGACGGAGAGGTTGAAGGTTGTGCCAGAGACCACCCTATGTGTAAGCTGTAAGGCGGAGACAGAAAAGCGATTCCGCCGTGCCTCTTCATAGAATCCACTAAAGCCCTCCTCCAGTTGTGATATAGTATCAGTAGAGACGCTAGTCCGCCTTTACAAGGCCTGAAGCAGGCTTGCGCCTTTCGACCCTTCGGCAAAGCTCAGGAC
>JBHIDP010000240.1:0-4050 GCA_046760185.1 Anaerolineae bacterium
GTTTTCCGGCTAAAGCCTCGACTCCGATTGTACAAGTTCTAACTGGTCTCTCTAATAAGAAGCTCTGTCCCGGGACAAAGTTTGGAAGTGCCCCTGGCCAACTTGCCCAAGGAGGGAGGAAAGCAGAGAGGATAGAAAGATGCAGCCCAAGACACGCCAACTGATGACACAGCTCTTCGAGAGCCGCCTCCAAGCTATCAGCGACCTCCTGGAGATGGATCTCACCCTCTTCGACCGGGACCTCAAGCACCGCGATGATTGGCCCAGCGTGACCGAATACCTCTGCCGCCTCAGTTGGCACGAGGACGACCACGCTCAAGAGATTGCCCGTCTGAAGGGAAAGCTGGGCCGCCGTGGATTGATGGAGGGTGCTGAGTCCTACCCCCTGTGGTTTCTACGTGAGGCGCTGCTGGCCCGCGCCCGGTTGCTGGCAGAACTGATTGACCTGGACGACGAGGACCTGGAGGAGCGAGCCAGCCCCGAAGACCGAAGCATCGCCGAAGTCCTGGAGCATCTTATCAACACGGAGAGGGACTTTCTGGTGGATGGAGTGCGGTGCTCCATCGAGCAAAGGAAACCGACGGACAAGGTGTTCGGTCGAACACGAGGAGAGCGATCGTAAATGAACCGAGGCAATTCATGTTGGAACTGTAGAGGGATTTGCTGTGAAAATAGCCCCTGAATCCAAAAGTTCTTGCCTCGGTTCATTTAGTTTGGGGAGGTTGAGAGATGCGTACCCCAGCCGGAGTCGAATGTCGCTTCTACTACGAGGACTTTCACCGAGGACGATCACATCAGGAGTGTCGGCTGATCGCCCGCAACAGGGCTTCGGCCCCCTGGAGACCGGAGCTATGTGGCAGTTGCCCCGTGCCTGCTATTCTGCGGGCCAACGACTGTCCTAACATGGCCCTGGAGGGGACGGTCAGGCGGCGTTTTGGCCTGTTGCGTCGCGTGCAGGTGGATGCCTACTGCGCCCTGCGCTTGTGTGAAGTGAGCGATCCCATGGTCGGTTGTGGAGAATGTCATAAGCATCGGCCCGGTGCCCAACTGTTTGAATCCGATCAAAGTGGATAGACCCCCAAACTGGCCGAAGTCCCACGCCCAACCACAGGTCGTTAGGAAGGGAAAATGGAGATCGTAGACAATCTGATTCAGTACCTTCAAGCTGGCCAGGCCGAGGGTGCCAGGAGATCGGCCAGCGAAGCTCTCGAAGCGGGTTATGCCGTGACGGAGTTGATCGAGGAGCTAACCAGGGCCATGCGCCAGATGGGAGACCGTTTTGGCCGCATGGAGATTTTCCTGCCAGAACTGCTGATGGCCTCCATCGCTATGCGCCAGGTGATGGAGGTGCTGGAACCCGAATTGGAGAAGATAGGCATCAGTCAGGAGAAGAGGGGGACCGTAGTGATCGGCACGGTGGAGGGCGATCTGCATGAGATCGGCAAGGATATTGTGATCACCATGCTGCGGGTCAACGGTTTCGAGGTTCATGATCTGGGCGCGAATGTCAACGCTCTGGACTTTATCAGGGCGGCCGAGAAAGTTGGGGCGGATATCATCGGAGCCTCGGCCCTGATGACCACCACCATGCCGGGCCAGCGCGAGATCATCGAACTGCTCAAAGCGATGGGGCTGCGGGACAAATACCACGTCATCGTGGGGGGTGCCCCGGTCAGTCAGGAGTGGACTGACCACATTGGCGCCGACAGTTGGGGGGAGAATGCCACCCGTTCAGCCGCCCTGCTGATAGAGGTGATGGCGCAGAAGAGGAAGGCCGATGCCACCCTATAAGATGTGGGAGATCATGGAGCGGGCCAACACCGGCCCTTTCTGTGAGGATGAAGATTTCACCATCAAGGTCTTCATGCCCCAACTGAAGGCGGTCATCGGCAAATACAGAATTCAGTACGATGCGGCCACCCCCATCCCCTCCGACGATGCGCTGGCCGATGCCGTCTGGCAGGCCGGGGTAGAGTTTTTCCTGGAGGTGGGGGTTTTGAATGTAGACACCCACCGCATCATCAAATTCGACCAAGCGGAGATCAGAGAGGCACTCTACCACGCCCCGGGTGAGTACCTGGTAGGGGAAGGGAAGGATGCCCGTTTCCTCAGACATCGGCAGGTCGAGGACAGGACGCCACCCTTCTGCATCTTCAGCCCGGACATCACCTGTGAAGAGACCCTTTTCCTGCCCATGTCTATCGCCTATCTCCAGGAACCCCTGGCCAACGGCGTCTGCGCCCCCATCCTGGAGGAAACGATGGGACTCAAGATCAAGGCAGGCACACCTATGGAACTGGCCGGCGTTGTCGAGCATGCCATGAGCCTGCGACAGGCGGCCAAGCTGGTGGGCCGGCCTGGCATCTTCCTGGTGGCCGTGGGGACGGCCGAATCGGACAGCGGTCAAATCGCTGTCAGCAATGATCAATGGGGCATACGTACCACCGACAGCCGGTTGGTGGGGGCTCTATCGGAACTGAAGATTGACAACGAGCTTCTCAACAAGGCAGCCCACTATCAACAGTTCGGCTGCTTCTGCGGAAGCCTGACCGGGCCCATCTACGGAGGGTATGCCGGCCGGGCCGAGGGGTTGGCCGTGCTCCAGGTGGCATATCATCTGATGGGGCTCCTGGTGCACCAGGCCCACTACCAAATGAACTTCCCCTTCCACCTCCACTACACCTCCAACTCCAGCCGGGAGATACTTTGGGCCCTGAGCATCAGCCATCAGGCCGTGGCGCGCAATTCCAGGCTCCTCTCCGTGGCCAACGGCTTCCTCAACGCCGGCCCCTGCACGGCCATGGTGCTTTACGAAGCTGCAGCCCATGGACTGACGGCGGCAGTCTCCGGCGCTCACCTGTGGGAGGCAGCCGTGGCCCACAACAAACACCGGAACTACGCCACACCCCTGGAGGCGCGCATGGCCTGTGAGGTAGGTCATGCTGTGGCCCACGTGGGCCTGACCCGAACCCAGGCCAACGAGATGGTCCTCAAGCTGCTGGCCAAATACGAGGACCGTATCGCCGATGCTCCCCCGGGAAAGCCTTTCCAGGAGTGCTACGATTTGCCCAGGGCGGTGCCCACGCAGGAGTACCTGGATCTCTACCGGCGGGTGAAGGAGGAGATCGCCGGTTTGGGCCTTGATTTTCCATACTGAGGTCCTTGCCAATTCGACCGGATTACCGGGATGATGAGCCCTCGTACCTTGCTTGTCGTCTTCGCCCATCCGGATGACGAATCTTTCGGTCCGGGAGGGACGCTGGCCCGCTACGCGGCCGAGGGAGTGGCCGTGCATGTGATCTGTGCTACCCGCGGCGAGGCAGGAGCGGTCACGGGAGAGCTGGCAGAAGGATACAGCAGCCTGGCCGAACAGCGCACGGCTGAACTGCACTGCGCCGCAGAGGTCCTGGGGCTGGCCGGGGTCCACTTCCTGGGCTATCGCGATTCAGGTATGGCCGGCTCACCCCACAACGCCCACCCGCAGAGCCTGGTCCAAGCCGACCCGGATGCGGTGGCTGGGCAGGTTACCGCTTTGATGCGTAAGCTCCGTCCTCAGGTAGTCATCACCTTCGACCCCCAGGGTGGCTACGGCCATCCCGACCACATCGCCATGCACCACGCCGCAGTGCGCGCCTTCCACGCCGCAGGGGATGCCACCACCTACCAGGAGCAACTGAAAAATGGTCTGACACCGTCTGCGCCGCAGAAGCTGTACTACACCGCTTTCTCCCGGCGACTGCTGCGCTGGCTCGTGCGCCTGATGCCCCTCTTCGGCTACAATCCAACCGCCTTTGGGGTCAACCGTGACATCAACCTGAAGGCCATCGTTGCCGTTGATACCCCCATCACCACCCGCATCAATGTCAGCGCTTATCTGGAGACAAAGCAGGCTGCGGCCGCCTGTCACCGCAGCGAGGGCGGTCCAGCCGGACCCTACGACCGGTTGCCCCGCCTGCTGGCCCGTCGCCTGCTGAGCGTTGAGACCTTCACCCGGGCCTATCCACCCCTGAACCCCAGCGAGCCGGTGGAAGACGATCTGTTTGCACTCGT
>JBHIDP010000241.1:0-4042 GCA_046760185.1 Anaerolineae bacterium
GGGCATAGGCCCGCTTGAAGCATATCAACAGGTGTCTAAGATGAATACAAAAGCCAATCTACGGACCCCAGAAGCAACCAAAAGCCGCATTCTCGTTCTACTCGCCGCCCTGCCGCCGGAAAGCCTGGCCGTTGTCGAGCAATTCGTTCGGTTCCTGCACCAGCAGATCCGGCAGGCTCAGCCCGTGGCGACCGTCTTCGGGCAAGGAAGACATCCCCCTTACATCTATCCCACTGTCGCCGTCCCCCCGTCGAGTCTGGACGGCTGGCTGAACCTGGTCCCGGAAGGGTACGAGGGCGACGCCCTGGCTGATACTGAAGCCCTTTACGACGAGGTATGAGGTGAAGGTTGCCGTTGATTCGTCTGTGCTGGTAGCTCTGGTCAATCCCCGCGACCGCTGGCGTGACCAAGCGCTTGCCTTGCGGGATGCGTTGCTTGCCACCGGCGCTGAACTCCTCTACTTCGACTGTGTTGCTACCGAAGCCCTCAGCGCCGCCGTCCGGCGCCTGCACGAGAAGGGTCGTTCGGCCGATGTCGAAGCTCTGCTCGACCGGCTGAATGCTCAGGTGCCGGACGAGACCATCACCTGGATTCTGCCCGACTGCCGCGCCTGTACCCGGCAGCACTCGACCTAATCCGTTCCTCCTCTGGTGCGTTGAACTTCAACGACGCACTTATCGCCCTGGCCTGTCGGGAACGTGGTATCCCCGCCATCGCCAGTTTTGACGCTGACTTTGAGCAAGTGGCCTGGCTGCGCCACCTGGCCCCGCCCTGAGGATGTGAGCCCCTAATCCTACCTGTCAACTTCGTCTTGGCTGCCGAGAGTTCTGAAGAGATGGGGGAGGATCCACAGCCATATGGCGAGAGCCGCGATGGCGAAGCTGAGGGTCTCGCCCGGCACAGGCCGCTGCCAGACGCTCTGGGGCTCGGGGTAGGCGATGAGGGCGTAGTCAATCAATTGGTAGAGACTCATGGGGATGAGGACCAGGGCCACGCCGCCGTAGACCACGCCGCTGACAGTGAGATAGCCCTTGTTCAGAAAGGACAAACGCTGCTCCTCCCCACTCTCCACGCGGTTGCGCAGAGTCCGATGCAGGGCGAAGGACAGGGCTCCCACAGCAGCGAAGGCAGCTCCGGTGAGGAGATCCCGCAGCCGCTCCTCCTGACGATACTCGATCCTCTCCAGCTTTGGCTCTCTCACAGGCATCTTCTCCGGCTCGATTTCGGCATAGATCGGCTGGCCCCGATAACTAAAGGTCATGCCGGCGGCATAGGCAAATACTGCTTTCAGAAGAAGGCCGCTACCAACGAAGAAGATCAGAGAGGACACGAAAAGCAGGGCATAGACGTAAAAACGTGGCAGGAAGCGCCGCTGCAAGCCTTCTGGCTCCCTCTCGCTCCGGAAATAGACAATAGCGGCTACGGCAATGGAAACGAAGCTCAAGAGGACAACCAGGGGAAACAGAATGGAGATACCCATGTTCATCTAACCCAACCACCTCTTTCTCCGCTTGTAATGCTTCACCTCCCGATAGCTCTTCCTCTCCCCCAACTGAGTCAGTCCCAAGTAGAACTCCTTGATATCCTCGTTCTCCTTGAGATGATCGGCCGAGCCATCAAGGACGACGCGCCCATTCTCCATGACGTAACCATAGTCAACGATGTCAAGGGCGGCGCGAGCATTTTGCTCTACCAGCAGGATAGAGGTCTTTTCTTCAGCATTGATCCGTTTGACAACGTTGAAAATCTCCTCCACAAGGAGTGGGGCCAGGCCCAGGGAGGGCTCATCGAGCAGCATCAGTTTAGGCCGTCCCATGAGACCGCGCCCGATAACCAGCATCTGCTGTTCTCCCCCGGAGAGATAGCCGCTGGTCTGGCGACGGAGGTCTTTGAGCCGAGGGAAATAGTCATAGACCATATCCAGGTCCCGCTTAAGATTACCATCCTTCCGAGCCAGGGCTCCGACTTGAAGGTTCTCTTCCACCGTCAAATGTTCAAAGAGCCGCCGTCCTTCGATAACCTGGACGATGCCCAGCCTGACGATCTCCTCGGGGTTCCACTTGTCTATCCGCTGCCCGTTGAATTCGATGCTGCCGCGGGTCACCTCACCCAGCTCGGTCCTGAGAAGCCCGGAGACGGCCTTGAGGGTGGTGGTCTTACCGGCCCCGTTGGCCCCCAGGATGGCCACCATCTGGCCCTCTGCTACTTCCAGGGAAACACCCCGCAGGACCAGGATGACGTCACTGTAGACCACTTCGATGTTGTTCAGCTTAAGCATGGTTGATCTCTCCAGTACACAAGTAGCAAGTACAAGTCTCTTGTCTACCTGTTCACCTGAATCAGGGAGACCCCCACACTGCGTTGGGGGTCTCCCCTCAGGCCGAAGTGACTGCCGGACCTATTTGAACTCCTCTGGCAGCAAATTAGGCGTGGTGAGCCAGTCGGTGATGAACACAATCTGGCCACCCTCGACCTTGCCGATCCGCATCTGGTTGGTGGAGCGGGTCTTGGCGTCGTAGTTGTACGTCATGACACCCTTCAGGGCTTCAACCCGGCCGATGGTCTGCAGCGCATTGTAGACGGCCTCCCCGTTGAGGTTGGCAAAGCCGACGTCATCAATGGCCTTCTCGATGACCTGGCGTGCCATGTCCACGTTGGTAAAGGTCATCAGATAGGCCAGGTTCATGTATGCCGCCGGCCGCTCGTTGGCGGCGAACTGCTGATGTAGGATCTGGATGCCGGGATGGTCGGTCTCGTTCCACCAGCGGAAAGGCACCGGGGCGATCATGCCCTCGGCCGCATCGCCGGCCAAGAAGATCACGGTCGAGTCCAGGGCCCAGTTGACACCAGTGACCAGCATGTCGTCGCCCAGGCCCAGGGCGGCGATATCCTTAAGGATCTGAGCCGGCCCCGTGGCCAGGGTATTGGTCCAGATGACGTTGGCCCCGGCCGCCTGCGCAGCCAACAACTGAGTGGTCACGTCCGTAGCGCCCGGCATGAAGATTTCCTTGCCAACGATCTCCCACCCCTTCGCCTCGGCGTAGGCACGGGTCTCGGGCGTGTCAGTAGCCTCACCAAAGGCACCCGGCCAGGTGACGAAGGCCATCTTAATGGTGTCGCCAGCGTTGGCCGGCTTGACCGTGGCCCAGTTCTCCGTCAGCCAGTCCACCATCAGCCCGAACTGGTCCACGTAGAGGGGCACGATGCCGAAGGCGTAGGCCGGTGGGTAGAGGGCCGGGGTGCTCATGCCCGCGCTCAACACCGGGATCTTGTCCTCCTCGTAGCGGTCACGCAGCGCTTCGGTCTCGGGTGAGGAATAGGTGAACATCAGGATCGGTTTGGGGTCCGCCTCGCGGAAGCGGTTGTAGATGGAGACAGACTCCTCGATCTTGCCGGCAGTGTCAGCCCACACGATCCTGACCGTGGCCCCTCGGATGCCGCCAATGGAGTTCAGGTAACCTACAGCATCGTTGACGCCGTCAATCATCGGGGCGGTGATGGGGCCATAGGGGCCGGTCTGGTCGCCGAACTGGTAAAGCGTGATGTAGTTGCCAGCCAGGTCATACTTCGCCATGAAGGCGTCAGCCTCCGCCTTGCTGGGGATCCACAGCTTGTCGCCAACCTCGATCAAGTCTGGGTTGGTGATCCTGGCATAGCTGGCGTCTTCAGCGTGCTTTTCGTTTGTGGCAACGACGATGGCCTGCCAGGCGAAGACGTTGCCCAGGTATTTGTCGGCCAGCTTCGACAGCCAGTCCTTGGCCACCACCACATACGTTTGCCCTTCCTGAGCCGGGGGCGCAGCACTGGCCACAGTCGAGGTCAATACCAGCAACACAGCCAACGCCAGGCCCAGGGTCATCAATTTCCTCGTCATGGGATTCCTCCTTGCCTCCTTGGCAATAAATGTCGGACAACCAACACCTGTAGCGTTCTCGCTTAGTCTTTCAATAGGCCTCCCCTCCTTTCGTGTCTGGCTGATAGCTTATGGCTGATAGCCCGCTTCGCTCTATGGCTTATGGCTCGCTTCGCTCTATAGCCTATG
>JBHIDP010000242.1:0-4041 GCA_046760185.1 Anaerolineae bacterium
AGGGAGAGGATGATGCTGATAAACCTGACCATCAACGATCAACCTCACCAACTTGAGGTTGTCCCCAAGGAGCGGTTGTTGGATGTGCTGCGCCGTGAGGGTTACTTTGGAGCCAAGCATGGTTGTGATACGGGCCACTGTGGGGCCTGTGCCGTTATCCTCGATGGGGTGGCGGTCAACAGTTGTGTGATGCTGGCCGCTCAGGCCGACGGCCATTCAATCACTACCGTCGAAGGGCTGGGAAGGGCCGGGGAACTCCATCCCCTGCAACGGGCCTTCATTCAGTGCGGAGCCATTCAGTGCGGTTTCTGTAGCCCGGGGCTCATAATGGCCGCTCAGGCGCTCTTGAGGGAAAATCCCCACCCCACAGAGACAGAGGTGCGCCAGGCCATCGCCGGCAACCTGTGTCGCTGCACCGGCTACCTGAAACCGGTGCAGGCTGTCTTGCGGGCTGCGGCCGAGTTGCGCGGGGAAAGCTGGCCTGAAGATACGGCGCCAGAGCTGAGACCCTTACGGGAGGTCTTTGGGCCACCGGAACGCCCTGGACCAGAGCGAAGGGAAAGACCTGCGGCGGGGCCTGAGGGAGAGGTACAGCCTTGGGCCGAGACTGAGGTAGTTGCCCCGCCTGAGGTCGAACTGGTGGTGGCCCCCGAGCGGCCTGGCTTGAGAGTGGTAGGGCAGCCCGAGCCTAGGGTTGACGGGCCCAAGTTGGCCACCGGGCGCGCCACCTTCACCGATGATTTTGTGCTGCCAGGGATGCTGCATGGCAAGCTCCTGCTCAGCCCCCATGCCCACGCCCGCATCAATCGTATTGACGCTTCAAAGGCCCGCACCCTGCCTGGAGTACACGCCGTGCTGACCCACGAGGACATCCCTCGTGTGCCTTTCACCACGGCCGGTCAGTCCCACCCCATACCGGGGCCACAGGACTGCTTCAGTTTGCCGCGCAAGGTGCGTTTCGTCGGTGATCGGGTGGCAGCGGTGGCGGCGGAGACGCCTGAGATGGCCGAAAAGGCTCTGGAGCTCATAGAAGTCGAATACGAAGTCCTTCCTGCTATCCTGGATGCGGAGCAGGCTCAGGAACGCGGAGCACCGGTCATCCACGACGAAGAGGATGCCCTCGACATCCCTGATGCGGCCCATAACCTGGCCGCTCACGTCGAGGCGGAAGTGGGGGATGTGGAACAGGGCTTCGCCCAAGCAGACCTGGTTATCGAGAATGAGTACCGCGTCCCAAGGGTACAACAGACACCCCTGGAGACACATGTCTGTATCACCTACTGGGACGAGGACGAACGGTTGGTGGTGCGCACCAGCACTCAAGTACCCTTCCATGTACGGCGCATCATCGCCCCTGTGGTCGGCTTGCCTCTCAAGCGCATCCGGGTCATAAAACCCCGTATCGGAGGCGGTTTCGGTAGCAAGCAGGAGATTCTCATTGAGGATATCTGCGCCCACCTTACCATTGCCACCGGTCGTCCGGTGAGGCTGGAGTACAGCCGCGAAGAGGAGTTCATGGCCAGCCGCTCCCGCCATCCGATGATCATCCACATGAAGACAGGGGTGAAACGGGACGGTACCATCACCGCCAACCAGATGAGCGTCCTGTCCGACACTGGAGCTTACGGTGGCCACGCCCTCACCGTCCCCTGCAACACCGGCTCAAAGTCCCTGCCCCTCTATCGCTCGCCTAACATCCGCTTCGAGGTCAAGGCCGTCTACACTAACCTTCCCCCAGCCGGTGCCTTCCGTGGCTACGGAGCACCCCAGGGGTTCTTCACCGTGGAATCGCAGATGGATGAGGTGGCTCACGCCCTGGGGATGGATCCTGTTGAGTTTCGCCGCCGTAACTGGATCCGCACTGGAGACGACAACCCCTTGTCGGTGGCCCTTGGTGAAGGCAAGGAAGGGTTCCCCCAGCACATTGTCTCCTGTGGGCTGCCTCAGTGTGTGGAACAGGGGACGGCTGCCATCGGCTGGGAGGCCAAACGTTGTGAACCCGGCCACGGTCCCATCAGGCGCGGCGTGGGGATCGCTTGCGCCATGCACGGTTCCGCTATTCCCGGCCTGGACATGGGTGCCGCCAGCATCAAGATGAACGACGATGGCTCATTCAACCTGCTGGTGGGAGCCACTGACATTGGCACCGGCTCGGATACAATCCTCTCCCAGATTGCAGCCGAGGTATTGGGCTGCCCGATCGAGGACATCCTCATCTACTCCTCCGACACCGACTTCACTCCCTTCGACAAAGGAGCTTATGCCTCCAGCACCACCTTCATCTCCGGTGGAGCGGTGAAGAAAGCAGCGGAGGATGTTCGCCAGCAGATCATCGCCGTGGCGGCCAGGATGTTAGAAGTGGATGGGGCGATCCTCCATCTGGCCGATAGCCGGGTCTGGGCCCCCGATGGGAGGTCTGTCACCCTGGAGGAGGTGGCCCTGGAATCGCTACACCACGCCGAGCAACATCAGATCATGGCCACCGCCTCCCACATGTCCTACGAGTGCCCACCCCCCTTTGCCGCCCAGTTCGCCGCAGTGGAGGTGGACATCGAAACGGGTGAGGTGCGGGTGCTCGAGCTGGTTTCGGCCGTGGATGCCGGGCGGATCATCAACCCGCCCATGGCCGAGGGGCAGGTGGAGGGGAGCATGGCCCAGGCGTTGGGGTATGCCGTCTGCGAAGAGATGATCTTCGATCCAGAAGGGCGTTTGCTCAACCCCCGCTTCGGCGATTACAAGATTTTCGCCGCCGGTGAGATGCCACGGTTGGTGACCATCCTGGTGGAGACGGAGGAGCCTTCAGGTCCCTTCGGCGCAAAAGCAGTGGCCGAGATTCCTATGGATGGTGTGGCCCCGGCCGTGGCCAACGCCGTCTTTGACGCCACCGGGGTGCGCATCAGACAGCTCCCCCTAACCCCGGAGCGTGTGTGGCGGGCCCTGTACGGACGGAGAGCGGAAAAGCCAGATGCCTGAAGCAAGCACTCGGAAAGCAATGTCCACCAAATTTGTCGGAGAATCAATACCCCGCCTGGACGCGGTTGCCAAGGTCACCGGCCAGGCCCTCTATCCTGGCGACTACAGCATGGAGGGCATGCTCCATGCCAAGGTGTTGTGGAGCGAATACCCCCACGCGCTCATTCACCGTATTGACATCAGTGCTGTCTGCCAGTGCCAGGGAGTGGTAACAGTCCTAACCCACGATGATGTGCCTGTCAACGAGTTCGGCATCTACGTCAAAGACCAGCATGTGCTGGCCGAGGGGATCGTTCGCTCCATGGGCGACCCGGTAGCACTGGTCATTGCCGAGACTGAAGAGAGCGCAGCCAGGGCTCGTGATCTGATCAAGGTAGACTACGAGCCACAGCCAGGCCTCTTCGACCCACGGGAGGCCATGAGGCCCGACGCCCCCCTGGTGCATGAGAGCAAGGGGAGCAACATCCTCAACCACATCAAGATCCGGAAGGGCGATATCGAGGAGGGTTTTGCCCAGGCTGATGTCATCGTCGAGGGCACCTATCACACCCCTCACGTTGAACATGCCTATCTCCAGCCTGAGGCCGGATTGGGCTACATTGACCAGGAGGGACGGGTTACAGTCGTCGTGGCCGCCCAGTGGGCCCACGATGATGTGCACCAGATTGCCCATGCCCTGGGCCTAGTGGAAGAGCAAGTGCGGGAGATAGTGCCAGCCGTCGGTGGAGCCTTCGGTGGACGGGAAGATATCTCGCTGCAGATCCTGGTTGCCCTGGGAGCTTTCAAAACGGGGCAGCCGGTGCAGTTGGTCTACAGCCGTGAGGAATCAATGCGGGGCCACGGTAAACGGCACGCCTTCTACATGACCCACCGCTGGGGAGCTACGAAAGAAGGGAAGCTGACCGCGGTCGAGATCGAGATGATAGCCGACGCGGGGGCCTATCTCTCCACCAGCCTGCCGGTGTTACGCACAGCCGCCAGTTTTGCCGCCGGTCCCTACGTAGTACCCCACGCCAGGGTTGATGCTTACGTGGTACACACTAACAACCTGTTCACCATGGCCATGCG
>JBHIDP010000243.1:0-4035 GCA_046760185.1 Anaerolineae bacterium
TTTTCGGGGGAGAGGGAGGGGATGGGGATCAGCTCAGCCAGGGGAGGGACCTCCTTCTACTCGACCAAACCATTCTCTGGCCTCGGCAACGAGGGAGAGCGAGCCGGTGATGCAGATCAGGTCCTCCTTGTCTGCCTCAGCCAGGGCTTGCTGGATGGCTCCTGCTGTGTCCTCCTTGACTATCACCCCTGCTTTGTATCTCTCAGCGGCTTCCTTCAACAGCGTCGGGTCTGCCGCCCGGGTACTGTTCATTTTGGTGACGATGACTTTGACGGCTGAGGGTACGAGCTGGCCAACGATACCGGCTATGTCCTTGTCGGAGAACATTCCCAACACCAGTATCAGGCGTTGGAAGTCGAAGTGTCGTTTGAGGGCTGCCAGCAGCTTCTGAGCTGAGTCGGCATTGTGGGCTCCGTCGGCGATCACCAAAGGATGCTCGCCCAGAATCTCAAGTCTCCCCGGCCAACGTACAGTTCGCAACCCCTCTCGCAGACTGTCATGGGGGACAACAATGTCATGACTGCGCAGTAACTCGATGGCGGCAATGGCTGTAGTAGCATTGATCACCTGGTGAGCGCCCGGGAGAGGGATGGTGAAAACGCCATCGGGAGCGTAGTCTGCGGCCACTGAGAAGGTGGTCGAGCCGCTATTCTGCTTCGTGCCCCTCATTCTGGAACTGACAGCAAAGGATTGAGTCCGTTGATCAAAGGATGTGATTTCCCACTGCCAGTCCTGACCTACCACAAAGAGCCTGGCCTGTTTCTGTCTGGAGATGTGACGAAGGACGGACATCACCTCAGGGGCCTGGGGTGCGGAGAGCACCACTCCACCTTGCTTGATGATCCCTCCCTTCTCCCTGGCGATCTTAGTCAGGGTATCACCCAGGATATGGGTGTGGTCGAAGCTGATGGAGGTGATGATGGAGAGCATAGGGGTGACAACATTGGTGGCATCGAGCCGCCCTCCCATCCCAACCTCCAGCACAGCGACATCCACTTTCCGCTGAGCAAAGTAGGTAAGGGTGAGGGCCGTCCCCAGTTCATAGGTTGTCAGTTGTCCGAGACCAGGGTAATCTTTCATGGTCTCGATGCAGGGCTTGATAAGAGAGACCAGGGCTACAAAGTCAGCCTCGGGGATTAGTTCTCCATCCACTCTGGTGCGCTCCCTGTAGGTGTGAAGATGGGGTTGGGTGTAGAGACCAACTCTGTAGCCCGCTGCCTGCAGGACGGAGGCGATCATGGCCGCGGTTGAGCCTTTGCCCTTAGTGCCAGCGATCAGGATAGACCTGAACTGCCGCTGGGGGTTATCCAGCAGGGAGAGCAGCCGCTCGACACGGCCCAGGTTGAAGTTCTCTGGACTGTAGAGGTACTTTGTGCTCTTCTCGTAGTCGGTGAAACTGTAGAGGTAGTTCAGGGCCTCATCGTAGCCCATCTTCTCGACCTCGCCTTATCTCCACCCCGGCATACTGCAGGACGCCATCAATGGGTGGTGGTTGCTTGCGTAGCCGGACAAACACCTCCTGAGCCGGGAAGCGCTGCAAGAGGGTATCGGCCATCCTCTGGGCCAGGGTTTCGATGAGATGGAACTTCGTTTGTCTGGCCGTCTCCAGGACGGCACGATAGACCTCGGAGTAGTTTATGGTGTCAGCTACGTCGTCGCTGGCGGCTGCGGCTCTGAGGTCGTAGATGAGTTCTACATCAACGACATAGCGCTGCCCTACCTCCCGCTCTGCCTTTGACACACCCCCGTAGCTGTAGAACTCTATCCCGTTGAGGATGATTTTGTCCATAGCTGAACTTCCCCGGTGGAGTCCCACCGGGACTCCGCTGTCTTCCCTGCCTTGACCCGCTCCAAGAGCTGTCGAACGGTGAGCCCCAGAACCGGGTGGACCAGCTCTGGAGCAATCTCCGCCAGAGGGACCAGGACGAAGGCCCTTTCAGGCAGCCGCGGGTGAGGGATGGTCAGATCAGGAGTGGTCAGCACCAGATCATCGTAGAAGAGGATGTCGAGGTCAATAGTTCGCGGTCCCCACCGTATCGTCGTCTGGCGGCCCATACCCTGCTCGATCTTCTTCAACAAGCGCAGCAGATTCTCTGGCGGCAAGTCTGTCTCCCCCTGGCAGGCGATGTTGAGAAAGTGCGGTTGCTCCTTGAACCCTACCGGCTCGGTCTCATAGATGGACGACACTTTGCGTAACTGAACCCTCGGCTCCAACTTCTTCAGGGCCTGCCGCAGGTTTGCTTCGCGGTCGCCCAGGTTCGATCCCAGTCCCAGATAGATTTCGGCCATCTATCGTACCAGCGCATCGGTCATGCGTGCCACGCGGACCATCTCTTTTACGTCGTGCACCCGAACCATATCGGCTCCGTTGGCGATGCTGATGGCCACGGTTGCAGCCGTCCCCTCCAGCCGCTGATTGACCGGTAGATTCAGGGTCCGCCCGATGAAAGATTTGCGCGAGGGCCCCACCAGTATTGGCCGCCCTAGAATCTTGAACTCAGCCAACCGTCTCACGATCTCCAGGCTCTGCTCAACCGTTTTGCCGAAGCCAAGCCCTGGATCTACAATGATCTTCTCCTCCTGCACCCCGGCATCCAGAGCTATCTCAATGCTTGTCCTCAGCTCCCTGATGATGTCTGGCACCAGGTCTTCATATTCAACGCCGACAAAATGGCCACCAAGCTGATCAACCTGGGCACTCTCTCTGGAGGTGCTGCGGTTGTGCATCAGGATGAGAGGCACATCATATTCGGCCGCCACAGATGCCAGTTGTGACTCTCGCCGCAGTCCCCACACATCGTTGATAAGATGTGCTCCTGCCTGCAGAGCCTGTCTGGCTACATCGGCTTTGTAAGTGTCAATGGAGATGGGTAGGTCAAATTCGCGGGCCAGGTGACTGATGATCGGTATGACACGGCCCAGTTCCTCCTCAGTCGAAACAGGGGTTGAGCCAGGACGGGTTGATTCTCCCCCCACATCAATGATGTCAACCCCCTCGGCCGCAAAGCGCTGGGCCTGGGCCAGGGCTGCTTCAAAATCTCCGGCCAGCCCATCTCCAGAGAATGAGTCCGGGGTGATGTTGAGGATGCCCATGACGTAGGTTCTCTGTCCCCAGGCGAAGACCTTCCCGTCAATGCTTAGTGTGCCTTCTGACCCCTTGACGACGTTCATCGGCTATGTTCACCTCCGATGATTGAGAAAAATTCCGAGCGTGTGGCAATTTTCCGCCGGAAGATGCCGCGGTTGGCCGATGTGACCAGTTTGCTCCCCGGCTTCCTGATGCCACGCATGGTCATACACAGGTGCTCTGCCTCGATGACGACAGCCACTCCGTGGGGTCTTAGGGCCTCGACGATAGTATCAGCGATCTGGCTCGTCAGCCGCTCCTGCATCTGAGGCCGGCGGGCCAGGATCTCTACCACCCTAGCCAGCTTGCTGACACCCACCACCTTCCCCTTGGGGATGTATCCTATGTGGGCCAGGCCGTGGAAAGGGAGAAAATGGTGCTCGCACATGGAATAGAAAGGGATGTCTTTGAGGATAACCATCTCTTCATGGTCCTCCTCAAAGGTGGTGGTCAGGACATTCATGGGATCTTCGCAGATTCCAGAAAAGAGTTCGGTGTACATCTCAGCCACACGATGAGGTGTCTCCCTCAGTCCCTCTCGTCCTGTATCTTCACCTATGGCTTCGATGATGGAAGCCACAGCCGACTGGATTTTATTTTCGTCGAACAACTGTCACTCCTCCTAGGATATGGGGTGCCCGTGTGTTATGCGACCGGATGGACGGCTCCTTGACGAAGCTGATATACTCGATCCATTTTCCTACAACATAACATGGCTTGCACCACTTGTCAATTGACCAGCGTTCAGACTTCCGAAGTCTTTCAATCACCCTCTGAAATTGGCGGCTGGCTCTCACCCGTCCTTACACGTTAGACTAATGAGCGGTTTTGTGCTAAACTAAATGAACTGCTAGTAGTGGCGACTTTAGTCGCTCTGAAGCGGCTCACCTGTCCCTTCGGGCTGAGCC
>JBHIDP010000244.1:0-4018 GCA_046760185.1 Anaerolineae bacterium
CGCCCTCATCCAAGGGGAATTCAATCAGGCGTTTCATAGTTGACCTCCGTTCAAGACTCTTCAGAATCAGGCTAGACCTGACAGGTTTCTGCACACGACTTTAAGACAGAGGGCCTTCCCGTTCCGCGAGCACGTTTACGCTGAAAAACGCCTGTGAAAACCTGTCAGGTCTTGACTATCTCGCACCCTGCGCTCGCTGCCGGTCACCAAAGTAGCCGCAAGGACGTGAGCTGGAAGTAGAGATAAGTGAGCTATCTGCCATCTGCTACAGCCTCGTCACTCCTCCCTGCATCACAATTTGTTCCAATGCACCCAGGTTCTCAAAGTTTACCATTTGCCAGTAGATGCGCTCCGGAGCTCGGCCCTTGAATTGGCGTTTCGGCAGGCCGGTCAGGTGGGAAAACCTTCCCAGGAAGACCTCTCTGACCTCGTGGCGGTGGCGGCCTCTTTCACGAGGCTCAAGCTGTTCAGCTCGGATTGCCGCCTCCAACTCATCGGCCCGTCTGAGTTGTTGGTATGCAGACCATCGTCCCTCCAACAGTGCCGCCTCGACGCAATCCAGCACGAACTTCAGACGTAGGGCGCGGATTGCCCAGCCATAGAGGGGCAGGTGGGCATCAGCCCGGAGATAGTTCCCTTGAAAAGCGCTGAGGTGCCCTTTTACCTCTGCCCCAACTGCTCCCAGATCCAGAATTGCCCATTGGTCTAAGGTTCGGCGAATGTGACCCAGAACAGCCGGGATGCCAACTTGGAGGTCGCGGTAGACACTCTCCTGAGGTACCAGAACCTGAATGGCCTGGCAGATATCGCGCATCATGCTTTCATCCATGGGCAACCTGGTCAGATGGTCAAGGTCGTAGAGATGCTTGGGCAGGTCCGCTGCTCGTCCTTTCGGGATGCCGATGCTCTCAGTAGCCAGGGTGAGAAGCTTGTCCCCGATCAGAGAGCCGACGGCCACGGAACAGGGCGCGAACACCAGATCCAAGGCGAATGTGCTACGCCCTGACAGGTTGCAGATGCTTAAGGGCTCATCCAGATACAGGAAATCCACCTTCACCCAACGTCCGGGCGGCCCACTTGCCTCTGCGCGAACCTGGCTCAAGGCAGCAGGCACATTCACGAAGTAGCTTTGCATGGGGAGCGCTACCTCTGGTTTGATTGGAACGTATTCCTTAAAGATGAAATAGGGGTGAAGCGGAGTCAGCCGCTTTGAGACATCATTCAGCAATTCACCGACCTCGCGGCGGTTCATCAGGGACAGGAGATCCAAGTCAACACTGGCTCGCTGCTTTTCCAGCGACAGGTACAACTGAGTCGCTGCGCCCCCTTTGATGACCAGGCGCTCTCCCGCCAGCCCTTGTATCTGGGCGCCCAACTCCATCACCCAGGCAAAAGCCTCAACCTCAGAGGGCTGAGAGAACCCAAAGCGAGCACTACGTTCAAAAAGCACTTCTGGACTGAGGGCCGAAGGCGTATGGATGAGTATATCCTCGAAGCGTGCCAGCTCGATCATCGAAGGATGGCTCCTATGGTTTCGGCGACGACGGCGGTATTCTCGTTTCGTTTGACTTTCCCGCTGAGGAAGAGAGCGGGGATTTGCACATGGAATGATAGCTCCAAGAGCACTCCCCGAATTTCTGCTTCCAGCCCACGACGCCGGGCAGCGTGCAGTAATCGAGAGTAGTTTAGGCCGCCCTGATGAACGGCGCTGAAGAAGATTCGCCCTACTTCGGCAAGGCTCAAAGGGAAACCCAGGCGAGTAACCTCGCAATACAGGTCAACCAGGGCTCGCTCCAGGGTGGCTTGTTCATCGCCGGTGCCGTAGAACTCGCCGGTCTCCCGAATGACGATTAGCCCTTCGTCACCCACCAGGTCAAGAGCGACCTCAAGGGCCTCAGCATCAGGGCCGAGAACGGCCTTGTAGCCTGCCGAGGAGATGGTTTGCTTGGCCCACTCCCCAGAGCCTCGCTCCACATAAATCAAGTGGGGATAGCGGACCAGAAGATGGTGAGTGAAGGGGAGCAAGATGTCAAGACCGGTGACAAAGAAATGAATTCCCTCGGAGAACAGAGTAGAGTGAACATCACGCATGGGCCCAGAGAAAGCGATGTCATGGCTCATGCCAGACACCATGCCGTTGCAGGTGTAGACCCCTCGACCAAGTCTCTTCAACTGGCCCCGATCGGTTAACTCTTGGAGTATCTTGTAAGTGAAGCTGCGTGAGGTAGCTAGGATTTGTTGAGCCTCATCAACGGTGAAGGCGCGATGGCCGAAGGTCTCTTGCAGAGTGTCCAGGCGATTGCTTAGGTAGGCAGGTAAACTTTCCATCCCTCTTCTCTGTTCAGGAAGAACAAAATAGCTTAAATGCTGTTGAACCTGAATACAATTCTAGCACACTTACGTCCTGTTGTAAAGTCCCAAACGGATGTGCTGAAACTCCAGCCGCTTAAAGTTGACGCCTGGGTCGGTACTGGATGGCCTCGGCCAGATGGGCGGTCTCGATCTGTTCTGAACCGGCCAGGTCGGCGATGGTGCGGGCCAGCTTGAGGATGCGGTGGAAGGCGCGGGCGCTCATGGCCAACTGCTGCATGGCGGCCCGCAGCAGGCTGCGCCCTGTCTCGTCTAGGGGGCAGTACTTCCTCACCTGGGCCGGTCCCATGTCGGCGTTGCAGGTAAACCCGGTACCCTCGAAGCGCTGGCGTTGCACTTCCCTGGCTGCTTCCACTCGTTGGCGGATGGCCGCCGACGGCTCACCCAGGCGATCGCTGGAGAGCTTGTCGTAGTCCACTCTGGGAACCTCGATGTGGATGTCAATGCGGTCCAGCAGCGGGCCGGAGAGGCGCTTCTGATAACGGCTGACCATGGCCAGAGAGCAGGTGCACTCTTTGACCGGGTCACCAAAGTAGCCACAGGGACAGGGGTTCATAGCAGCGATGAGCATGAAGTTGGCTGGGAAGGTGAGGGTACCCTGCGCCCGGCTGATAGTTACGATCTTGTCCTCCATAGGCTGACGGAGGGTCTCTAGGCTGCGTAAACCGAACTCAGGCAGCTCATCCAGAAAGAGTACCCCCCGATGGGCCAGGGAGATCTCACCAGGGCGCGGCCAGCGGCCACCTCCTACCAGGCCGGCGTGGCTGATGGTGTGATGGGGAGCGCGGAAGGGGCGGTGTTTGATGAGGGGGGTGTCCGGGGGCAACATGTCGCAGACGCTGTAGATGCGGGTCACATCCAGAGCTTCCTCTGCGGTCAGGCGCGGCAGGATAGAAGGCACCGAGCGGGCCAGGAGGGTCTTGCCGGCCCCCGGCGGGCCGCTCATCAACATGTTGTGTCCACCGGCGGCTGCCACCTCCAGTGCCCGCTTGACGTGCTCCTGTCCCTTGACGTGGGCCATGTCGGTGCTGTATTGAGGGGTGTGCTGCTCGTCGAAAAACTCCAAGGTGGGGTTATAGGGTTCGGACCGCTTATGGCCGCTCAGGTGATCCATCAGGGACTCAAGGTTCTCGACCGGGATGACCTTGATCCCCTGGATCAGGGCCGCCTCCGGTGCATCTACAGCAGGGACGTAGACCGTTTCGTACCCCTGTTCCTTGGCCAGGCTGGCCATGGGGAGGATGCCGTTGGTGTGGCGCACGCTTCCGTCCAGGGAAAGCTCGCCTATAAAGAGGGAGGTGGAGAGGTCAGCGTACAGTTGTTCCGAAGCGAGGAGAATACCGACAGCAATGGGCAGGTCGTAGGCTGGTCCCTCCTTGCGCAGGTCAGCAGGGGCCAGGTTGACGGTCAGGCGGGTGCCTGGGAAGTGGGCGCCGGAGTTTCGGATGGCAGCTCGCACACGCTCCCGCGACTCCTGCACTGCGGCGTCAGGGAGACCAACGATGGTGAACGAGGGGAGGCCGCGGGAGATGTCAACCTCCACCTGGACGATGGCCCCTTCCAGTCCGACGACGGCACAACTGCTTACTTTGGCAAGCACAAGCATCACTCCTTGTTCGATTTGTGGGCCATCAACTCATCAATCTGC
>JBHIDP010000245.1:0-4014 GCA_046760185.1 Anaerolineae bacterium
CCCTGTCGGTTCTTCCTGGGTTGCCTCCCTTTTGTAGGCATATGACTATACGAAAGGTGTGCCCATCAAGAAACGAAAAGGCTTAGCTAAAACAACTCGGGGAGTGGAGCCTTCAGGCGGAAAATCCCAGCTCACCTGTCCTGGCGCACAGGTGCCAGGGAAAGCCTCGACTCCAAGTCATTTTAAGCACACCTATGAAAAGCCGCTCGCTTGGCCTCGGTTTCGACAGGCTCAACCCGGCGGATACGGCCCTTCGGGCCTACTCGACCAGCGCTCGCCTTCTTAACCAAACAGTGTTTCGGCTAGCCCGTTACCGCACTCTTGATCAAATTCACCCGTAGCAGCTCACCCCGGGAGCTCAGCTCCACGGCCACCACGTCAATGCGCCAGTCGGTCTCGCCCAACCCCCGCTCCTGCAGATAGGTCTGAGCTACCTCGATCAGCTTGGCCTGCTTGGCGGCGGTAACCGATTCCTCCGGCGTGCCGTACTGCCGGCCTCGCCGCGTCCGCACCTCAACAAAGGCCAGACACCCACCGTCCTGAGCGACGATGTCCAGCTCGCCCACCGCACAGCGGTAGTTCATCTCCCGGATGACGTACCCCTGCTGGCGCAGGTAGGCGGCCGCCATCTTCTCCCCCCGCGTCCCCAGGTCCCTTCGCCGATCCCTGCTCTGGCCCATCAGTGGCTTCTATCCCAGTTTCTCCCCGGCCTTCAAGCGTCTCAAGGGAGCGTAGGACAGGCGATGGATGGGGATAGGACCCAGGCGGTTCAGGGCCTCCTGGTGCTGAGGGGTGCCGTACCCTTTGTGTCGGGCGAAACCATAGCCAGGATAGCGGGAATCGAACTCGACCATCAGCCTGTCGCGGCTAACTTTGGCTACCACCGAGGCAGCAGCGATGGAGAGGCAACGACCGTCCCCCTTGGGTAACCCCTTCTGAGGCAATGGCAGGTCTTGCAGTTCGAGGGCATCTATCAGAAGAAATTGGGGGGAAAAGGGGAAGCGGGCTAAGGCCAGACGCATGGCCAGGCGGGTAGCCGGCACAATTCCCAGGCGGTCAACAATCTCCGGCCCAACCACCCCCACACCCGTAGCCAGGGCCGTGGCCATAATAGCATCGTAGGCCACCTGGCGCTGCCGGGGGGTGAGCTTCTTGGAATCCCTGACCCTGCTCAGAGAGGAGGCCAGATCAGAACGTCCCAGGGGGAGGAGCACAGCCCCAGCCACCACCGGCCCGGCCCAGGCCCCACGTCCGGCCTCATCCAGGCCAGCCACGAGCTGGTATCCCTGGCCGTACAAGGCCATCTCCTCAGCCAGGCTGGGACCTTCCATCAACCATCTCCGCAGAGCAGCTTGACACGTGTTGACTCAAAAAGCGAAAGGCGTAGGCCCCTGCCTACGCCTCTGTGGTCTGCAGCCGTTTCTCCTTCAGACGGGCTGCTTTGCCCGTTCTCTCCCGCAAATAGTACAGCTTGGCTCGGCGCACATGAGAATGACGGAGTACCTCGATTTTCTCCACACGGGGTGAATGGAGCAGGAAGGTCCGCTCCACCCCTATACCGTGGGCAGCGATACGGCGCACGGTGAAGGTAGAGTTGACCCCTCCCTTTCTCAGACGGATGACCGTCCCCTCGAAGACCTGCACTCGCTCCCGGTCCCCTTCCACGATGCGATTGTGCACCCGCACTATGTCACCGGGACGCAAGCGGGGAATCTCACGCTCTTTCTGTAGTTGTTGTTCCTCAACGGACTTTACCAGATCAACCATGAGGGCATCACCTTTCCCGACAGATTTCAAAACCAAGAGATTATAGCATGATTCGTGAAACCTGACAAAAGTTGATTCAGTCAGCCTCTTCCCAGCCCAGTTCCCGCAGGAAGCGCTTATCTTCTTCCCTCAGATCCGCCCTGGCCAGGAGGTCAGGCCGCCGCTCCCAGGTACGGCGTAACGCTTCCTGCCTCCGCCAGCGGGCGATAGCCGCATGGTTGCCAGAGCGAAGGACCTCCGGCACAGAGTGCCCGCGGAAGACGGCCGGGCGGGTGTAGTGAGGATGCTCCAGCAGACCCCTGGCATGGGAGTCGCGAGCCGCGGCGGCCGGGTCGCCCAGGGCTCCCGGCAGGAGACGGGTGACGGCATCAACGATGATCATAGCCGGGATCTCACCGCCGCTGAGGACGTAGTCGCCCACGGAGATTTCGTCGGTGACAAGGTATTGCCTGACCCGCTCATCCACCCCCTCGTAACGGCCGCAGATGAGGAGGAGGCGTTCGCGACCGGCTAACTCCTGGGCTACAGCGTGGCTGAAGAGACGACCCTGTGGGCTGAGGAGAATGATAGCGGGCAGGCTCGTCTCAGGCTCGATGGAGGCCAGGATGGATTCGACCGCTCGGAAGATCGGTTCCGGCTTCATAACCATGCCTCCACCGCCGCCATACGGCTCGTCGTCGGTCACACGATGCTTGTCCGTGGCGTATTCCCGGATGTCATGGATGGCGATGGAGATAAGTCCCGCCTCCCTGGCCCGCTTGATGATGCTCTCCTCGAAAACGCCGGCAAAGAGACCGGGGAAGAGGGTCAGGATATCGAAGTGCATCTTTCCCTCCTGACTAAATGAACCGATTAGATTCTACCACAGCGGGGGCAACAGGGCAAAGGGTCTCAGATAGCGCAAGAAGCCCATTGTCCAACAACCCCTTCTATGCTATAATCAGCTCAACGCTTGAGTTTGCCCGCAGGATGGTTTATAATTGGGAGGTCAAAGACCTGCATCAGATGCTTTTCTATGGGAAGCCGTAGTGGGACTAAAGTGAAGGTGAGATCATCCGTTCTCTGGCTAGGCGCTTTAGTGATAGCCGGGCTGCTGGCCCTGCTGGTGGGCAGCGTAGGAGCCTTTGTGTTCTCCTCGATACAGGACAATGCTCCCCCTACAGCCAGCCTGACCATCCTGGAGGGTGAGGTCCTGCTGCTGAAAGCAAGGACGACGGACTGGATCAAAGTCGAGGAACGGGTACTGGTGAGTGTGGGAGATAGGATCAAGACCAGCGACAATTCGCGAGCCCTCCTCACCTTCTCTGAAGGGACCAGCGCTGAACTGGGGTCCAACACCGACCTGGGCCTCCAGAACCTGGTTCGTGGGCCCGAGGGGAGGCCCTTCATGGTGGAGTTGAAGCTGTGGCTGGGCACCACCTGGAACCGGGTGGAACGCCTCTTGGACCCAACCTCTCGCTATCAGATTGAAACCCCATCGGCCGTAGCTTCGGTACGGGGTACGGAATTTGTGGTGAAGGTTGATGAACGGCAGGTCACAGAGGTCCTGGGCTTCCAGGATGAGGTGGAGGTCACCGCTCAGGGTGTGACAGTGGTGGTGGGGCCTGGACAGAGAGCTATCGTGCTGCCTGGTCAACCGCCACTTCAGATCAACCCCTCGGCCCCGGTCCCATCAGATCAACTCCGGGCAGACACCTTTCCACCCTTTGCCAATCGCCCTCTCCCAACGGCCACACCGACCCCTGCTCCAACCCCCACGCTCACACCTTACGTCGTGGTGGTGCTGGCAACCAACACCCCTACCCCCACACCGACTGCTACTACGACGGTCAGCCCTACACCCAACCTCTACTGCGATTCGCTGAGGATATTGGAGCCGGCTGATGGGGCAGTGTTGGACTACGGCTTCACCATCCGTTGGGCCTGGAAAGGGACTCTGGGCCCCAACCAGAACTTTGAGGTAAGGCTCTGGCGGGAAGGCCAGCCGGCCTGGGGGATAGCCGCCCCTCGCCAGCCCTTCCTGGAAGTTGCGCCCTACACTCTGGAAGCAATTGAGCGGTACTCTCTGCAAATAGCCGTGGCCCAGGTGGAAGAGACGAAGGTGATCTACCTCTGTGAAAGCCCCATCCTTCGCTTCGACTACTCGGGCCCACTTGGAAAAGAGGAGCCTGAACCAGGCCCACCGGGTCCGCCACCGCCTGAGGAGACAGCGACGCCAACGCCATACAGATCATACTAAACAAGACC
>JBHIDP010000246.1:0-3985 GCA_046760185.1 Anaerolineae bacterium
TTTACCAAACAGAGCGGCGTCAATGGCTTCGTTGGCCAGTCTGTCCGCCCTCCTGTTCTCACTTCGGGTAATCTGTTCCACTCGCACTGAGCAATAGGGAGATAACAGCTTCTGAACCTGTTTCCATAGAGGCATCAGAGCCTTGTTTTTCACCTTGTACCTGCCTTGCAGTTGCCTTGCCACCAACTGACTGTCCAATTGAATGACCAGGTCCTGCGCACCGTATTCCTGGGCCAACTCCAGCGCCCGTATCAGGGCGGTGTACTCTGCCACATTGTTGGTAGCACGGCCAATGAAGTGGGACAGTTGACCCAGAGTCTTTCCATCTCCACGGAGGATCACCGCACCAATTCCAGCCGGGCCAGGATTACCTCGGGCCGCTCCGTCCACCTGCATCACCAATTCGTTCATCGGTCAGAGTCAGAAACGATGTGTCAACTCAGGGGGCATAGAGGATGCTTTCACAGCTCCCACAATAGACCAACTCCTGGCCCTGACGGGCCCGCTGCACCTTGGTGGTGGACACCGTAACTCCACAAGCCTGACAGAGGTTCCCCTCCAAGATAGCTACCGCTCTTCCTCCCTTCTTGGAGTGCAGATGGTCATAGCTGGCCAGGTCCTCCGGCTCTGCCTCAGCTCTGATCTTGCCTCTATCCCGTTCTAAAGCCTTCAGACGTCCTCTCAACCCATCCAACTCGCTGGTCAGGCGAACCTGTTCCTCCTCCCACTGAGCCTCCAGGGATTCAAGCCTGGCTTCCCTGGCCGCCAGAGACTGCTGGTGTTCATCGAACTCAGCCATCAGGTCCAGCACCTGATCCTCCAATTCCTCCTTATGTCGCTTGAGATAGCGCACTTCCTGCTCCATCCCTTCCAGCTCTTTGGGGCTCGTGATCCGCCCGCCGTACAGTCTGGCCTCCTCTGAGGTGATCTTCTCCGTTAACCCTTCAAGCTCCAATTCCTTTTCCCGCAACCGAACCCTGAGCCCCTCGAGTCTGCTCTTCTGTGCCTGCCAGGCCTCACGCTCCTGGGCCAACTCCTCGTTCCCCTTCAGTCTGGCCTCCACCTCCAAAAGACGATCCCTTTTCCCCGCCAGTTCGAGATCAATCCTTTGCAATTGATGCAGAACCTCAGCTCGATTCATGGCCCAAGACCCTCCCTATAACCCAAACCTCCTTCGCCGGCCGAAGATAGGAACAAGCGCGAGCCCAGCCACAAAGCCTCCAATATGAGCGAACCAAGCCACACCACCGACCTCCCTTGCCCCCAAGGAGGCCACTCCGTTAAAAAACTGTAGGACCAGCCAGAAGCCGATAACCACAATGGCTGGCAAACGAACCATCCTGATGATATACCCCAGGATAAGGAGGGTGTAGATCTGAGCCCGAGGGAACATTATCAAGTACGCAGCCAGGATCCCGGCGATAGCTCCACTAGCTCCGATGGAAGGGATCGTGGAGTTGACATTGACAGCTATCTGAGCCAAAGCAGCCCCCAGTCCAGCAAGAAGGTAGAAGAAAAGGAAGGCCAGATGTCCCAGACGGTCCTCCACATTGTTTCCAAAGATCCAGAGGTAAACCATATTTCCAATGATGTGGACGAAGCCAGCATGAAGGAATAAGGAGGAGAGGAATGTGACATAGACAGAGCCTGGACTGGAAGGAGGAAGATCAACATTGTGAGTGATCTCATAAGGTGTGACGCCATTAGCGTAGATGAACTTTGCCAACACAAGTTCTCCCCGACCCTGAAGTACCAGCTCGTAGAGGAAGACCGAGATGTTGAGGGCAATAAGGGTGATGGTGATGAGAGGAAAGGTACGGGTAGGGTTGATGTCACGGATAGGGATCATGTACTGGCTCCCAATGCTCTTGGCTGTCCTGAAGAAAGCACTCGTGCAGAATCAAACTGTATTGTACTACATTGCCGGTTGATAGACAAACCGCCTCTTGTTAGCTGAAATGGCAGTTGGATTTTCCTGGTGGCTGTGAAGCTTCGAACCTATCTTGCGCAATGCTTGAAATAGGGCTAAAATAGGGAGTAGATTGGACCACTACACCAAGGAGCGGGCATTGCCAACCGTCGTAGTCATTCCTACCTATAACGAACGCGAAAACATAGAGACCCTGGTACACGAAGTACTAGCTCTGCCCCTGGACCTGCACATCGTAGTCGTTGATGATAACTCGCCGGACGGTACAGGGGAGGTGGCCGACGCCTTGGCCTATCAATACCCTGAGGTGCACGTCATCCATCGTCCCTGGAAGGCGGGCCTGGGTTCGGCCTACATTGCCGGTTTCAAGCGGGCGATTGAGCTGGAGGCTGACTTGGTCATGACCATGGACGCCGATTTCTCCCACCAACCTCGCTACATACCAGAGTTGGTGGGCATGACCCAGGAGAAACACCTGGTCATAGGCTCTCGCTATGTAGATGGGGGAGGCACTCTCTTCTGCACCGTGGGACGACGGCTGTTGAGTCAGAGCGCCAACACTTTTGCCCGCCTTATGTTGAACCTGCAGGCTCACGACTGCACAGCCGGCTTCCGCTGTTATCGGCGCGAGATGCTGGAAAGCATTGATCTCGACAGCATATTCTCTGAGGGATACTCTTTCCTGGTGGAGATGCTCTACAAGTGCCAGCAGCGTGGCTATTCTATCGGTGAGGTGCCGATCATCTTCAGAAACAGGGAACATGGGGCATCCAAGATTTCCCGTCAGGAGATACTGAAGGCTATCTACACAGTCCTCCGCTTGAGTTTGCAACGTCTATAAGGTTGCCTCGTTCCTCAGCTTGTTTTTCGCACCCTCTGCCGTCTTATCTATCCCAAGAGCGTCATTAAAAGTCGGAGTCGAGCCTTTAGGCGGATTAGCGGGCCGGTGCAACCGGCTGAAGCCTCGACTCCAGCGGGATCCGAGCGGAAGCCTGAGGGGTGCGAAATATGGGCTCAGAAGTCAAAATGTCCGGTCTTCCCCTTGAAGAGGTCAGTTGTAACCTGTGTGGCTCGGTAGAAGCTACTGAGCTATACCCTGACACTCGACCGGACCTTCCTCAAAGCGAGATGATCAAGCACTTCCGCTGCACCACCCCTAGCTATGGCATTCACTACGCCATAGTCAAGTGTTCTCGCTGCGGCCTGATCTATGCCAATCCCCGTCCCGCTGCCCAGGAGGCCCTCCACAGCTATGAGAATGTCGTTGACCAGACCTATCTGGAGGAGCGGGAAGGGCGGGTGTTGACTTTTCGCCGGAACCTGGAGCCGCTGGAGGAATTCATCGGGCCTGGCAACGGTCGTCGTCTGCTGGATGTAGGTTGCCACATCGGCGTCTTCCTGGAGATCGCTCAGGAGCGCGGGTGGGAAACCTGGGGGGTGGAGCCATCCACCTGGGCTAGCGCTGAGGCATGTCAGCGGGGGCTGCGAGTCAGAGAAGGAACCCTGAAGCAAGCCCATTTTGCTGACAATTTCTTTGACGTGGTAACCCTGTGGGATGTGATCGAGCATCTCAATGATCCTCTAGGCGAACTGCGTGAGGTCAACCGGGTGCTCAAGCCAGAAGGGCTCATCTGTATCCACACCATCAACATCGAGAGCCCTCTGGCCCATTTGATGGGCGCTCGCTGGCCCTGGTTGATGGAGATGCACCTCTACTACTTCTCCCCCAGGACCCTGCGGCTAATGTTGGAAAAGGCAAACTTCTCGGTCGTGAAATGGGTCAATCAGGGCCGGTATCTACGCCTGGGCTATCTGGCAACCCGTCTACAAGCCTATAGCTCTTTTCTGTCCCATTTACTGGCTTACCTGGTACGGAACACTGGTCTGGCAGAGGTGGTTGTACCGGTCAACCTGGGGGACCTTTTCACTGTGTACGCTCGCAAAGCACTCGTGCAGAAATGATATCCCTACTGGATCCTGACCTTGCCCTTGTAAATGAGATGGGTGTGGCTAAAACAACTTGGAGTTGAGGCTTTCCCTGGCACCTGTGCGCCA
>JBHIDP010000247.1:0-3985 GCA_046760185.1 Anaerolineae bacterium
GGGCCGCCTCTGAGTAGGACATACCATGCCTTTCCACCAGGGAGAAAACGGTGGGTGGACCCGCTCCGTATCCCCGCCAGGGCTCGCGTTTGAAGTTCGCCCGGAAGGTATCACCCAGGTGCCCTTCATCGAGCCGCCCGAGCTGGATGATGGATTCGGCCAGACCAATGGCCATCGCGGTGTCGTCCGTGTAGATGAGGAGGTCCGTTTGCGCTATCTCTGAGCGCAGAGCCGCCTCTCCCAAGCCCCGGAAAGCCATTTCACCGATGGCATCACCCAGGGCACTCCCCACCATGCCACCCAGGAACTTGGATTTCAAATCTACCCCTTCCATGCATCCAACAGTGCCGGCAAATCGGCTGGATAGGGGGCCAACCCCACCCGTTCGGCCGCTGCCCAGAGCCGCCTATCGAAGGTGGACAGCGTCACCCGTTCGCTCATTGCATCCTGCCATAGGGACGCTGCCGCCAGGTGGACCGCGTCGTAGCCCCGCAGGCTGTGCTCCCAGGCGAAAGTATCGGCGCGGGCGATCACTATTTCCGTTACCTGCACCCGCACCAGGTCAGGCCATTCGTTTCTGAAAACCTGGAGACTGGCCAACGCATCCTCTCGCGTCAGCGCGTCCATCCGCACTGCTTTGGACAACGCAGTCGCTACCTCTGCCCGGCTTATAACCGCTGTGCCTATCACCTCTGCCTTGGATATCGCTTCGTTTACCTCTGGCGAGCCCGGCTCAGCCACATAGCGCTTCACCAGTGCGCTGGCGTCCAGGTAGAGAATCATTCTCGGTCCTCCAACAGCAGGTCGGCCACCGTCCGTCTGCCCCGCGTTCGTGCCACTGGCGTCATGGGAACCAGTTTGTGCCCGCTCCAGGCCATCAACCCCGCCTGGACCAGTTCCTGCACCCGGGTCTCCACCGACGGACTCAGCGGTACGATGCGCCCGACCGGTTTCCCCCGTTCCGTAATAACCAGGGTGGCCCCCGCCTTGACTTGCTGCACGTAGGCGCTCAGCCGTGCCTTCAGCTCTCGAATGCCTACCGTCATCTGGGTCATTGTCACACCTCCTTTGCCATTGTGACCACATTATACTCCAAGAGACCACAAACAGCAAATGGCCGGACAGCACACAGGAGGCCAAATAGCGGAATCGCACCGGGAGCTGGACGCCCACAGACTTTGTAGGAGGGTTGTAGTCGGATCAGCGTGCGGGGACGGCCCCAGGCTCCAGTCCTTCCTGAGGCTTCTCTGCCAGCAACCCCTCGGTGGCCAGCACCTTCTTCAGGGCCGCGATAGCCACCTCGAGCATAGACTCATCGGGCTCCCTGGTGCTGAGGCTTTGCAGAGCCAGGCTGGGAGCCAGGGCCACCCGAAGGAGGGGATTAGAGTGGTGGGCTGCTCCAAACCTGATGATTTCGTAGGAGAGACTGGCGATAAGGGGGATCAAGAGGATGCGGGAGAGGAAACGTAAAAGCAAAGGGGGACGACCCAGAAAGGCAAAGATGAGGATAGCCAGCACCATAACCACCAACAGGAAGCCTGTGCCACAACGGCTATGGCTGGTGCTGTAGTTCTGGACCAGGTGAGGATCCAGCGGGACTCCGGCTTCGTAAGCGTTGATGGTCTTGTGCTCGGCACCGTGGTAGGCGAAGACGCGCTTGATGTCAGGCAGCAAACCAACCCCGGCCAGATAGGCCAGGAAGAGGAGAAGGCGAAGGAGACCTTCAAGGATGTTGATTACCAGTGAAGAGGGTATGTATGGCTCTATAAGGCTGGTGATTAACAGAGGAACAGTGAAGAAGAGACCGATAACGAAGAGAAGGGACACCACCAAAGTAGTCCACACTACCGGCCCACCGAACTCCACTTCCTCCTCCTCGGCCAGGGCCACGTTGGCCGAGAAGATCAAACTGCGAATTCCCAGGGCCAGGGTATCCCACAGCAGGACCAAACCACGCAGGAAGGGGATCTTGCTCCAGCGCCCGCTGTGGATCCAACCGGCAATCAACTCACTGTGGAGAACGATCTGCCCCGAGGGGTCGCGCACGGCCACGGCCACTACCTTCTGGCCACGCATCATCACCCCTTCCAGCACCGCCTGGCCGCCATAATTGAATTGATTGGAATCCTGCTCACATGCTCTCATGATTGCCAAAAGACGCCTTTCTGACAGGGGCCGCTACGGTTTCCCTGGCACCTCGTGACAGTGGCGGCAGCGAGCCTGGTACACCTCGTCAGCTCCAACCAGGATCAGTTGATCCTCGTAGGGAGCCGGTTGACCATCAATGAGACGTTGACTGCGGCTAGCCGGCGCGCCGCAGACCACACAAATGGCTTGCAGTTTGTCTACCCGCTCAGCCTGAGCCATGAGGAGAGGAACAGGGCCAAAGGGCTCGCCCCGGAAATCCATGTCCAAACCGGCCACGATAACCCGCATTCCCCTGTTGGCCAGAACGTTGCAGACATCGGCGATGGCCCAATCGAAGAACTGGGCCTCGTCTATGGCCACCACTGTGGTATCCGGTTCTACTAGCTCCAAAATCTCCTTGGCTTCCCTCACTGGGACAGCATCCATGTTCATCCCATTGTGGGAGGTCACCTTAACCTCGGTGTAGCGCTGGTCCTGTCTGTGCTTGAAGACCTGTACCTTCTGCTTGGCAATCTTGGCGCGCTTGACCCGGCGGATCAATTCCTCTGTCTTACCGCTGAACATGCTGCCACAAATAAGCTCAATCCAACCATCCTCAGTTCTATGAGCCATACCGCATCCGCTCCCCTCTCAAGACCCTGACGACAGCATCCCTGTGCCGTCCAAACCCTTCAAAAGAAAGAGTTCCTCAAGAACAGCATGTCAGATCACACTTTCTTCACCGACTGCCCTTTCCGAGGAACCACTCGCCATTTATGAAGACAACAGGCAGAGCGCCATTGCTCTGCCTGTCCCAAACGAAGTTTCAGGCTAATTCGCCTTTACCTTCGGTTCTTTCTTTGCCCTTCTCCTCTTCCTCTTTCTTGCTGGACCTTTGTCCGCCTTACCTTCCTTTGCCACTTCAGCCACTTCCTGCTCGTCACCTGTGGCCTCTGCCATCTCAGGCTGAACTGCGGCGCCCTTCTTCCGACCCTTTTTCCTGCCGGACACCTCTTGCTTCTGCTCTAACCTCCTTATGAACCGCTCCACCTGGCCAGCGGTATCCACAATACGTTGCTCACCAGTGAAGAAGGGGTGACAGGCCGAGCAGACATCAGTCCTGATCTCCTGCTTGGTGGTCCCGGTGATGAAAGTATTGCCACAAGCGCAGATCACGCGGGCGTTAGGAAAGTAATCGGGATGGATATCTTTCTTCATCCTAGTTCAATCGCTCCGCATAAACGCTTACCTGCTTCTTCCTTCGCCTGACATGCTCAAACTTCACGAAGCCGTTGATGGTGGAAAAGAGGGTGTGATCTTTGCCTATGCCTACGTTGATGCCAGGGTGGAATTTCGTGCCTCGCTGGCGCACGAGGATCGTACCGGGGGTCACCAACTGACCGTCGTAGCGCTTCACCCCTAATCGCTTGGATTGGCTATCCCGTCCATTGCGGCTGCTGCCGCCACCTTTCTTATGAGCCATCTTATCGCCTCCTTCGAACTGTACTCAAGACCTGACAGGTTTTCATGCAGAAACCTGTCAGGTCTTGACGAGCAGTTACCTCTTCCCTCTGCTTGCAGACTTTGACTTAGCGGTACTTTTACTTGCTGCTGCGCCTTTGGCCCTGGTTGTGGCCGTTCCTTTAGCCTTCTTCCGTTCGGCCGTGCTCTTGGCCTCAGCCTTATCCTTTGCCTTGGTCTTGGTTTTCGCTTTGCCCTCAGCCTTTGACTTTGCCGTTTTCTTGGCCTTTGGTTTGGCTGGCTTCTTAGCTTCTTTCTTGGCCTTTGGTTTGGTTAGCTTCTTAGCCTCTTTTTCGGCCTTTGCCTTTGCCGGTTTCTTGGCCTCTTTCTCAGCCTT
>JBHIDP010000248.1:0-3961 GCA_046760185.1 Anaerolineae bacterium
GTCAACATCCACAAGAAGGGTGACGAGGTAGTGGTGGACTTCGAGGGCACGGCCAAACAGGTGCGGGGCAACATCAACTGCCCCCTAGCCACCGTGCACGCTGCCGTCTACTACGCCCTCATCGCCGTAATTGACCCCCACGTGCCACCTAACTCCGGCTGCTACCGCCCCTTCACTGTCAAAGCCGAAGAGGGGCTGATCGTCAATCCGAAGATGCCGGGGGCGGTGGGGGCTCGCACCAACACCAGCCAGAAGATCACCGAGGCCATGATGATGGCCCTGGCCCAGGCCGTGCCCGACAATGTCATGGCTGGCTGCCACGGCCAGATCACCAACTGTGGCTTCTCCGGCTATCATCCAGACACTGGCAAGCGCTTCGTCTACATTGACATTCAGGGGGGTGGCGCCGGGGCGCGGCCGACCAAGGATGGGCGCGACGGGCAGGACTCTCACCTGGCCCGCTTCAAGAACACCCCCATCGAGGCTGTGGAGCTGGAGTATCCAGTGCGCATCCAGCGCTACGAGTTCATCCCTGACTCCGGTGGGGCGGGTAAGTTCCGTGGCGGCCTGACCGTGCGTCGTGACATTGAGATGCTCATTGATGACATGTCGCTGGCCCGCTACGGTGATCGCCAGCGCATCGCCCCTTTTGGCCTGTTCGGAGGCAAGGAGGGGAGTAAGGGCAGGTTCGTCCTCAACCCGGACACACCGGAAGAGCGCCCACTTAAGTCCAAGGGGCTGGACACCCTGCATAGGGGCGACGTGGTCAGTCTGCGTCTGCCCGGTGCCGGTGGCTATGGCGACCCATTGGAGCGCGACTTCGCTCTGATCGAAGCCGACGTGCGGGATAGCAAAGTGAGCCTGGAAAGTGCGCGGGAGGACTACAAGGTGGTGATTGATCCGGGGACGTTCAAGGTGGATGTGGAGGCGACGAGGAAGCTACGAGGGCAGTGACCTTTGCGCGATGTCCTTCATATCTTCCAGCGCCTCCTCCAGGGTGTATTGAGCCTGGAGGCCTCGCTGGCGGATGGCATCCATGACCTCGTAGAGGGAGACGCCGGCCATCTCAGCGGCGCGGGCCTTAGAGATGCGGCCCTCTTGATAAAGCTTTAAGGCATACTCCAACCGCCACCGTCGGATGCCGTCGGCGATAAGGCGACGTACCACGGTCGTCTTGTCCAGGTCTTCCGCCCGGGCTATCTCGTCCAGGTCTCGAATTATCTCGGGAGCCAGGCGGACGTTCAGTTGCTGATAGGCTGCCTTAGACATTTCTCTCACCTCTCTCCGGACGTTCGCGTTCCAGGGCCTCTACTGCGGCCCTCATGCCGTTGAGGACGGCGATATCAGTACTCATGGCCATGCCGATGCGTTCCATCTGTTCCAGGCATTGAGCATAAGGTACCTTGCCAACGACATACCCCTGAAAGGGTACCATCTGGACGATAGTGTAGGTGAGACCGCGAACCCTGGCTAAGGCCTTGGCCTTGCGGTCTTCGATGATCAGGGGCACCTTTCGGCTTTCGGCCAGGACGATGGTTTCGCATTCGCCCAGGTCCAGGGCGGGATTGGAAGCGTGCAGCGACTTGGCCAAAGTCTCCTCATCTGACGTCAGTGAGATTCTGGCCAGTAGCCCCTTGCTCAGAGCCGCCTCGACAGTCCAGGCATCGCTTTTGCCCAGCTTTTTCCCTTCGAGCACTACTTCCCGAAAAACAGTGTCGGTGATGGCGACGATCCCGTAGACAGCATGGACCATCTCCAGGGCATTCACCTTCGCCAGAACGATGAGGGAGGAGGTATCGGCCACGGCCGAAAAATCGGTAGACATGGCAATCGTGTGGTGGATTCTAGCAAATCCTAGCATATTGTAGCACAACGCCTGCGCTTTGTCAAGTAGGTTCGGTTTTGATTTGTTCTCTAAGGGTCATCAACCTAAGATTGGCGACTCGTGAATGTTATGAGTGTGGCCAAAACTTGTGGGAGTTGAGGCTTCCCCTGGCACCTGCGCGCCAGGACAGGTGAGCCGGTTTTATCCGCCTGAAGGCTCCACTCCTCCACAGATTTTAGCCAGGCTTGAATGTTATGAAGTGGGAGGCGGAGATGACTAACACTATTCTAGACAACCTGCAATACGATGCCGACAAAGGGTGCATCACTTTCAAGGACGTGCGCTATTTCCTCATCCGGGCGGAGACCATCGTTGACTTTCAGAAGGCCGTAGAGGCGGTGGTCGGTGAAAAGTGCGCTGAGATGATGGCAGCCGGGGGGTACACGGGTGGAGCCCTCTCTTCGAAGCGGTACAAGGAGGTCTTCGGCTACTCCAACGAAGAGATCGTCAGTTTTATGTGTGGCATGGGTGCGGAGATCGGCTGGGGGAAGTTCAGGCTGGATAAGCTGGATATGGAAACCAAGGAGATGATCATTGAGGTCCAGAATTCCCCCTTTGCTGAGGCCTATGGGCCTTCGGATAGCGGCGTCTGCCACATGATCCGTGGCGTGATGGCTGGCATGGGAGCTGGAATCTTTGGCGGCGACGTGCAATCTGAAGAGACCCGGTGTGTGGCCAAAGGCGACCTGGTGTGCCGCTTTGAGGTTCGTGGGTAGCAACTAACGAGGAAGCGGGCCGAGGATGCTTTGGAAAAGGTTGCGACCGTCAATCCTCCTTCAAGACTTTGCTCAGATCAACAAAGTCGCGGTGATAATAGTGATCCGGTAGCTCACTCTCTATCTGATAACCAAGCCGATTGTAGAAGTGGACGGCCGGCGAACTCTTGGGGGTCCTCAGGAACAGTTTGTGACAGCCGGCCTGGCTGGCCAGCCTCTCAAACACCTCCATCAACTGCCTCCCGATCCCCTGATTCCTCCACCCTCTCTTGACGATCAGGCTGGACACATTCCCCACGCCACCCAGGAAATAGAACTCGATAACCCCCACGATTTCCTCATCAACGGTCGCCTTGTAGATAAAGGACCGTTTGACCCAATTTCCCGCCTCGGGCAGACCGAGGATCTCCCTGTCGGCGGCTGCCCACTCCCTGCTAAGGAAATCGGCCACGGCCTCAGGTGTGGTTTCGGTGATGCATACGGTCAAAGGCCTACCTCCTCCTGTCCTCTATCGCGACCTCACCCCACTATACTACAAGCCGCAGGCAGAATCAAATGCTGCTGCGGCAGTGGTTACTTGTTGCGATGCAGGCCGCTTTGCCATCTCTGCCCCTTTCCGTTTGACAAGTGGCTGGAGGGAAAGTAGAATGGTGTTTTGACAGCGACCTACTTAAAGTTTAAGCGGGGTTGCCCCCCCCGTGTTCGGGTCAGACGGGGGTGCGACCCCCTGAAGTAAGGAGGAGTGAGATGCCGAGCATTGGCCCTATGGAACTGATCATCATCCTGGTGATCGTCATCATCATCTTCGGGGTGGGACGGCTGCCGGAGATTGGCGGCGCCCTGGGGAAAGGGATCCGTGAGTTCCGCCGCTCCCAGGAGGGACTGGATGAGCTGCCTGAGCCGGCTGGAAAGCCCGAGGATAAGCCTGAGGACAAAGAAGAAACATAGCTGGCTGGAGGGCAGGGATAAAGGGGGGCGGTGGTGGATGTAGCAACTGGCACCGTGCCGGTGTCAGGACGGCACTGGGGTTGGCAAAGGAAGCCATAAAAGGGGACTCAGATTCAGGCTTGACAACGAGAAATGGATAAGGTATACTTGGATTGTACTGAAATTCACGAAATAGTCTAGAGGGGGAGGTTGATAGCTTGATAAGGACCTTTTCTCCATCTTATTAGGAGTATGGGGTGAAAGATCCTTTTTTGGTCTCTCTGGCCTAATCTCGTCTCATACCTCTGCCTTGCAGCAGGCTGGTAAGCACTCGTGCAGAAATAATATTCCTATACACTTCGTCAGGCTCAGTGCAAGCTTCGTCAGGCTCAGTGCAAGCTTCGTCAGGCTCAGTACAAGTTGCGTCCTGACT
>JBHIDP010000249.1:0-3935 GCA_046760185.1 Anaerolineae bacterium
TCGATACTTTCCTGGTAGTTACCTTGGAAGCGTAAGACAGTGGCTTTTCTGTACAATGTCCTGGCAATTTGCGTCCCATCGTCCCGCTTGACAAACTCTGACAGTGCCTGGTCATAGAGTTCCAAAGCTGTGGAAAGCTCTCCACGCTCAGAGTAGATTTTCCCGCGCAGGGATATCAAGTGTGGCCTGGACAGCAGAAGGTCTGCTGGTATGGCATCAATCCACTTGGCTAACGTGTCCAAACGCCCGGCATCATATGTGGGCCTTTCCGCCAGTTCTATTGTCCTGGCCGCCTCCTGGTGAAGATTAAGCGTCAAGTAACATTCTACGGCCTTGTCAAACTCCTCGCGGTCTTTATGGATCCTGGCTGCTTCCAGGTGTAGAGCTTCATATCTCTCCTTGTCCTCCCTCTGCAATCTATCCCGCAGAAAATCCCTGAACAGATGATGGTAAGTGAACCACGTCTCCTTATCTTCCAGCCTGGTGATGAAGAGATTCTTGCGCTCCAAAGTCTCCAGAAGTTGGGCCGAATTCTCTATATCCAGTAGTTGGTCACACAGGGCGGGGCTCATCACCGCCAGAACTGAGGAGCCCAGCAGAAACTGGCGTATCTCTGATGGTTGTTGAGCGAAAACCTGCTCGGCCAGGTACTGGTATACCCTACCGCTGGCCTCCGGTGCTTCAATCACACCCTCCAGCAATTCCTCCCACATGCTGTGGGCCGTGAGCAGGATGCCGGTGATCCAACCCTCGCTGTGCCGGGCCAGCTCCTCAGCCTTCTCATCGGGCAGAGATAAATCGTAGTTCTGCTTGACCAGAGCCTGGATCTCCTGGGGAGTGAACTTCAGCTCCTCTGTGCTTAGACCGACCATCTCGTTGCGAGCCACAAGCAGGGCCTGATCGGGGATCGGTGGCAATGTACGGCTGGAGATGATAATGTGGCAGTTCTCGTCAATGTATCGTAGAAGATATCCGATGAAGTCGTTGATGGTCTCATTCTGGTCAATAAAGTGGTAGTCGTCCAGGAGGATGGCGAAATACTCTGGAATCTCTTCCAAAATCTCATTGGCCAGGGTAGCTACCAGAGAATAGAGGTTGGGCCTGACGTCGCCCGTGTTTTGAAGGGCCGTGGCAAACCTTTTGCCGAAACTGGGGAAGCGGTGTTGGAGAGTGGCCAGAAGATGTTCCAGAAAGATGTGGGGATCGTTGTCGAACCGGTCTATAGCATACCAGCAGACGGGGATATCAGTATCGTGGGCGAAGTCAATGAGGAGGGAGGTCTTGCCGTAACCTGCGCCCGCGGAGATGACGATGAGCTTGCGGTCTATATGCTCGTGGATGAAGTCCACCAGGCGGGGACGGTGTAGCAGATCGAGACGTCTCTTGGGTACAAGGATTTTGGTGGCGATTACAGGCGATGGACCGGTCACTCTTACCCCCCCCTTCTAATACGCATCATCACCAAAAGGCTTGAATGTCAGACGACCTGCCCCGAGGCACAGACCTTTAGCCTGAACGTATTATACCACAAATTAGCAGTTTTTGCAGGGAAGGCATGTGCTGGGTACACAGTAGACATCCTCTTTTGCAGGGAGAAGTGGTACTTGGACAAATTTCATCAGTTAAGGTACAATTCAGCAGCATACGGCAAACACTCTTCGGATTCGTCCAGGGTACAGCTTCCTGTACTTTACATCCACGGTGGAAAGGAGTCAGCTATGTCGGAGCTAGCGCAGGTCTGTCAAGAGATAGCGGTCTGCCAGCAATGTGAATTGTCCCAGTCCCGCAAGAAGGCTGTGCCAGGCGAGGGGCCGGAGGATGCGGATCTGATATTCATCGGTGAGGCCCCCGGATTCCATGAGAACGAGCAGGGGCGCCCCTTCGTTGGGGCAGCGGGAAATTTTCTGGAGGAGCTCTTGGCCTCCATCGGGCTCAACCGCAATGATGTCTACATAACAAATGTGGTCAAATGTCGTCCCCCTGGCAATCGTGATCCTCTGGTAAAAGAGGTCGAGGCCTGCCGCCCCTACTTGCACCGTCAGATCGAATTGATCAAACCTAAAATGATCGTCACTTTGGGACGCTACTCAATGGAGAGTTTCTTCCCCGGGGCGAAAATATCCCGGATTCACGGTCAACCGCGCCGTATGGAGGACATCATATACTATCCTATGTACCATCCGGCTGCCGCGCTGCACCAACCCCGCTATCGGACGGATATCGAACAAGACATGCTCAAAATACCGGAGATATTGGCCGAGGCCCAGAAGGTTGAAGAGATGCAACCACCAGAGTCAGCAGAGCAATTGAGCCTGTTCTGAGCGGATGAAAGGCTTCGTCCTGAGGGCCTGTCCTGAGCCCCGTAGTGAGCGGGACGAACTGCGGGACGAACTGCGAAGCTTGTCCTGAGCTTTGCCGAAGGGTCGAAGGGCTCAGCCCGAAGGGTCAGAGTTGCGAATGGGACCTGGATTCAGCCAGACGTTCGTGAGCGCTTCGTCTGAGCTCAGCGTCGAAGATCTCAGTCGGACGACGCTCACCGAAGTCTTCAGTCGAACGATGAATCAGATTGTTGGTCAGGTTTTTCTATTGTGATAAACCCTTGCATAATTCGTGGAACGGCATCCTGTCTGCTACAGAGGGGCGTCCCCGCCCCGTTCCACACACCCATCACTGCCCGAAGCAGGGCGGGGACGCCCCTTGGCAGCAGGGGAAGGCTTTCCTGATCCCTCTTAACCGATTTATGCAAGGCTCTCTTGTGACGGAGAGCTTCCTTCGATTGTTAGGGATGTTGAAAGGGGTCTTTCCCTTTTGGGGAAGTTAGTGTATAATACAAATGTTCGCATTTGTGATTGGGAGAACGATCGTCGTCATGTCCGGAGTGTGTGTATAGGTTGTGCTGAAGGCTGAGAGGGAAATGACAGCCAGGAAGAGATCAAAGACTAAGAGGAAACGACAAGGCTTCACCCTGTCCCTGGACCGAAAACTGGATATCCTGGGCATCGCTATGTTAGCGGTAGCCGGGTTCACCACTCTTAGCCTGCTTTCTATTAACAGGGGGGCCGTGACCGGAGCCTGGTTGCGTCTGCTTCACTTGGCCTTCGGTTGGGGTGTCTTCTTGCTCCCTGTGGTCCTGGCTGCCTTCGGCCTCTGGCTCTTGGTGCGGAACTTCGGTGAACAACCCCTGTTCCACTGGGAAAGACCCCTTGGAGCAGGCATCCTCTTCCTGGTCGGTCTGGCCGTCCTCCACTTCGCCACACCGAGTGTGGATCCGAGCCGACTGGCCTATGAGGGAAAAGGGGGGGGTTACCTGGGTTGGGCCATCAGTCAGGGGTTGAAGGCCAGCATCGGGCTCTGGGGAGCTTACATCGCCCTGCTGGCCCTGACCGGTGTGGCTGTCATCATGCTCTTCAATATCTCCCTGTGGCAACTGGGTAAGGCCTTAGCCACAGGATGGCACAATGTCGTGCAGCTCTATCGCGGGAGACGCCCTGATTTCAAGATTATGTCGCCGCCCGGCAAGGAGGAAGGGCGGCCAGCCCGTCTGGTGGATAAGATCAAGGAACGGGTTTCGGCCGAGGCCGTCCAGAGACCGGCCCCACGCCCTCCTGATAGAGTGGTGCCACGCATAATCGGGGCTCCGAGGCGCCAATGGCAATTGCCCCCCTGGCAGGAGATACTCGAAGAGAATATCGAACAGGAGCTGGAACAGGCTGAGATCAGGGAAAAGGTGAAGATCATCGAGGATACCCTGGCCAGTTTCGGAGTGCCAGTCCGGGTGGTGGAGGTAAGCCAGGGACCTACCGTCACCCAGTTTGGGGTCGAGCCAGGATATGTGGAGCAGCGGCTGAGCAGTGGCAAGGTCAGGCGCTCGAAGGTCAAAGTGAGCAAGATCAACGCCCTGGCCAACGACCTGGCCCTGGCCCTGGCCGCCTCCC
>JBHIDP010000250.1:0-3915 GCA_046760185.1 Anaerolineae bacterium
TGAGGGGTAAAGTGACAAAGGTCTTGAAGGATCGGAATATCGTCCTGGGCATCACCGGCAGCATCGCCGCCTACAAAGCAGCCGTCCTGACCAGTGAGCTTGTCAAGGCGGGAGCTACAGTGGACGTGATCATGACCGAAGCGGCCACGGAGTTGGTCAGGCCCCTCACTTTCCAGAGCCTCACCCATCGGCCGGTGGTCACTGAGATGTTCTCCCTCCTGGCGGAGACAGAGATCGGCCATGTCACCCTGGCTAAGCGGGCTGATCTGCTGGTCATCGCCCCGGCTACGGCCAACACTATCGCCAAGCTGGCCACGGGCATAGCCGACAATATGCTGACGACCACCGCCCTGGCCACGCGCGCCCCCCTCATTATCGCCCCAGCCATGGAAACGGCCATGTATGAGAATGCTGCCACTCAGCAGAACCTGGCCTGCCTGCAGGAGCGCGGAGTGACCATAGTCGGTCCGGCTTATGGCCGGTTGGCCTCAGGGGCTATGGGTCTGGGGCGCATGGTGGAACCTGAGGAAATCCTGTCCACCATCCGCATGGTTCTGGGGAGGGAGGGGGACCTGACGGGCCGGTCGGTGGTGGTCACTGCTGGCGGTACACAGGAACCGCTGGATCCGGTGCGCTTCCTGGGGAATCGTTCCTCTGGTAAGATGGGCTATGCCCTGGCCGAGGCCGCCAGGGACCGGGGGGCTGATGTCACCCTCATCTCGGGGCCAACCGCGCTCCCCCCACCCTTGGGTGTCAAGTTGGTATCGGTAGGCGCAGCCAGGGAGATGTGTGATGCTGTGCTGGCGGCCGTTCCCGAAGCCGAGGTCTTGATCATGGCTGCGGCCGTGGCCGACTTCCGCCCTGAGGGGTGGCGTGAACAGAAGATCAAGAAAACGGGTAAGAAACTGACCCTGAAGCTAGTCCCTACTCCAGACATCCTGGCGGAGGTGGCCAGGTGGCAGCGCTCGTCGGCTGCCGCTGGCCGTTCGCCTCTGGTAAGCGTGGGGTTCGCGGCGGAAACGGAAAACCTGCTGGCCAACGCCAAGGAGAAACTGGTAGCGAAAGAGCTTGACCTGGTAGTGGCCAACCCTGTGCCCCAGAGCTTTGCCGCCGACAAAAGTCAGGTTACCATCATCGTCCGAACAGGGGCTGTTACCGAGTTGCCACTCCTGCCCAAGAGTCAGGTGGCCAAGCACGTCTTGGACGTGGTGGTTGACCTGTTGAAGGGAAGACGGGAGTGATTGCTCAGAGAGTGGAAAGAAATCCTCCGGCAATGATATCCCCCGCTGTCCGGATAATCAAGAAACCGGATTTCTGAGAAATTGAAGGAGCAGCAGGAGTAGATCTGTTCAACCGACTACCGCCGTTCTATGACCTTCTGGAGAAGACTAACACCAACGACCGTAGCAACCGTTTCCAGAACTTCAGCCGAAGTTGCGCCCAGATTCCCTTTGCCTCTGTCTCTTCCGCCCGGTTCACACCGTATGGGCTGAACCGCTCTTTGACGTAGAGGCTGACAAGCCGAAGGAAGTGGTCCTTTCCTTCAGGCATGACCTCCACCAGGCTGGCCCCATACTCGTGGGGTGTTTGTTGGGCCTGCTGTCGAAAGCCCATGAAACTGGCGTAGCGGACCATCCCCCTGTAAATCTTCTCCAGAGTGGTCAGTTCCTCTCCTCTCCCCCTCTGCACGACGAAGATTGTGACCCCGCTGACAAGCAGGAGAACCGCGGCCATGACCGCTATGGCCTGCCCCGCGCTCCCTATCCCCAGCAGAGGGAAGGGGAAGCCAGGACCAACCACTGGCCCCAGGTCCTCCTCAAGAGGGAACTCATCTTCCGGTCTTTCGCGAGGCGGTCGCGGTGCCGTAGAGCGGTCCGACCGATCGGCCGTATCCTCCTGGCGTTCGGGACGAAGGATGAGCGGCTCCGAGGCTGTAGGCTCGAACTCGATCCATCCGTAGCCGGGGAAGAAAACCTCTGTCCAGACGTGAGCGTCAGAGTCCTTGATTCGATAGAGGTCAGCCTCGCTATCGTATACCCCGCGAGCATACCCGGCCGCCAGGCGGGCCGGGATGCCGATAGTTCGCAACATGACGGTCATGGCTGAGGCATAGTAGTTGCAGTACCCCTGCCGCATATCGAAGAGGAAGTAATCAACCCCATCACGGTCGGGGGGTGGGGCCTGGACAAGCTCATTGTAGGTAATCTGACGCAAGTACCTTTCAATAGCCGTAGCCTTGTCGTAGACATTGTCGTACTTCTCGGTCAGCTCCCCGGCCAGGTCGGCGATACGTTGGGATAGGGTATCGGGGAGTTGCAGGTAGCGCTCTGTCCAGGATGGATAGGGGCCTCGTGCCCGGCGCAGACTTTGCACGTCAGCCTTGGTCACGGACGAGGTTATCTCATACGGTTGGTAGGGCCGCAGGCGATACTGGCTGTAGATCATGGAGGGACTGAGAGGCAGACGAGGTCCGAAGTCGTCCACCGGGCCCTCGATCCGCCCCAGAGCGCTTACATGGGTCCGCACCGGACGATCCACTTTGATGGGCTGAGGGGCAGCCACCAGCAGTCCGTCACCAGCCTGGTACAGCCTGATGGTCTGGACGATCTCCTCTCGGAGCTGGAAGGAGGTCCCGGCCAGGCGTGGGTCATCCCCCTTTACCTCCAAGGTGAGAGGATCGGTGTTGATCCATCCCGAGCCGGTGTAGGTATCATAGACCACAGCGCGCCAGTAGCGGCCCTTACTGGCTCGTACATCCATCACCGATACATTGCCAAAGTGTACTGGGCCGCCCAATTCCAGGTCGCGGGTGAAAGAGCTAACCACCTGCGGGTTACGGTATTTCAGGGAAGAGAAGAGTCGCCACCAGGTATCCTCAGCCACCTGCCATGGCTCTCTCAGGCGTTCGAGCCATTGATCCAGATGGGGGTTGGTAACTACGACGGGCATCACCCAGGCTGCCAGGATGATGATCAGGGAGAGGACAGCCCCGTCACGCAAAAAGTCGAAGCTAACGTGCGGGCCATAGATGATGGCCGCCTTCTGCCAGACTACCTCGCGGTTGTAGAGATGGGAGCGAACAGCAAGGAGCAGGACACAGAACAGGTAAAAAACCAGGTAGCCGGTCAGCGGGGTGGCAGCATAGTAGACGTTGATGACCAGGGCTGCCCCGCTGGGAAGGATCACGCGCCACATCTGGTGACGGCGGAAGGTATACCAGGCGCAGGTATAACCCAACACCCAGAAGGCGAAGCAGAGCCCCATGACGAAGATCAGTTCATCGTCGCTTACCCCTCCGCTGATAGCCACCTGGAACCAGGCCCAAGACCGATAGGCCAATTCATCCAGCTTCTCCCGCCAGCCAAACTCTGGTGGAAGGAAAGTGCTGGCCAGAACCATCGTCCAGGCTCCACCGAGAAGGAAGCTCAGGAGATGGGCAAGGTTACCAGGCAGGCGATGTAGCTTGGACAACAGGAGCCCCAGGACGACGCTCAGCAGGATAGCCATTTGCAGAATGTGGAGTCCCTCTACCCACTCGGCCGCCTGCAGGGACCAGGCCACGGCCAACAGCATCAACAGCAGCAAAACGAAGGAGGACCATCCCTCTTTCGGACTTAATCCCGGCATACTTCGCTTTTCACCTTTCCGCCATTGAGTGCTTCGGGACTGTGGGGCATAAGTCTCAAGTACATCACGTTACTTATTTTATGGGGAGCCAGAGTGGTTGTCAAACTCACAAGACTCGTAATTCGTGATTTGTAATTCGTAACTCGTGATTCGTAACCGTACTTTGACAGATACCCTCAGTGGTGATATGATATACCCCTGGTCAAGAAGGCCTCGACCATATCACAAAGAGATAGCAGTCACATTGTAATTCTTAGAATCTGGAATCCGGAGTGCAGGCTTTGTCCT
>JBHIDP010000251.1:0-3910 GCA_046760185.1 Anaerolineae bacterium
CAACACCTCAATGGCCCGGCGGTACTCCTCCACCTCCACGTGCTCGGCGGGGGTGTGATCGAGGGCCGAATCCCCCGGCCCGTAAGCCACGATGGGACAACCCCACACTGGCCCCACCGTGTTCATGTCCGAAGTGCCCAGCTTCAGCTTGAAAGTGGGATTCCCCCCCTGAGCGCGGATAGCCCGCAGGAAGGCCCGCACCAAAGGGGTATTCTTCTCAGCCTTGAAGGGCGTATCCTCCCCGGCGAAGCCCACCGCTGCTCCTTCCGCCCACTCTCGTATCCGCTCCTTTAAGACCGGCACATCCAGCCTCAGGGGTAGACGTAGGGTGATGTCCATGCTCACTTTCTCCTCGAACTCGCCTTGGGTCGAGGTGATGCGGCGCAGCGAGGGGTCCAGAGTATTAAACCGCCACCGCTCCTCCTGGTTGACCTCATCGGCGTAGTCCAGGAGCCGATTCCAGAAGGCCACCGCCTGTTCCGCGGGCGATGGTCCCTGGGCTGAGCTGTGTTGCATCGGGGCCGTCAACCGGTAGCGCACCAGCAGTCGCCCCTTGTAGCCCAGGGTCACCCCCTCCCACCCACTGGGTTCTCCAATAATCACGTAGTGGGGCGAGAACTGGTCCAGCAGGCTGCGGGCACCGAGGGAAGAAGCTTCCTCCTCCACCACTCCGGCCACCACGATCCGTCGGCCGGGTAGAGGACCCGTTCGGGCCACGGCCAGGATAAAGGCCGCCAGCGGGCCTTTGGCATCCACCGCCCCTCGGCCGTAGAGCTGGCCTCCTTCCAGACGGATGGGGATGAACCCTCCTACGGTGTCCATGTGCCCCAGGAGCAGTATCTCTTTCCCCCCTTCCCCCATCACTCCGATGACGTTTCCCGCCCTGTCCTGATGAGTATGGAAGCCCAGCTCCTTCATCCGTCGCAGGAGATAAACGGCCAGCTCACCTTCCTGCCCCGAGGGGCTGTAGATCTCCAGCATCTCCCGCAACAGGGTCAGTTCATCCATCGGTATCTGCCCTCGACGACGGGAGTACCTTCCCCACGGCTTCGACCACCCTGTCCAGCTCCTGCCGGGTGATGACCAAGGGGGGCAAAAAGCGCAGCACCGTCGGGCCGGCCGAGAGGGCCAGCACCCCATGTCCCATTAACGCCTTTACGTATGGACCTGCCCGGCGCTTCAGCTCCAGGCCCACCATCAGCCCCAGACCCCGCACCTCCCGTATCAGGGGTGAGGGTATCTCCTCCAGATGGGCCATGAAATAGGTCCCTAGCTCCGCCGCTCGCTGGGACAATCTCTGTTCTTCCAGGTAGCGGATGGCGGCCACAGCCGCAGCGCAGGCCAGGGGATTACCCCCGAAGGTGGAGCCATGCACCCGTGGCGGCAGCTCCCCCAGTCGGCTACGGAACAGCACGGCCCCCATGGGGATGCCGCCAGCCATGGCCTTGGCCAGACAGAGCAGGTCAGGCTGCAAGCCGTGGTGCTGGCAGGCGAACATTTGCCCCGTGCGCCCAAAGCCGGTCTGCACCTCATCCACGATGAACAGAGCCCCCCGCTCCCGGCACAACTCCTGGGCCCGTCGCAGGTACTCCCCCCGGCCTGGTCGCACCCCTCCCTCCCCCTGTACCACCTCCAGGATCACCGCGGCCGTGTCCGGCCCGATGGCCTCTTCCAGGGCCTGGGGGTTGTTGTAGGTCACATGGCTGAAACCGGGCACCAGGGGCTCGAAGGGTCGCCGGTACTCGGCCCGCCAGGTAGCCGAGAGAGCTCCCAGGGTGCGGCCGTGGAAGCCGTTTTTGGCAGCCACGATGCCCTGACGGCCGGTGGTCAGCCGGGCCAGCTTGATGGCTGCCTCCACAGCCTCGCTGCCCGAGTTGCACAGGTATACCCGTTCCAGTCCGGGCGGGGCCAGGCGCACCAGTTCGGCCAGCAATTCGGCCCGGCGGTCGTTGTAGAAACTTTCGGAACAGGTGATGAGCCGCGCTGCCTGTTCCTGGATGGCCTTCACCACCTCGGGGTTGTTGTGCCCCAGGTTTGCCACCCCGTGCCCGGCCACGCAGTCCAGGTACTCCCGCCCTTCTGAATCCCACACCCGGGCCCCCTCCCCTCTAACCAGCACCAGCGGCCGCTTGCGATACAGCCCGCTGGTGTACCTGGCCTCCACGTCAATGATGCCCACTGTCCCTCCTTTGGATTTGGGATCTTGTCATTTTATGACCGTCCCCTGTCCCGCCAGAGCCCGGCTGACCGGGGCCTGGATCCGGGCGTCGGCGATCACCACCCGACCGACCCCGCCCTCCAGTGCTTCCCTGGCTCCCAGTACTTTCTTCTTCATCCGCCCCTGGGCATAAGCTGCATAGGCCTCCAGTTCGTCCCGGCGGATGAAGGGCACCAGGGAGTTCTCGTCAGGGAAGTGGGTTAGGAGGCCAGGCACGTTGGAGAGGAGCACCAGTGTCTCGGCTCCCAGAGCGCTGGCCAGGGCGGCGGCTGCCCGGTCGCCGTCCACGTTCACCATCTCCCCCTCGTAGCTGACGGCCAGAGGGGCAACGACCGGGGTATAGTGGTGCTCTAGCAACCAGGCCAGCAGGGAGGTATTCACTCGCTCGACCACCCCGCTCCACTCGTCGCGCAGCAGCAGCGTCTTGCCCCTTTCCACGATTCTGAGCACCGACTTGCGGCGTCCCTCCAGCAGCCGCCCGTCCACCCCCGACAGGCCCACGGCGTTGACCCCCAGGCTCTGCAGGTGTTCCACCAGCCCCTTGTTCACCTTGCCGGCCACAGCCATAGCCAATATCTCCAGCGTTTCCCGGTCGGTGTAGCGGCTCTGATGGCCGGAGGGAGAGGTGACGAAGCGAGGGGGGTGACCCAACTGGGTGGAAAGGATATTGGTCTCATGGGAGCCGCCGTGCACCAGGACCAGCCGCCGGCCGTCTTGTACCAGGGCAGTCACGTCAGCGCAGAGAGCCTCCATCCCGATGCCCTCGGCGCCACCGATTTTGACCACGATCATATTCATCCCTCTAGATCGGATGCAGGCCGGGGAACTCCAGCCCGGCCGTCTCGGGGAAGCTACACATCAGGTTCATGGTCTGCACAGCGTTGCCGGCCGCCCCCTTCATCAAGTTGTCCAGAGCCGAGATGATCACCAGGCGGTCGCTGCCCTTCTCCCGCTCGAAGCCAATGTCGCAATAGTTGGAGCCGGCCAGGATCTTGGGCTCCGGATAGCGATAGAGGCCCCTCCTGGCTTTGACAATACGGATGAAGGGCTCGGCCCCGTAGGCTTCCCGGTAGAGCTTCCACACTGCCTTCTCATCCAGGTCCTGCTGCAGGAAACAGTGGGCCGTAGCCAGCGCCCCCCGCACCAGCTCCACCGAAGTGATCGAAAGGTGGATGCAGGGCTGCTGGCTTTCGAAGCTCAGTTCCTGGATCAGCTCGGCCAGGTGGCGGTGGGTGGTCGGGGCGAAGGAGCGCACCACGTGGCTTCGCTCCGGGTGGTGGGAACCACGGGTGGGATCACTACCGCCCTCGGAGGAACCCACCTTGATCTCCACCACCGTTTCCCGCACCAGCTCCTGGCGGTACAGGGGCCAGAGGGCCAGGTTGACCACCGTGGCGTTGCAGCCCACACCGCTGGCGTAGCGAGCCCCGGCCAACTCCTGGCGATGCAACTCAGGCAGGCCGTACACGAAGCGGGGGAGCCACTCGGGAGCCGGATGCTCCCACCCGTACCAGCGGGTGTAGTCGGCCGGGTCATGCAGGCGGAAGTCGGCGCTGAAGTCCACGATCCGTTCGGCCAGGGCGGCGAACTGTTCGACCCGACCAGCCACCTGACCGTGGGGCAGGGCCAGGAAGAGCACGTCGCACAGTGCAAGATCTCCCAGGCTGACGAAGCGCAGCTCCGTCCGTCCCC
>JBHIDP010000252.1:0-3851 GCA_046760185.1 Anaerolineae bacterium
AAAAACCGGCTCACCTGTCCTGGCGCACAGGTGCCAGGGGAAGCCTCGACTCCAGCTTGTTTTCGCGACACCCTGCCGAGTTTCAGTTCCCCTGAGGCAAGTCCGGCTCATCGCTTCGTGCCCACAGGAAGAGGGAGTACAACATCAGCTTCCTGTTCCTCGAGCTTCCTGGCCGCTGCCAGTCTCCTGGCCGTAGGCATCCCCAGCATCTTCCTGAGGCCGATGGTGGGGAAGAGGGCCACGAAGTAGAGCACCTGCCGTGAGGGCCGGCCGGACCACCAAGCCAGTAGAGGCATCAAGGCGAACCCTATGCCATTGCTCAGGTCCCAGTGGTCTGTCCTCCACAGCACCACCCCGGTCACTGCCAGACCGATGATTGTCTCTCTAGGCATCAGCACAAGGAGCACACCGACGCTGGTAGCCTGTCCCTGTCCGCCCCGGAAGCGCAGGAATAGGGGCCAGTCATGCCCCAGCACGGCGGCCAACCCCATCAGGAAGGAAGCCAGTTCGGAAAGGGCCAACTGTTGGGCCAGGAGCACAGTCAACGTCCCCTTGCCCGCGTCGGCCACAGCCACCACCGCTGCTGGAATCAGACCTGCCTGGTGGTAGACGTTCTTGGCCCCCACATTCCCATCGCCCACCGTGCGGATGTCCACCCCGGCCACCAATCGAGCGACTACGTAGGCTGAGGGAAAGGACCCCAGGAGGTAGGCCAAGGCCATTCCCAGCATTAGCTCCCCGCTCATCTTCCCCGCTCTCCAGCGTGCCCATTATATCATGCCCCTCCATTATGTTCAAAGTGATTACTTCCCCAACAGTACATTGTCAAGTTACTCAAACCGCGTCCAGCATCCCATCGGAAAAAGGTTCCAGAAACTGAACAAAAGGCTATTGGAAAGGACAATGAAGCGTGGTATAATAACAAAAGCGGGTCTGGCTTTCGCAGCCAGCGCTGAAACCGGGGCGCGAGGTCCAGCGAGGACGTGAAACCATTGCGGCACATTCAATTCTAGCGCAGAGCCCTCTATTTCAGCAAGCACCACAGGCGTTGGCAAGGGGAGGGTCCTGCGCCTCTTCCTCCTAGCTAGCTCCGTCTACCAACTGCTCCTGGAATCTTTGAAGTGGCTCATGGGTCACAAGTGGCCGCTGCGGGCGGAATGGGTGAGGGCGTATTGACAGGTGCTCAGATTGGGGATACGGCGATCTGGCGGTCAGGGGAGTTTCGGGCAAGTTCGGGAGAGAGAAGACGTGCCCAACAGCGAGAGTCAGGAACAATTAGAGGAAACTTGCTGGAAGAGGAAGGGGCTCATTCTAGCCCTCGCTCTCATCATAACGAGTGGTGCTTTCCTACGGCTCATCTTCCTGGACAGTATCCCCCCCGGTTTGGACCGCGATGCGGCCTATAATGGCTCGGTCGCGCTGGACTGGATACACCACGGCGTCCTGCCCTTCTGGATAAGCAACAATAGCGCCCCTGACCCGCTGATGATTGACTTACAGGCGTTGAGCCTGGCCGTCCTGGGAGTGAGCATTTTCGCGTTGCGGCTACCCGGCGCGATGGCCGGCATCCTCACCCTGGCCGTCACCTATCGCCTGACGGCCGACCTGCTGGCCGACCGTTCGTACGCCCGCCTCGGGGGATTGGTCGCCACTGGAGCGATGGCGTTTTCTGAGGTGATGGTGCACTTTCACCGATTGGGGCTGCGCTCTATCCTGCTGCCCCTAGTCATGGGGTTGTTCCTCATCGCCTTTTGGCGGGCCTGGCAGCGATCGTCGGTTTTGTATTTCGTCCTGGCCGGTGCGTTGCTGGGCGTGATGATGTATGTCTACCCGGCAGCCCGATTTGCCCCGTTCATCGTCGTGGCTCTTGTGATCCATCAGACAATCTTTGCACGAGAGGATGTGCGACCGCGCATCAAGGGGCTGACTGTCCTGGGTGTGACTTTTCTGACCGTCTTCGGGCCGCAATTGGCTTTCTTCGTTAGGTACCCGGCGACGTTCGCCCGACGTGCCACGCAGATCAGCCTGTTGGCCAGCCCGCTGTATGAGGAGTTGGGGCTGTGGCGCTTCGTGGGAGTCAAGCTGCTGAGCTACGTCAAGATGCTGGGCATAGACTGGATGAGCGGGGACAATCCTATGGGCCAGCCTCTGCTCCATCCGATTTTCTTCGCCTCCTTTCTGATCGGCGTTCTCATAGCTTTGTATCGGTTGTCGCGTTTCTCCTCGGCGCTGCTACTCTCGACGACGGTCATCATGCTGGCCGTGGACCTAGCCGGCAGCAGCGAGTATGTCGTGCCCCATGTCTTGCGCACCAGCGGTGCATATCCGGCGGTGTTCGCGCTGGTGGGACTGGGTTTCTGTAACGTACTGATGCTGTTGGATGGCGTGCCTGGCCTCGGTCTAGGCTCCTCCGGCAGTTTCCTTTCAAGAAGGTTGCTCTACCCACCTCGAGGTTTCACCATTGGGCAGGGCGTGACAGGTGTGGCTGTAGCCTTGCTCCTGATGCTCAGCGGTATCGGTACCTATCGCCACTATTTTCTGCACTGGGCACCGTCTGCCCGGTTGACAGACAATTTATACTTCTTCAATTATGCGGACATAGCTGAAGCTGAAGTGATCAATAACACACCAGGGGCGATCTTTATGCCTCTGGCCGAGTACGAACGCTCAGTGGTGCGTTTCCTCAGCAGTTCCCGTGCGCCTCGGCGGGTCGCAGGACTGAGCGCAGATTTGCGGCCGACCTGGCCTTCGTTGGACGATGAGCCGGTTATAGTGATCGTTCCCAATGAACCGGATCGCGCGCGGAAGGAGGGACCCGCTGTCCACCACGATCCACGGCGTTGGGTCTTGGTGGTAGATGATACCTTTTACCTGTTGCCGTCCATTACCCTGCCAAGACTGTCTGACTGGGATGCGGCCTTGAGCCAAGCCAATGCCCAGACTATCGAGAATGTGCTGGGAAATCCGGTAGCCATGAGCTACACCTTTGCCCGGGGCGATGCCTTGCCCTTCACCCCATCACTGCCACAACAGAGGCTGGATGTGAACTTTGCCAATTACATCCGATTGCGCGGTGCGACCCAGTGGCATGCCGTGACTCGGCCATTGGAAACGTCCACCGTCGATCTATTCTGGCAAGGTACAGCGCCTATGAAACAGGACTATGCCATTTTTGCCCACATCATTGATGATGGTCAGCGGGCGTGGGCGGGGGAAGATACTTTCCCCCTCAGGGGGGTGTATCACACCCGCTTGTGGCATCCCAACGAGGTGGTGCCCACCTCGCACAATATTACACTGCCCTATGATGCACCGCCAGGCCGATACTGGTACGAGTTTGGATGGTATTCGGACTATGATGGTTCACGGCTGCCGGTGCTGAACGACGCCGGAGAGCCCATTGGCAATGCAGTGGTGCTGGGCCCGCTCAAGGTGCCCCTGCCTCCCGTGGCCGATGAGGAGGTGACAGCGGCCGTGCCTGTCGGCGCTCGCTTCGGCAGTGAGATCAACCTGCTGGCCTGGAAGTTGGATGGAGATGTGCTACACCTTCGGCCTGGCCAGACCCTGGCGCTGACCTTGTACTGGCAGGCCAAGACGCGCCCGTCCCTCGATTACACCATCTTTGTTCACCTGAGCCCAGCCAACGCTCCACCACTGGCCCAGAACGATCACCAGCCTCTCGGTGGCCAGTATCCCACCAGTTTGTGGGACACTGGCGAGGTGGTGCGAGACAGTTCTGAGCTAAGCCTGCCAGTTGACATCCCGCCTGGCCGGTATGAATTGACCGTTGGCCTATACGATCTCGTGACCGGTGAACGCTTGCCAACATCGGGTGCTGAAGGGCATCCGGC
>JBHIDP010000253.1:0-3812 GCA_046760185.1 Anaerolineae bacterium
GCCAGATAGAGTTTGTTGTCACTGACGAAGTACAGCCTTTGTCCGGCCTCATCAACAAACAGGCCGGTGAGGGCGGCCATCACTGACGGGTCATCGGCCCGGAACTGCCGTTGGAAATTCCCCTCTTTGTCAAACTGGACGATCCGTTGGTTGTCGGCATCGGCCACGTAAAGGCTTTGGGTGGCAGGGGAGGTATGGAGGGCCGTAGGGCTACTAAGGGACTTGTCCAGGCCAGTGGGGGTGAAGGGTAGCAGTTGTCCCTTGTCGAATTTAAGGATGGTACCGTCGGCCAGAAGGACGTAAACGAAGCCGTCAATAGCCATGTCCACCGCCCCGGCCAGGTCAACAGTGGTCCCACTGGCAAGATAGTGGCCGGCTCCCCCTCTGTAGTCCTCGCCGGTGGGAAGGTGTTTGAAGATGCGGTTCAGTTGGGGGTCCAGGACATACAGGTTGCCGAAGTAGCTCTGCCCCAAGGCTGGCTGGCGCCAATCCTGGGCACCCAGGACGGTGAGGACCATCAAACCTCTGGCCGGGTGATATTCGAGGACGTTTCTCCCCCCTTCTAGAATGAACAGACCATCGTTGCTGCGTCCGCTTCCGGCCTCCATCCAGAAGATATCTAGCAGGTCCCTTACCACGATAGGACCTCGCTCGTCGCCGCGGCGCATCAGGATAGGATCCACATCCAGCCTCTGGAGATCGTCTCTGGTCTCGTTGAGGAGATATTTGTAGATGCGATCAAGCCCCCGGTCGAGGACGTAGATATCAATACCGTGAACCACCAGCGGACCAGGGGTGCTACCCGGCTCATCAAACTGGACCAACATCCGGTACTGAGCGGGGGAGAGCCTGCTCACAGCATTGACCACATCCAACGCAGCCTCTATCTTATCTCTTAGCGCCTTGGCCTCCTCATCCGCTGGGTTCAACTCTAGAGCCTCATGCACCTTTTCCAGAGCTTGAGACAGATACTTTCGCTGGTCCTGCCGTTGGTCGCTGACCAGGGCCGTTTGATGGGCCTGGGCTGCTTCCGTCAGCAACTGTCCAAAGTGAGCCTGACGTGAGCGTCTCACCTGGAACATGATACCCAGTACTAAAAGGCCGGTCAAAACAGGGATAAGCAATCCGATCAGGATCAGGGCCCTTCCTCCTCGCGCCCGACGGCCGGCCTTGCTGGGTCTAACCTGAGGGGGGGCAATCCTTTCATCCTCTTCCGCCTCCTCCCGTTCAGGGAGGGTTCGGCCCAACATGGTGGCCAGCAGCCACAAGAGGGCCAGGATCAGGCGGCCCAGGCCCACAGCAAACCGGCCCAGGAAGCCCAGCAGCCCTCGCCAATTCACCTTGGCCAGGCGGTAGCCGATCCCCTGGACTGCTCCGACTCCTCGATTGGCGAGAGCAGCGCCCCAGGCCAGGGGCAAGGGAAGCTCTCGCTCTTTGACCAACGGCCTGGCCCTCTCCTCTGCCGGCTCTTCCTCGGCTGCAATCTCTATCACCATGGCCGAGAAGTCAGCGGTACCAGCCAGAGATGCCAACTTCTCAACAGCTAGGGTCGGTTCCTCATAGATCACAGCCGCAGCCAACTCCTGGTCCTCTATCTGTTGGGCCAAAGAGGGGAAGGTCAGCAAAATGTTGTCACCAGGCTGAAGGTGACAGTGGAACAGGAGGATCTCCGGCACCTTCTTAACTCCTAGAGGAGCGAAGCGGCCGTAGTCAATCTCGGAAGGGGGACTCCTCTCCAACCAGGGAGGTTCAGCCGGAAAACGTTGCCACTTCCCCTGTTGAGCGACGTATGTTAGGGCTGGCCCGGCCTGGCCGATGAAGAGGTCCTCATCCCGATGGACGAGACAGGTGAGGCCTGCGGTGCGTTGCATGGGGGGAGGGGCATGTAAATTTTCGTCGAGGAGAAAATTGTTGGCCGCCTTGATGGCCTCACTCAGGCTGGCAGTGATACTGCCCCGCCTGCTGTAGAACTCTTCTTCAAGGAGACCTATCAACTGTCGGGAGATGTCATCTCTGGTAGACACCTCCCCGGTGACTTCCAGGGCAATGTAGAGGTCTCCCCGGCTCCGCCGCAGGGAGAAGGGTTCCTCTATGACAGCCAGGTTGGGAGGTCCTTCTTCGCGAAGGCCCCCCGTCACTCTGAGTTGAGTTGCTATCCCTTTCAGTCTTGCCCTCGCCACTACACTTTACCTGCTTTCATCGTCGAGCTTCATTTGATCGGGGCTCTATGTACAAGAAGGGCACCGGGGGTTCCCCAATGCCCTTCATATTGTCCCGACAGCATGGGAGGGAGCTAAGCTAGGAAGTAGTAGAGCAGGGCGATAACCAGGAGCACCACTCCGACAATGACTAAACCCAGCAGGACGGTCCGTCTGGTGCCGAAAGCCTCCTTAGTTGCGGCTTCACTACTCGGTTTCCCCGTTATCAGGTATTCGGCCAGGCGGAAGATATCCCGCGACACCTTTGCATTCGGATTGGTGACAATGAAAGGCTCACCCCGGTTCGCCGCCTTCACCACCAGATGTCCATCGCTGTTGATGTTACCTGCCACCAGCTTACCGAATTTGTGCCGGATCTGCTCCTGCATTATGCCCACGTTGCTGTCTGAGCGGTTGATGACGATGGCGACTCGGTTGAGAATCTCCAGGTCTGCCGCCAGTTGTAAGAAGGTTTCGGTGTTAGCCATCACTGATATTTCAGGCATGGTGATGACCAGTATCTGATCGGCTGCATCCATCAGTGCCAGGGTTTTGGCGTCATAGGATACCGGTGTGTCAATGATCAGATAGTCGGCCATGTTCTTAAGGTGCCAGACTATCTTCTGCAGGAATTCTACCGAGATAGCCTCAGCCGAGGCAGCGTGCTGGGGCGGCAGGAGGACGCTGATGCCGCTGGAGTAAGGCACCAGGATGCCCTGCAGGAATTCGGCGTCAAGGGTGGCGACGAAGGGAGTAGCGTTGTGAATGGTCACATTGGAGTTAATGTTCAGGACCTTACCCAGGTCTCCAAACTGGAGGTTGCCATCCATGAGGATCACACGGCCATCGGTCATCTGTCGCAAAGCTATGGCCAGGTTGCAGGCAATGACCGTTTTGCCCACTCCTCCTTTGGCTGAGAAGACGGTGATCACTTTCCCCGGGGCGGATTTCTTGGCAAGGTCGCTGGGGGGAAGGGTGTAGCCTGACTGGATGAGGAGTGTCTGGACTTTGAGGAGAAGTACCTCCATCTTATAGGGTTCAGTCAGGTAATCATCGTTGGCTCCGATGGGGACGTGATGAGCAGGTCCCTCACCATCACCTGGGGGTAGGATGACCAGCAGGGGGATAGATCTGGTCACGGGATCATCCCGCAACTGGTTGCGGATCTCCAGAGCTTCCTGTCCCGACAGGTCGCTGCCCAGAACAATCATGTTGGGCAGTTCCGTCTTGGCTCGGAAGGAAGCACCATAGGGCAGGTGGGCCGAGAGGACGGTAAAACCTTCCCTGGTAAGGATTGACTCTACTTTGCCCTCTCTGCTGACAACCAGAATCTTTGCGGACACAATACTAGCTCCTGGGGTGAAGGTTCCCCTGCTACCTGACCCGGTAGGAGCGCTTATTCTTTCTTCACTCCCTCCAGGCCCCTTCATCACTTGACCGACACAACCATTCCCAAACCTCGGCCAATCCTATTATATACCATTCTTGAACAATTTTCAACACCCAAGGGAGGAGTGAACCAGGGAAGCCCCCGCCCTTCCAGGCTGTGTTTTGCCCACATCTCGGCAAACTCATCTGAGGCCCTCGGCGTGAGCCGGCGGACAGCCCACGCAC
>JBHIDP010000254.1:0-3806 GCA_046760185.1 Anaerolineae bacterium
CACCGCCTCCTGTCCCCAGGACCGCCGCTCCGATGGCGATGTCCTCCACGTTGTCAGTGTTTATCAGCCTCACTTTAGCCCCTTCTTCCCCCTCTTCTGCCCAAAACGCTCCTCGACAGGGACGTAGTCAATATCGTAGCCGAAGTAGCGCGGTCCAACCAAGGCCAACCCTTCAGGGGTGCGCCATTTGGGGGTGCAGGGTATGCCCAGCACTACCACACGGAAGCCGTAGCGCAGCCCCTCGGTGGTGATGGGGTGACCGGTCTCGGCGTCGAGGATGGTGATCAGGTCCGGCACGGAGACCACTATCTCACCATCCAAAATGGCCACCAGATGCTCGTTCTGGAACTGAATCTTGAGGGTGCGGCCGCTGTAGCTGTCGGTCCCTTCCATGGTAGCCTCCCCTCTGGCAAACCCGGCCACCGTGCGCCGCTCTACGTCGCTGATCTTGCCTCGAAAGACCTCGAATCCCCCCGTCACCCCTCTGACGGCCTCCACTACGTCGGCCTTAGCCACCTGGGCCTCACGGATGGTACGACCAATCTCCTCGGCCAGGGTGATAGTGCCGGGCACCGAACATTCCTTGAGCTGTTTGCCGGTGGCTGCGTAACAGGCGATGAGGGCCGTGCATCCCATGTCAATGGTGATGCTACGGGAAAGGGTCTCCGTCCAGTGGTTGTCAATGGTGTTCAGGATGGCGCTGTTCCCCTTCTCGTCGGCCATGGCGAAGGGGGTGGCCGAGATACCATACATGGTATGGGTTACCATCGGAATCTCGGGGAAGGCTCGGCCCATGCCGTCACAATCTACCATGGGCAGCCCCAGACGGGCGGCCACTGTGAGGGGGGTGGTCGAATTCAGGCCTCCCGCTTCGATGGACATGGTGTAGTCAATCTTGCGTCCCAGGTAGCTCTCCAAAGCCTGGAACGCTTTCAGGATCTCGTCTCCCTTGGGCAGTTTCTCTACCATGACCGTGGGGGCTCCCATCATGGCTGAGGGGACGATCAGGGCCTCGTCATCAATCTCATCCAATTCGTACAGTTCGATGGGGCCAAACTCACTGATGGCCTGGATGGCCATCAACTTGCCAATGTAGGGGTCGCCCCCACCTCCGGTCCCCAGGACGGCTGCACCTAGGGCCAGGTCTTCAACATTTTGCACATCAAGTTTTCGCATGACATTCCTCCGTTATCTATTCCAGAACCAGGTCGCCTACCGCCTTGACCCTGATTCGCACGGCGTTGCTGGGCAGATAGGTTAAGGGCACCTCTTCGACCTCAACCACGTTGACCGTCTCCTGGTCGGCCCCGGCGGCCAGAGCCTTTTCCATGGCCTCCCCCTTGGCCTTATCCAGGGCCTCGTCACGGGACATGGCATCCAGGGAGAAGACTCGGTCTGTCTCGCCACCTACTTGGGCGATGGCAGCGCCGATAGCATTGGCCACCGGATAGTGATCAGGCTTGATCATCTCCGAAGCCCCTTCCACCTTCCGGGAGACAAGGATGGTCCCTCCACCCACCAGGATGACGGGGATCGGCTCGGCGCTGGTCTTCATCCGGTCCACGGCCACCTCCACCATGGACTGGATCTCGTCCAGGCACTGGCGGACGAAGCTGCCCTCCAGGGACTTGACCGCCCCCTTGTCTCCAATGTCGGCCAGACCGCCGGCGACGGCCACATCCGTAGTCGTCAAAGTTGATCCCCCAAAGATCAAACCTTTGGTGGTCAGCTCATAACCCACGCTCTGAGGTCCAATCTTGAGCGGTTCACGGTTGACGATGCTACCCCCACCCAGGCCGAAGGAATAAACGTCCGGCATACGGAAGTTGGTGCGCACGCCCCCAATCTCCACCGCCACCGAGGCCTCGCGGGGGAAGCCGCGGATCAGCATCCCTACATCAGAGGTCGTGCCCCCCAGGTCAACGACCATGGCCTCCTTGGCTCCGGAGAGGAAAGCGGCGCCGCGCATACTGTTGGTTGGGCCGGAGGCGAAGGTGAACACGGGATACTTCTCAGCGAAGTCGGCGCTCATGAGAGTGCCGTCGTTCTGGCTGAGGTAGAAGGGAGCCTCGATCTTCATCTCCGCCAGAGCTTTCTTAAAGGAGTTGACGATAGCTTTGGCCAGGTCCCCCAGACAGGCGTTCATGATGGCCGCGTTCTCCCGCTCCAGCAGGCCGATACGTCCTATCTCGTGGGAGAGGGTGATGGCTGCCTCAGGGACCTCGTCGGCTATGATCTCCGCTGCCTTCTTCTCGTGTTCGGCGTTGACCGGGGAGAAGACCGACGAGATGGCTATGGCTTTGATCCCCTTGGACTTGATCTCCTTGGCCACCTGGCGGATCTCTTTCTCATCCAGTTGGGAGATCAGACGGCCATCGAACTCGTGGCCACCGTGCACCAGATACTTGTGGTTGCCAATGGCCTCCCTCAGTTCAGGGGGCCAGTCTACCATAGGGGGCAGGGAGGCGGTGGCCGGCAACCCCAGACGGACAACAGCCGTCTCCATCAGCCTCTTCCGTTCCACCACGGCGTTGGTGAAGTGGGTGGTGCCGATCATCACCCCAGTGATGGAGGCGGGATCAAACTTCGTCTCCTCCATCAGGTTTCTGAGGGCGGTGACGATGCCTGTAGTGACATCCGGTGTGGTGGGGGTCTTCACCCAGCCCATCACCGTTGTGCCCTTCATCAACACCGCATCGGTGTTGGTCCCACCGACATCAATGCCAATTCTCATGATACCTCCTCCTTCTGATTTACAATGATAGACATAACTTGCTCTACATTCAGCCATGTCGAATGCGAGGGTCAACAACCCCGTACAACAGATCAACAATCAAGTTCACCAGGCAGAAAATCAGTCCTGCCAGCAAGGTCACCCCCATCACTGGTTGAAAATCCTTGAACTTTGCTGAGTTTGTAGCATAGAGGCCGAGGCCGGGCCAATCGAACACCGTCTCCACCAAGACGGAACCGGCCATCATGTAACCGATGAAGAGACCGATCATACTGAGAGTGGCCATAAAGGAGTTCTTAAGCACGTACTTGAAGAAGATTATCCCCTCAGGCACTCCGCAGGAGCGTTCCATCAAGACGAAATCTCGGTGTATGACATCCAAAACGCTGGCTCTGGTCAGCCGACTGACCAGAGCCAATGCTCCAACTGACTGGCAGAAGGCGGGAAGGATAATGTGGCGCAAAGCGATGCCAAAGCGGGGCAGATCGTGTGTCAGCAAGCTGTCAACCAGAAGCATGCCGGTAATCTTTGGGGGAAAGGGAATGATAACATCAAAACGTCCACCGAGGGGGAGGAGACGGAAGTAGAAGGCAAAGGCGAGTTGCAACAGGATGCCCAACCAGAAGCTGGGAACGCTGCCGCCAAGGATGGCCAGTACTCTGGAGTAGTGATCCGGCCACCTGTTTTGGGAGATAGCAGCGCTTACTCCCAGTGGTACCCCGGCCATGACGGCAATGATCATGGCCGCCAGAGTCAGCTCAACTGTGGCAGGAAGGTAAATCCGTAGATCCCAGGCCACTGGGCGATGTGAAACGACTGACCGACCCAGGTTGCCGCGCAACAAACCCCTCATGTAGCTTAGATATTCGACCACTAAGGGGCTATCAAACCCAAATTCCTTAGTCATGGCCTCAATCTGTTCGGGAGTAGCCTGTGGCCCAGCGGCCAGCCGGATTGGATCACCAGGGACTATGTGGGAAAGAACGAAGGTTATAATTGATAGCCCCATAAGGATCGGCAGGATCAGTAGCAGCCGTTGTGCTACATAGTAACGCAGCTTCATCTGAAAAGA
>JBHIDP010000255.1:0-3758 GCA_046760185.1 Anaerolineae bacterium
AAGCTGAGTACCCCTTCTTCCTCAACACCTACAAGCTGATGACCCATGCTGAGGGTCGAGGGGCCAACAGCCCCTTGCTGCAGGAAATGCTGGGTCTACACGTCAACAAAAAATGGGACAGTTGGGTGGAAATTAATCCCGAATCGGCAAAGGAGCTGGGGATCGGCGATGGGGACTGGGTCTGGTTGGAGTCCTCTCTAGGAGAGAAGATCAAAGCACGGGCCAAGCTCTACCCAGGGGCAAGGCCCGATACAGTTAACGTACCTTTTGAGTTGGGCCATAGGGCCTATGGTCGTTGGGCAGACGGGCGAGGAACCAACCCCAACTGGCTGGTGGTCAACGAGTACGACCGGCTGGGAGGGACCGCGGCCTGGTTCTCCACCCGGGTCAAGGTATACAAAGTGTAGTGGTGGCAGATAGTTTCGATCGGTCGGGGTTGAACCCCGGTGGAACTAAACTTTCCATTCGGAGATAAGATATGACACGATGGGCAATGGTCATTGACCTGGATAGATGTGTGGCCTGTCAGGCTTGTTCAGCCGCTTGCCGGGCCGAGAACAACGTCAGTTTCGTCGGACCCGAACAGGCGGAGATGGGACGGGCCATATTCTGGAATGAGGTTATCCCGCAGGTGGAGGGGGAGTACCCCCACGTCAAAGCCCGCTTCGTTCCCCGCCCCTGCTTCCACTGCGACAACCCACCCTGCGTCAAGGTCTGCCCGGTGGGTGCTACCTACAAGGACGAGGAGGGGATTGTGCGGCAGAACTACGCTCGCTGCATCGGCTGCCGCTACTGTATGGTAGCCTGCCCCTACGGAGCCCGCTATTTCAACTGGTACGCTCCCCAGTGGCCTGATGGGCTGGATCGTTGTATCAATCCTGATCGGGTGGAAGGCAAGGGAAGTGTGGAGGGGCCATCGCCCCGACCTAAGGGCATCGTGGAGAAGTGCACCTTTTGTCTGCACCGGCTCCCCGTACCGGCCTGCAACCAGGCCTGTCCAGCCAACGCCCGCTACTTTGGCGACCTTGACGACCCCGATAGTGTCGTTTCGCAGTTGGCTCGAAGCCCCCGGGCCTTCAGGTTCCTGGAGGAACTGGGCACGGAACCGAAGGTCTACTATCTGAAGGAGGGACCATAGGATGGATAGGCGTGAGCAAGCTATATTTCGTCCCCTGCAACAGACGGGCAAAGGGTTCTACATCGTTGTTGGGCTACTGCTGCTGATCTGCAGCGTGGGTCTGTTCGGCTACCTGCAACAACTGCTACTGGGGTTGGGCGTTACCGGGATGAACAGGCCCGTCTTCTGGGGCATCTACATCACCAACTTCGTCTTCTTCATCGGCATCAGCCACGCCGGCACCCTCATCTCGGCCATTCTGCGCATCGTTGGAGCCGAATGGCGCAGACCGTTCACCCGGGCCGCCGAAGCGATAACGGTCTTCAGCCTCCCCTTCGGCGCAGCAAGCATCCTCATAGACATGGGAAGGCCCGATAGAATCCTGAACGTCTTTATCTACGGCCGCTTCCAGTCCCCCATCCTGTGGGACGTCACGGCCATCAGTACCTATCTCCTCTCCAGCGTCGTTTTCTTCTACCTGGCCCTCATACCGGATATCGCCATGTGCCGTGACAGGCTACAGAACCTCCCCTCCTGGCGTAAGTGGCTGTACAGGATACTTTCCCTGGGCTGGACCGGCACGGAGAGGGAGAGGAGACGTATGGAGAAGGTGATAGCTGGCATGGCCATCTTTCTGACCTTGCTAGTTGTCACCGTTCACACCGTCGTGTCATGGATATTCGGCATGACCCTACAACCAGGATGGCACACCGCCATCATCGGCCCCTACTTCCTGGTGGGAGCTATTTTCTCGGGCGTGGCCGCCGTAGCAATCGTGGCCGCTATCCTGAGACGGCTGTTTCACCTCGAAGAGTACCTGACGCCGAAACACTTCAACTACCTGGGATTGTTCCTTCTGGCTTTAGCCTTGGCCTGGTTCTATTTCACCTTCGCCGAGTTCCTGACCACCGTCTATGGCAGTGAGCCGGCCCACATGATGGTCTTCTTCGCCAAATTCAGCCAGGAGTTTGGACTGGCCTTCTACGGCATGTTTTTGTTCTGCTTCCTGCTCCCGGTACCCATCCTGGCCCTCCGCAAAACGCGTACTATCACCGGCATCGTCATCGCCTCAGTGTTCATCAACATCGGTATGTGGCTGGAGCGCTTTACGGTGGTCGTCCCCTCCCTTGCGCGGCCCAGGATGCCCTATGAGTGGGGGGTCTACAATCCTACCTGGGTAGAATGGTCAATAACGGCTGCCTTCTTCGCCGGCTTCTTCCTCCTCTACGTCCTCTTCGCCAAAGTCTTTCCCGTCATTTCGGTTTGGGAGATCAAGGAAGCAGAGGAAGGGGCAAGGGAGGCCCTGCCCGAAAGAGTACCGGTGCTTCAGCCTCCCACTTCGTGATAACCTATGGAGACGTTAGCTTCTATCCGCAGTATGATCTATACCTCTCTGGCCCAGGGCTTTCGTCACCCTTCGCCCGCCTCGTTTGCCAGCCTGATCAACGGTCTGTTGGCTGCCGCCGACGGCTCGACTGAGGCAAAGACACTGGGCTGGTACAGGGCAAAGGTCACAGACACTGAAACCTGGCAGGAGCTGAGTTTAACCTACAATCGCCTGTTCTTCGGCCCTGGGCGGCCCGTGGCGCCACCGTATGAGTCGGTCTACCGTGACCGTTGCGGCCTGGTAATGGGGGAACCGGCCGCTCGTGTGGCGCAACTCTACGCCGAGGAGGGACTATCTCTGTCAGCCGAAAGCAAGGAGTTGCCCGATCAGTTATCGGTCGAACTGGAGTACATGGCCTATCTCACCATCAGTGAGGCAGAGGCCTGGCAAAAGGGCGACACTGAGAAAGCAAGAAACTATCTGAGCAAAGAGGTTGCCTTCCTGACAGAGCACCTTGGACGCTGGATATCCCTATTTTGCAACCAGATTGAAGCGGGAACTGATCACCCATTCTATACCTCCCTGGCCAGACTGACCAGGAGCTACATCGAGGGGGACCTTTCCCAGGCACAACAATGGCTACATGGCCAGCCCCAGGGTGGTGATGAAAGAACAGATGACAACAAAGCCAGGCTCCTGTTTCCCAACATCAGGATTACAGTTGATCAACAGGTCTGCACCGTCTGTGGAACCTGTGCTGATGTGTGTCGCCCGGGGGCATTACGTCTGTCGGCAGATACCAGGAACGTTGGCCTGCTGTACGACCGGGCTCTGTGCAATGGCTGTCGTGCCTGTCAACGCTACTGCCCTGAGAAAGGGATAACCGTTCAGCGCTTGACACCCTTACCTCACCCCTTACAGAGCGAGCCCCGAAGGCTGATGCACTCACCACGCCTGACCTGTACCGGCTGTGGACAACCCTATGTGACGGAGGCCTGGCTGCAACGGATCCTGAAGCAGATCAATTCGCAGGACATCTCCTTCGAACAGATCCTGCGGCTGTGTCCAGCCTGTAAGGCTCGAAGGACAGAACTCAGCAGCGACTACCCTCACCTGTTTTTCGATGGACAACATAAGTCCCACGTGTAAGGCAAGCACTGATCACAAACCCTTGTGGAGAATGATAATGCAGAAGAAAATTGTACTGATGGGCTTGATGGTAACCCTCCTCTTTCTCCTCTCCATCATGGTTGTCAATGCCCAGGAGCCGACCTATGTCGGTTCCGATAAGTGTGCCCAGTGCCACGCCGCCAA
>JBHIDP010000256.1:0-3705 GCA_046760185.1 Anaerolineae bacterium
GCTCTTTTTATTTGGTGATATGCATAGGCATGATGACGTGGATGAACTCTTCGGAGCCGACCGGCTTGACCACGCCGGGGCTGGAGGCGGTGGTAGTCTCTAGAACCACCTGAGCCGCGTTCACAACGCTGAGGACGTCAATGAGGTAGCGGGCGTTAAAGGCGATCTCCATCGCCTCACCCTCGATGGAGGCGTCAATCTCTCCCACGTTATCCCCCACCTCGCTGGCAGTAGCGGAGATGATCAGCCGGCCGGGAGCCAACTCGCTGCCCGGCTCTATCTGCAAATGCAGGATGTTGGCTGCATCGCGGGCGAAGAAGGAGGCCAGGCGCACAGCCTTGAGGAAGTCGGAGGTACTGACCACGGTGCGGGTGGTGTGGCTTTTGGGCATGATCTGCCTGTAGTCGGGGAAGGTACCCTCTATCAGTTGCGAGATCAGATCCACATTGGGCAGGTGGAAAAGGACCTGATTGCGGTTCTCGGTGATGGTGATCTCCACTGGCTCCTCCCCGTCACCGATGATCCGTCCCAGCTCTTGAAGGGCGCGAGCCGGGATGATGATATTGATCGGTTCCTCGCGAGGGGTGAGCAGTGGCACGCTACGCACCGACAGGCGGAAGCCATCGGCGGCGGCCATAGTCAGGGTTTCACCCTGGAACTCAGCTCGCACGCCGGTCAGGATGGGACGGCTCTCGTCGGTAGCCGCGGCTAAGGTCACCTGACTGATCATTTGCCGCATCACCTCCGGCTCCACCCCCAGCTTGTGGTCCTCCTTCAGGGTGGGGAGCAGGGGGAAATCCTCGGCGTCAATTCCCTTAATGTTGGCCTCGAAGCGGGCGCATTTCAGGTTCAGGCTCTGGGTGCGCACCGTCAGCTCCATGTCAATCCGTTCCGGGGGGAGGGAGTTGACGAAATCGGTCAGCAGGCGGGCCGGCACCGTGGTAGCACCCTCCTCCTCCACCTTGGCTCCGATCCAGCAATTGATACCGATCTCCAGGTTGGTGGCCGATAACTTGAGCCGTCCCTGGTCGGTAGCCAGCATGATGTTGGAGAGGACCGGTAGGGTGCTACGAGTGGCCACCGCCCTCCCCACGATGGATAACCCCTTAGCCAAATTCTCTTGCAAGCAGGAAACTTTCACAGACCACCTCCTGAGGCAATTGTCGGCCGGTAACTACAATCAAGTATACTACAGATGACCATTTTCGACAAGGAAGGATGCTGGCTAAAATGAACCGGGCTCTGCGGCCGTTGTGGCCAGCCCCTCTTCGGCCGCCACCCTTTGCATGACCCCTTCCACCTGAGCGGTCAGGGCGGCCATGTCGAAGCGGCGGGGATCGCTCCAGAAGCCAATCTTCACCTCCATCCACCCATCCCCCCGCTCTCCGTAGAGGATCTGAGGCTGCGGTTCCCTTTCCACACCCTCTACCTCCAAGACAGCCTGGAGAAGCCTGCGGAGCCCCTGTTCCACATCCGCCTCGTATCCTAACCTCAGGGTCACGCTGACCCATCGTTGGGGGTTCTTGGTCAGGTTGACGATGGGATTGGCGTAGACGATGGCGTTGGGGATGATGATCTCCTGGCCATCGTCGGTGAGGATGGTGGTGGCCCGCAGGGCGATATCGGTTACTGTCCCCTCGTAGCCCTTGACAACGATGCGGTCGTTCAGGTCGAAAGGTTGCTGCAGCAAGAGCAGGACGCCGGCGATGAAGTTCTGGGCGATGTCCTTCAAGGCGAAACCCAGGGTGAAGCCGATGATCCCCAGGCCCGTCAACAGACCGGTGACGTCAACGTTCACCTGGGCCAGGGCCACGATGGCCCCCAGGACGATGACGCTGAGATGGGCCAAGCGCCCCAGGAGGTACTCCAACTCCTGGTCATCCACCCGCCGCCGCACCGCCTGGATGGTAAGATGGCGGGCCAGGCGGGCCAGATAGAGAGCCACGACCAAGATCACCGCCGCAGCCACCAGGTTGGGCACGAAAAGGATAACTTGATCCAGGAACTGCTGCACCTCTAGCATGAAAATCCCTACCTCTCTAATCCCTATTCCCCTTTGAAGTCATAGATGCCATCATCAATAGGCCAGAGAGCGCCGCAGCGGAGGCAGTGCAGGGTCGTGGCCTCTTCCTCCAGTTCCTGGGAGCGGCAGGCCGGGCAGCGGAAGAGGGCCTGGGACACCCTCTGGGCCCCACCTTCCCTCCCAACCTGGGCTTTGACGAAGAGGCTGGGGGAGAGCCTGGGGATGGCCCCCAGCCCTTGGAGGAGCCCATCCAGGCTGGCCAGAAGCCGCGGTTTGATCAGGCGTTTGAGGAGGGGCACCCGGAAGTGGGAGACGGCCAGTTGCCGCTGGAGGGAGAACCCGGCCTCCTGCAGGCAGCGGGCCATGTAGTCCGGCGAGAACTGGATATTGAGCTCCACAAACTCGTAGGGCTCGGGGGAGAAGGGGTTCTCCGTCTGCCGCCCGAAGAGGTAGCGCAAGATGGCCTTCAAGTTCCGCTTGTTGGCGAACTCCAGGATGTAGGTCCCGCCGGGAGTGAGGACCCGCTGGATCTGGCGGAAGGCGGTGGGGATGTCCCGCAGGTGGTGGAGCACCCGCACGGTGACCGCCGTGTCGCAGGCCGCGTCAGCCAGGGGGAGGTTATAGAGGTCGGCGGCCACGTAGATGAAGCGGGCATCCCGACCCAGGCGGGATTGGGCCTGGCGGAGCATGGTCTTGGCGTAGTCCAGGAACACCACCTGCCGGTAGCCCCCGTAGAGGTCGGCCAGCCGTCCGAACCCGGCCCCGATCTCGACCAGCCGTTCCCCTCGCGCCGGGAGGAGCTTCCTCAGAGCGATCCGCTCGGCCAGGTGCTCATACTCCCGTCCCGGCCAGAACTCCGTCTCCCAACGGGAACCCTCATAGTCGCAGATCGGCACCCTTCGGCCCAGCGCCTGTTCCCTAGACAAGACTCACCTCGATTTGTAAAACGTGAAACATTGACATAATCGCAGTACATTTTACCGTCGTTTGCCAGTTGCCTTGCCCCAAGGTTCGGTCAAACGGCCTACCATAGAGGTCATCGAAGGCAATCTGTCAGCGGATTATTAGCGGATTAGCGGATGCCACCTCGCTCACCATCCGCTAATTCGTTAGCATATCCGCTGACAGAACTACTGGGCGCACCGGGTTATTTCCGTCAGCCAGGTCTTGCTTTCCTCGTTCCTCAAGCGCAAAGTAAGGGTGATGACTCGATCGGCGACCATGGTGGCAAGATTTTGTCCACTAGCCAGTTGACAGTGTAGACCGGTTTCGCCACTACCGGGGACCGGACCTGAACAGCCCCCTCCAAAGCCTGCGCATCCGCGCTGGAAAACCAGGTGCCACCCGTTTCAAGGGGGGTCGAGCCATTCCCCCCACGGCGTAGACCACCGGGAACAGTTCATCCAGTGATGAATCAGCCCAGGCAAACTGCGTGGTCCATTGAGAATCTTCAGAGGTAGCAATGAAGCAACCGGCTGATCCTATGTAGGGGTACTCAAACAGTTTCTTGTAGTATCGCGCATACTGGTTGGCCATCTCCTCGTTAGTGAGAGGGATATCGCTCTGGCGATTGGAGTTCCCAAACTCGGTGATCTCAATCACTTTGCCCGGACAACGTTCGTGATATTGGATGAAGCGCAGCCCCCAATCCTCGTGGAAGATGTTGCCCCTCTGCCAGTAGG
>JBHIDP010000257.1:0-3690 GCA_046760185.1 Anaerolineae bacterium
TCAGACCTGTCCTGAGTTTGTCGAAGGAATGACAGTTAAGTTCGTTTCTTGCCCAATGAGTGGCACGACAGCGCTATGCGGAGCTCAGAATGACACGCAGTATGAGTTCAGCACAACCGCCACCAGACTCCCTGCCGAGATATGCTACCGTTGAACCGTTCTCAGCAACTCATTGGATAGGGTTAAGACCGCTCGCGCCGTCTCCTGCAACCGCCGGTTAGCCAGATGCTGATGCTTGCCAATAGTACTGTGCAGAGCCTGGAGATGCTCCTGGAGAGGACGAAGGCTGAGGTCCCTCAAGGCTTGGTCAATAGTTCGCTGCGCTGTGACCAGTTCGGTCATCCACTCCGGTCCCTGCGGCCTGGCCTCATCCCTCTCTTCATAGGGCTCACCGATGTAACGGATACCGCGCGCAAAAACTGTCAGGCGAACGAAAGTGCTGTCCTTCCACAACCGCCATTGGCTCCCGATGAGAGAGAGGTTCATCTCTGTGGGCTGCTTTCGTTCGGTCTCGTCGTAGATTGGGATCAATCCCCGGTCCAGTTCCCTCAACAGATCAGACAGCTCGATCCACTCCAGGAGGTAGGCATTGAGCTTCACCAACTCGGCTAAATTGGCCTCCAGCTCATCCAGGGCCACCAATCCGTTGTCCAGGGCGTGTTCTTCTAGGAGCCCTTTGAGGGTGAGCAGCGCATCCTGCGTTCCAGTCACGATCTGTTCCCGCTTTTGGGGATGGAACTCAACGATCACGCCGTCCTTGGCCCGCATGAAGAGGACGGGGATACCAAAATCCCGCACGTCCCGCCCCACATCCTGGAGGATGGCCCGCCTGGCCTCGGAGACAGCAGTGTCCACCGGGAACCCCTTGGCCAAAGGCTTGTAGAACTCCTCGGAGAAAAGGAGGGCTGTCCGGTCTGGAATGGCGTAGCGCATGGCGATCACCGCCGGAATGCCCCGGCCCACCAGGTGGGATGCCATCCCCACGAAGGCACGCTCGGTAGCCGTTTCCGCAGTCTTGCAGGCGTTGAGGACGATCAGTCGCATGGGGCGATAACCGAGGAAGAAGAGACTGAAATCCTCGGCGTCCATAGGCTGGTGAGCTCCCCCCTCCTCCTCGATCAGGGCCAGAAAGGCTCGGCCCTCCACAAAATCCCCATGCCCCACAAAGTGGAAGACGTGATATTCTTTGTCCTGGAGCCGCGCCTGAATCTCCCTACGGGTGGCGGTCCGCAGGACATCCAGCTCCACCTGTTGGCTGTCCAGTAGTGACGCCAGGGCGGATTGGATCTGCTCCGTCTCCTTTTCCACATCCAGTCGTGGCAGGTCGGCTGGACTGGCGATAGCCACCAGCACCCTGAGGGGGAGGTCCATCAAGAGAGGCGCCAGGGGTCGGGCGATCTGGATGTAGCGAGAGATCAGGATCTCTGGCGAGGTGGCCAGGAAGAAGTTCTCGCTCTGGTCGTAGAGGTACTCCCAGGGCAAGGAGGAGAGCTGGGGTGGCTCGATGCGCAGCCGCAGGCGCAGGCCAGCTCCCTCAGCCCGGACCTGTCCGAGACTGCGGTGAAAGACATCCCGAACCTCCCCGGCAAAGAGGTCCTGGAAAAGCGTGTGGCCAAACTCCTTCAGCAGGGCCTCATCAACCTCCTCTCTGTCCAGGCGTTCCAGGGCAGCTCTGATCGTCTCCACCCCAGGGTCGAGGGTCAAGGTACCCTCAGCCTGGCCCGCCGGGGAATGGAGGACCCGCACGTGATACCCTCCGGGCCCTTTCTCACCGAGCAAGAGTTCAAAATCGTGGTATCGCATTGTAGCTATAGTTTACCACAATTAGCCCAGTCTTTCAATACCTGAGGGAAAAGACTCATAAGCCGTAAACTCCACAATTCGTACTGTTCTCCTTCTCCCCCTCATATCTTTATGTTCACTATTGTGGATATTGACAGGTCTATCTTTGCGTGATAAACTTAACTCGAGAATGTTAAATCCTCCCGCAGGTTCGAGTTTGACCGTCAGAGCACAAATGCCCCGCTGTAACCTGCGGGAGGATAGACGGCTGTTCAGGGGGTCATAGGTGATCTGTGGCAAGAAAAGGTAGAAGAAAGGCCAGGAAAAGCACAGGAGGCTCCCCCAAGCTGACGGAAGGCGATGGGAGCCTGCAGGTCTTGATGCGCCTTGACAAGGGCGAGAGATTCTACAAGTTCTTCTTCTTTCGCCCCAAGGCCGGTCGAGCCTTGCAGTTGGAACACCGCATCTTCACCAAAGAGAAGAAAGACGGCCAATTGGAGCTTCTGAGCTACAACTACAAAGTAGTGGATGGTGTCCCACAGAAAACCGGCATAATCCGCGCCCCAGCCGTTCCCAAGGAGACTTTGGACGAGATCGTGCAGAGTGTCGTGCGGCAAACTCAAACCAAACCTGAGGAATTCCAAGAAGTGGACCTCTCACAGTTTGCCACTGTCAAGGAACAGATAGCCTATTTGCAGAAACTCGACCTGGCTGACGTCCACCCGCTGCATTGACAGGAGCAAGAGCTGGAGGATCAACCGATGTTAAGCAGAGAGGATTATGAGAAACTGGAGGCTGCGCAGCTAGCTCCCTACGCCATGAAGAGTAGGGATTCGCGCGGCCGGGTCCATCCTGAAGTGGAGCATCCCTACCGCTCTCGTTATCAACGCGACCGGGACCGCGTCATCCATACCACTGCTTTTCGGCGCCTTCAATACAAGACCCAGGTCTTCATCTACTACGAGGGAGACTACTACCGTACTCGCCTGACCCACACCATTGAGGCCGCCCAGATCGGTCGCACCCTGGCCCGTGCCCTTCGAAGCAACGAGGACCTGGTCGAGGCCATTACCCTGGCCCACGATCTGGGGCACACCCCTTTTGGCCATGCCGGTGAGGAAGCCCTTCACGAGTTGATGAAGGAGCACGGCGGTTTCAACCACACCATGCAGACCCTACGCATCGTGGAAGAACTGGAGCAACGCTACAGCAGCTTCCGGGGCCTGAACCTCACCTGGGAGGTCCGGGAGGGAATCATCAAGCATACCACCGAATACGATCAGGCTGATGCCACTGGCTACGAGCCCGACAAACGTCCAACCCTGGAAGCCCAACTGGTCAACGCCGCTGACGAGATTGCCTACAACACTCACGATCTGGACGACGGGCTTAGATCAGGCATGATTGACCCCACTGACCTTGATGGCATAGAGCTTTGGGATCAAGCAATGAGGGTTGTAGGAGAAGAATACTCTGAGTTAACTCGTCACCGTGCCATCAAGTATTTGATCAACCTCGAAGTTACGGAGTTGATCAAGGCTACAACGCAGCGACTTCAAGAAAGCGGAGTAAGTTCACCGGAGGAGATCAGAGAGCTTGCCAGCCAGGCAGTTGGCTTCTCAGAAGAGATGGCGGCGAAGAATCGTCAACTGAAAGACTTCCTGATGGAGAAACTGTACCGCCACCACCGGGTGGTGCGCATGGGGGTAAAGGCCAGACGCTTGATGATGCAGCTCTTTAACGCCTATCTCCAGGAACCGGCCCAACTGCCCCGAAAGACCCAGGAGCGTCTTGAGAAGGAGGAACTGAGCCGAGTCATCTGTGACTACATCGCCGGCATGACAGACCGATACGCTCTAGAAGAGCACAGAAAACTGTTCGAACCTGGCCAACCGAGCTAGTACTAAG
>JBHIDP010000258.1:0-3681 GCA_046760185.1 Anaerolineae bacterium
CCTAATCCCTATCCCCTACGCTCTGACCCGGCTCCCCGGCACCGGCATTGACTGCAAAATCTCTTCGGTGACGGTGCGAGGGTCCACGTTTTTGATGCGAGCCGAGGGACTGATGATCAGTCTATGGGCCAGGGTAGAGACGGCCAGGAACTTGATATCGTCAGGGATAACATAGTCTCGGTTAAGGATTGCTGCTCGGGCCTGTCCCGTCTTGTACAGGGCCAGGGAACCGCGCGGGCTGGCTCCCAGATAGACATCAGGGTGATGACGGGTGGCATCAACAAGGCTGACAATGTACTCCTTGATCAGAGGATCAACATAAACATCCTTTACCTTGGCCTGGGCCTCCAGCAGTTCGTCAACCGATACCACCTGCCCGATATCCTCAATGGGATGGGTATGGCGCTGGGCATCCAGGATGGTGATCTCTTCGCCTCGTCCTGGATATCCAAGGCTGATGCGCATCAGGAACCGGTCCAGTTGAGCTTCAGGGAGAGGAAAAGTTCCCTCGTATTCAATGGGGTTCTGGGTGGCCATCACAAGGAAGGGGGTAGGCATACGGTAGGTGACACCGTCAACGGTTACCTGCCGTTCCTCCATGGCTTCCAGCAAGGCGGACTGGGTCTTGGGTGTGGCCCGGTTGATCTCGTCGGTGAGGACTATTTGAGCGATAACCGGCCCCGGCCTGAACTCGAATTCCCTGGTCTTCTGGTTAAAGACTGACACCCCGGTCACATCGCCGGGCAGGAGGTCGGGTGTGAATTGGATCCGTTTGAAGGTACAACCAATAGATTTGGCGACAGACTTAGCCAGCATGGTCTTGCCTACACCCGGTACGTCCTCGATAAGGAGATGGCCTTGACACAGGAGAGCCAGCAAGGTCAGGGTCACCTTCTCCCGCTTCCCCACAATAACCCTTTCCACGTTGTTTATGATCTTCTCGGCGACGAGTTGAACGTCCTTCATGATCTCTGTCTCTCCCTCCAAGGTCTACCTCGATTTTCCCTCTTTCCCAAGAAAGGGAATTGACGCTCTGCCCCTGTTTAGTCAGCGATGATTATACCAGCTTTTGACAAAAATGGGTAGCGCATGTTGTCAGGTACTCAGAAAACTGGTATAATCAATTGAGTCTGGCTAAAATCTGTGGAGGAGTGGAGCCTTCAGGCGGATAAAACCGGCTCACCTGTCCTGGCGCACAGGTGCCAGGGAAAGCCTCGACTCCCACAAGTTTTGGCCACGCTCTAATCAATTGGATGAGAGAAGGGAAGGGGAGTTTTGAACCGACGATTTGATCGCTATGTCCGTCAGATGATATATCCCGGCATCGGTCAGGAAGGGCAGGAGAAGTTGCTGTCCTCAGCCGTAGCTATCATCGGCTGTGGAGCAACCGGCTCCGTCATGGCCAACAACCTGACCCGGGCCGGTGTGAAGCGGATCAAAATTGCCGATCGAGACTACATCGAGCTGAATAACCTGCAGCGACAGATCCTCTTCGACGAGCAGGATATTGAGCGCGGTCTGCCCAAGGCCGTAGCTGCGGCTGAGAAGTTACGTGCTATCAACTCCGATGTCGAGATTGAGGCTCTGGTGACCGATGTCAATGCGGGCAACGTCGAGGGGATCATCGAGGACGTGGATCTGGTGCTGGACGGCACCGATAACTTCGAAACCCGCTACCTCATCAACGACGCCTGCGTCAAGCTCGCTATCCCCTGGATTTACTGTGGCGTTATCGCCAGCTACGGTATGACTATGAATATCCTACCCGGTCAGACTCCCTGCCTGCGCTGTCTGTTCACCGAGGCCCCGGCGCCAGGCACTCTTCCCACCTGTGACACGGCTGGGGTGCTCAACTCTGTGGTCGGCGCCGTAGCCTCCATCGCCTCGGCTGAGGCCTTCAAACTCCTTTTGAAGCGGGGGAGACTTAACTCAGGGCTGATCTATGTGGACCTCTGGGAGAATAGTTTCGAGGTATTCGATATCCAGCGCCGGGAGGAGGGTTGTTTGGTTTGTGGTCAAGGGCGCTACGAGTACCTGACCGCTGCGGTGGGGACGCGCACCACGGCTATTTGTGGGCGGGACGCAGTCCAGGTGACCCTCGGAACCGGTCAGAAACTATCCTTTCCGGAGCTGGCGGCCAAACTTGAGGGAGTGGGTGAAGTATCCTACAACCAGTTCATGCTCCGCTTCAAAATTGATGGCTATGAGCTTACCGTGTTCCCCGATGCCAGGGCTATCATCAAGGGTACTGTTGACGAAGGGGTGGCTAAAAGCCTCTATGCCAAATACGTAGGTACATAAGATGTTAACCGACAAGGCACCTCGCCTACCCTTGGCTCATTTGCCGACTCCCCTGGAAGAGATGCCACGCTTGACCCAGGAACTGGGAGGCCCCCGTCTATTGATCAAGCGCGATGATCAGACCGGGCTGGCCACGGGAGGAAACAAGGCTCGTAAGTTGGAGTTCCTGATGGCCGATGCCCAGGCCAAAGGGGCTGACGTCGTCCTGACGGTAGGGGGAGCCCAGTCAAATCATGCCCGCCAGACGGCGGCTGCCGCGGCCAGATGTGGTGTGCGTTGTATCCTGGTATTGCGGAAGTCAGGCCCGTCCGGATGGAACGGCAACTTGTTGTTGGATGACCTCCTGGGGGCTGAAGTTCGCTGGTGTGGGGATCGCCCCCGTGAGGAGGTGATGGCTGAGGTGGTTGAGGAGGAGCGGGCCGTGGGTCACAATCCCTATCCCATACCCTTGGGGGGTTCAAACGCCGTGGGAGCAACCGGGTACGTGGCGGCCATGGAAGAGCTGATGAGGCAACTGGCCGAGCGAGAGGTGAAGATCAATCACATACTCTTCGCCTCAAGTTCCGGAGGGACCCAGGCGGGGCTGATTGTGGGTGCTCGAGCCCTCGGATTTGAGGGAAGGGTGATGGGAATCAGTGTAGATTACAGCGCAACACAGCTCTGCACTACTCTCCAGGAGCTGGTACCCCAAACCGCCGCCCACCTTGGCCTGAACCTCGGTTTCAGTGTTGATGACTACCTTGTCAACGACAGCTACACCGGGGGAGGGTATGGAGTGGTGGGCGAGGCGGAGAGGGAGGCCATCCGCCTTATGGCTCGTAGCGAGGGCATCCTGTTAGACCCTGTCTACACCGGGCGAGCACTGGCCGGATTGATTGATCTGGTTCGGCGGGGCCTTTTCAGCCGCGATGAGACAGTCCTTTTCTGGCATACCGGGGGCACGCCGGCCCTTTTCGCCTATGCCCAAGAACTGTTGTGACCAGGGAATCACTGCCGAGCGACCGGGATGGTGAAACAACAAAAGGGGGCCTGAATGGCCCCCATCTCATCTTCCTACTTTCAAACCCTGCTCTTGATCTCGCTTGGTCCCCGACCTATGATTGATTACAGTTAGGATTCTTCTGGGCCGACTTTCCATTTCTGCACTTCCCCGTGCCAGAATCGTTCTTATCGCTGTCTCCACCACTATCCCCTGAGCCAGGACTGGTGGAGCTTGCCTCGATGGTGATGCTCTCCTTGACGTAGGAAGCATTGCCCACGGAGTTGATGGCTCTGACCTCGATGATGTGGCTGCCGACGGTCAAGGTGGGGATGAAGGAGAAGTTCTCAGTGGCGGAGTCGAAGGCTCCGTCGCTGGCTGAAGCTGGCTGCCAGGCTCCA
>JBHIDP010000259.1:0-3674 GCA_046760185.1 Anaerolineae bacterium
ATGCAAGCCTAGTGATGCAAAGATGGGGTATAGAACGACATCCAGGGGAATGATCTCACCATTATCAACGTAGTTGCCCACCTGCCAACATATGCTTCCCGTATCATTGAGTGTTCGCACACACTCTTCGATGACCTGGCGCTGTCGGGCAAGGTACTCATCCAAATCCAGACGGCTTTCATATGGCTTGCCCAAATTGTAGGGCGGTGATGTTACGACTAGCTTGACAAAGCCGTCGGGGATTTTGGGAAGTAAATCCAGGCAATCCCCTTGGTACAACACAAAGTCCGCCGTCCGGTCAAAGTCCGAAGCGACGTTCACGCCATTCATAGGTACTCCTCTTTACACTGTTCTCTCAAGCCGCCGTTTCGCAAAACATATCAATTCACCAAGGCAAAGCAGGAGCTTCTAAACTCCGTCCTCTGTTTGATCTTTGCTGCCGGACCTGGAAAAACCTCACCCCGACTATACGATTTTGGTCAAGTCCTCAGCCGCTCGCTTCATATCGAGGAAAACGAGGCCCAGTTTCGCTTCTTTCCTGGCCAGCACCGTCAGCACCGCCTCCTCACCGACAGCCGACAGGAAGACGTAGCCATTTTCGCCCCGGATATACACCTGGTCCAGGACCCCACGGCCCAGCTCCCCGGCGATGCGTTCGCCCAGGGAAAGCATGGCTGCGGACATGGCCGAGACCCGATCCTCCTCCACTCCAGCCGGCAGGGAGGAGGCCATAATCAGGCCATCCACGCTAACCACTGCTGAAGCCTCCACATCGGGAGTGCTGACCTGCAAGTCCCTGAGGCGCTCTACCATCTGCTCCGTTCTCGATTTTGTCATGATGCCTCCTCAACTTTTGTTTGGGATTGTGGCAAACCCGGGGTGAACTGAGAACTAGCCATCAATTTGCGGCGTCCATCTGCTCCAGAATGGTATAGAGCAGTTGCAGGAGAACCGTTTTGACACTTTCTCTCTTGGTAGCCTGGCAGGGAATGACTTTTATCCCATCGTCAACACGCAAAGCGAAGCGTAAGTCCTCAGCGGGCCACGCATCCTCCAAGTCCTGTTTGTTTGCTGCTACCACGTATGGCGTGGCACTGTAGCTTCGGAAGACGTTGAGGATGCGCTTGGCCTCTCGAAAGGTTTCAGGGCGGGCACTGTCCACCACCACTATGAAGCCAAGCATGCCCTCCGACAGGATCTCCCACATAAAGTCGAAACGTCTTTGGCCCGGTGTACCGAAAAGGTAGAGCACCAGATCCTCATCCACGGTTATGCGGCCGAAATCCATGGCTACCGTCGTCTCTTCTTTGACAGACCTGGTCTCATCGGTGATCTTACGCTCAGTGGAAACTACATCAATCTCGCTTACAGCTCGAATAAACTCGGTCTTGCCCGCGCTAAAGGGACCAGTAATAACCATTTTTACCGTTTGCATAGCCCTTACCCTAGAGTCCCCTGATGCGGTCAATCAGGCGCAGGATTACCCCCCGTTTCACCGGGGCAGGGGGTTCAACTTCCCCCTCCACTGCTTTAGCCCGCCAGGGTAGCCCCGGGGGCCTTCGTGGTGCTCTACCCTCACGCTCAACCAGGTCAATCAAACCGGCGGACAGCATACGATAGACGATCTTGCGAATTTCGAACTCACTCATAGAGTTGAACTGGGCTATCTCCCGGATGGAGTTACGTGGATTGATGAAAGAGATGACCCGCCATTCCTCGACAGTCAAGTTGATGTGGCGAAGGTCGGTGCCGGGGCGCTCAGTGAATTTGAGAGCCATATCCAAATCAGGGAGTTCGTCCTGGAGCATCTCCCATTCTTGAACCCGGCGGCTACCCTCCATGATGATGTTCTCCAGATTGACCGGAACAGTGATGCGCCCCTCTGGAGGCAGAAAGTTGGGCTCGAAGCGGAAACTACCTTCGCTCCAGGTGAAGATCGGGTAGACAATCTCCAACATGTGGCTCTTGAGGCTCTGGATGATGTCATTCTGATCAACGTAACCGGCATTGATCAGTAAGAGACCTAACTCCTTGTCGGTATCCACCTCAGATCGAGACAGGGCTGTCTGCGACTGTTCTTGAGTGATTCTTCCCAGTTTGAAGAGGAGCGTAGTCAGGGGGACATCCTGACGATCTCTGGAGGCGTGGATCATCTTGCCCTCTTTGAAGAAGATCTGGGCCGATCCAGCGGATGCGGTGAGGGTCAGACGACCGGTCTTACGCGCCAGATTTATCAAGTTGAGGAGTTGAGTGAAGCTAAAATCCTTCAGATTGCCTTTTAGAGCCATATGCCCTCACTCAGTTTAGTACCTATCCGAAAACTAGCTGGGCTGGCTCCCACGCCCGCCCAGTGGGGGCATGGGAGCCCCCGCTGCTGGGTTTTCGGATAGGCTCTTATTCCTTTACCTTTCCCACAGGGGTTGAAAAGTCGTTACTGTCGTCAATTATACCCATTCTCTTCTTATTAGTCAACCACCTCACTCATCTCATCCTCACGAGCCCTTTCCTCCACAACCAGCTCCTCTACAGGCGAACCGGCATAGAGGTAGCGTCCCAGTAGCCGATCATATTCTGTCCAGCGCGCCGTCTCATCCCGGCGACCCTCGATTATGCCGATGAAGCGATTGAGCTGGGCCCCCAGGTTGTCGGTGTAGTGAAGGGCACAGGCTTCCAGGGTCTGAGGTTTGCGTGCAGCTCCCCATTCGTATTGGCCGTGATGGCTCAGGATCATGTGGCTCAATCGCATGGCCAGTTCCGGCGGAAAGTCTGGAATCTGGGCGATCTTTTCGGCCACCATGCGGTCGCCGAGGACGATGTGCCCCTCCAAACGCCCTGAATCGGAGTAGTCAATGTCCCTCTGGTAACTGAACTCCTGTATTTTGCCTACGTCGTGCAGAATTATCCCGGCCAGGAGTAAGGAACGGTCAACCTGGGGAAAGACTTCTACCACAGCTTGGGCCAGCCCAATGTCCTCTGCCACATGTTCCAACAGGCCGCCGAGGTAAGCATGGTGGATTCTCTTGGAGGCCGGAGCCTGGCGGAAGTTACTGACGAACTCTTCATCGGCAAAGAAACTCTCCAACAAGGCGCGAAGATGGGGGTTCTCCACCGAAGCAATAGCCTCCAGAACCTGGCTCAGAAGGGACTCGATATCTTTCTCAGTGTGGGGGAGGTAGTCCGCCAGATCATACTCGTCCGCTTCGGCCCGGCGCAGTTTTTCGATAATGATCTGGAGCCGGCCCAGATATTCCTCTACCTCTCCGAGCACCTTGATGATGTCCGACTCCTCGAATTCCTCAGCCAAGGCTGGGGCATTCTCCCAAACCCTGGCCAACATCTGCCCTGTTTTGTCCGCCAGACTAAGGGTCAGAAACTGCCCCCTGGTGCGATCACGAAAGGCTTCCAGTTGCTTGTACTTGACTAGGAAAAAGCTCAACACCCGGTCACCCACCTTGAGGTCCCTGACAAATTGCTCTTTCATAAGTTATACCTCCTTTCTGCCAATAGCGATTATATCACAATCTCAGCGCGGTTGCCATAAGTGGACAGGAGCGTTGCAGATTGGGGACATGTTAGACACGCCTGCAAAGGCCATTATGTGTGGATGGAGTAGAGGCTTCAGCCGGTTTTGCAGAACACGGGACCGGCTAAAGCCGTTCGGCTGAGCTCACGAC
>JBHIDP010000260.1:0-3589 GCA_046760185.1 Anaerolineae bacterium
AGGACCTGGTGGATATATTTTGGCTGGAGAGGTAGTATTACCCCCCGTCATCCAGGGCCAAGCCCCCGAAGCCATCGAACGGGCGGTGGCAGTATTAAAAGGGGGCGGGCTGGTTGCCTTTCCTACAGATACCGTCTATGGCGTGGGAGCCCACGCCTTCCTCCCCCAGGCTGTAGAACTGCTCTATGTGGCCAAGGAACGTCCTCACAGCAAGGCCATCCCCCTCCTGCTGACCACCCCCGACGACCTTCCTTCCGTAGCCAAGGACATCCCGCCCGTGGCCTGGCTCCTCATCGAGAAATTCTGGCCGGGTGGGTTGACCCTGGTGCTGCCCAAGAGATCAGCCGTGCCCCCCGTGGTCTCTGCCGGTGGTCCGACCGTAGCCATCCGCGTGCCTGATCACCCGCTGGCTCTATCCCTCATCCAGGTGCTGGAGGCCCCTCTGGCTGCTACCAGTGCCAACCTGTCGGGCCAACCTGAGTGCTTGAGTGCCCAGGCCGTCCTCAAGGAACTGGGACCGAGAGTCCATCTGATCCTCGATGGAGGACGTTGCCCCGGCGGCATCCCCTCCACGGTAGTTGACCTGACCACCCATCCACCCCGCATCCTTCGACACGGGGCCATCCCCGCCGAAGCCCTCACCCCCCTCCTCCCCGACCTGAAACTCGATAATGTTAAATCCTCCCGCAGGTTGGAGGAGTAATAACCCCAAAAGCTTCGCTCTAACCTGCGCGAGGATGGACAACCCTAACCACAATCATCGAGGTAATCAGCACCCTCCTCTCTATCTCTATCTCTTTCTCTTTCCCCCTCCCTGTGGTAAAATAGCAGAGTGAAAAAGCCCATTTGGGTGTGACTAAAACAACTTGGAGTCGAGGCTTCAGCCAGCTTTTTTCCGCCTGAAGGCTCCACTCCTCAACCCATCCTAGCCAGACTCAACCGATTTCAAGGGGAGGAGATCATGCACATCGCCATAGGCGCCGACCATGCTGGATTTCGTTTGAAGGGGGAGATCGCCCAGCTCCTGGAGCGCCTGGGACACACCTATCAGGACTGCGGGGCTCATACCTTTGACGCCGGGGATGACTACCCCGACTTCGCCCGGGCCGTGGCCGAAGCTGTGACCAAGGGAGAATGTGAGCGGGGTATCCTGGTCTGTGGCAACGGCATCGGGGTGACCATCGCCGCCAACAAGGTGCCTGGTGTGCGGGCTGCCTTGTGCCATGATACCTTCTCCGCCCATCAGAGCCGTGAGCATGACAACGCCAACGTCCTGTGCCTGGGGGAACGGGTCATCGGCCCGGGGCTGGCTCTGGAGATCGTTGAGACCTGGCTCGCGGCGCAATTCTCCGGGGAGGAACGTCACCGTCGCCGCCTGGAGAAGATCAGGCGCATGGAGGAAGAGGGGAAGAGCGATCATGCTCATCGGCATTGATGCCAGCCGGGCCACGAGTGGACGACCGACCGGGACGGAAGTCTACTGCCGCAACCTCATCCAGCATCTGATCCAGGGTGATGGCCGGCACCGCTACCGTCTGTACTTCAACCAGGCCCCAGCATCCGACGACTTCCCAACGGCTCAAAATGTCGAGGTCCAAGTCATCCCCTTCCCCCGCCTCTGGACCCATCTGCGCCTCTCCCTGGAGATGGTCCTCCACCCACCCGATCTCCTCTTCATCCCGGCCCACGTGCTGCCGGTCATCCACCCCCCCAGGAGTGTGGTCACCGTGCACGACCTGGGCTATCTGCATTTCCCCCAGGCCCATCCCCCTCTAGCCAGGCTCTACCTCGATCTATCAACCCGCTACAACGTGCGGCAGGCCAGCTTGGTCATGGCTGACTCCCAGGCGACCAAAGATGACCTGATCCAGAAGTACAAGGCCAGTGCGCAGCGCATAACCGTTGTCTACCCTGGCTACAACGAGGGCTTCAGACCGGTGCGGGACCCGGCTCTTCTGAGGGGGGTCAGGAAAAAGTACGGCATCAGCCAGCGCTACATCCTCTACCTGGGAACGGTACAGCCCCGCAAGAACGTGCAGAGACTGATCCGCGCCCATGCCCGGCTTCGGGATGGCCCTCAGTTAGTGGTTGCCGGTCGGAAGGGATGGCTCTCCCAGGAAATCTACCGCGAGGCGCAGAGGCAAGGGCAGCAATCAAAGGTTCTCTTCGCCGACTACGTCTCCCCCCAGGACCTGCCAGCCCTGATGAGCGGGGCAGAACTCTTCGTCCTGCCCAGCCTCTACGAGGGGTTCGGCCTGCCGGTTCTGGAAGCCCAGGCCTGTGGCACGCCGGTGGTCTGTAGCAACACATCATCGCTGCCTGAGGTGGCAGGGGAGGGAGCGATACTGGTAGACCCTCTGGACCTGGAGGCCCTGACAGAGGCCATGGAGCGCCTGTTGGTGGATGAGGCCCTGCGCGGACAATTGATCGAGCGGGGACTGGAGAATGTCAAGCGCTTCTCTTGGGAGCGGTGCGCTCGTGAGACCCTACAGGTGCTGGAAGGGGCAGGTTCTGGATGATCAACCCTGAACGCATCCTGGTCGTAAAATTATCTGACATCGGCGACGTGCTGACCGCCACGCCTGCCTTGCGTGCCCTGCGCCAAAGCTTCCCTAAAGCGCAGCTCGAGGTTCTTCTCCCCCCCAACTCCAGGGAGGTTCTCGACGGTTCCCCCCTGACCGATCAGCTCATCATCTTCGACAAGTTCCAGTACGACAGACCGCTGGATGCCCTGGCACCGACCAACCTGACCACTGCCCTGCGCCTGGGGCGGTGGCTGAGGGAGAGGCGTCTTGACACCCTCATCCTGCTCCATCATCTGACCACCGGCTGGGGTGCCCTTAAGTACGCAACCCTGGCCCTGGCCAGTGGGGCTCCCCGTCGCCTGGGGCTGGACAACGGCCGAGGGTGGTTTCTGACCGACAGGGTCAAGGATCACGGCTTTGGTTTCAAACACGAGGTGGCCTACTGGCTGGACGTGGTAGGAGAGCTGGGGGCCACCACAGAGGACAGCCGTCTGGAAATCTCGATCACTGCTGAGGAGGAAGAGTACGCGGCCAATCTGTTGAACGGTGGCCAGACTGCTGCCGCCGGAAGGATCGGCCCGGTGGTAGCGGTACACCCCGGTTCGGGGGGGTACAGCCGGGCTCGACGCTGGTCGGCGGCCGGCTTCGCCCAGGTGGCCGATGCCCTGGTGGAGAGATATGGAGCCAGGGTGATGCTGGTAGGCAAGGGGAGCGATGGCCTGGCCGAAGTGGCGGCTCTGATGAAGAGGGAGGCACGGAACCTGGCCGATCAGACGACGATCAAGCAACTGGCGGCCCTGCTCAAGCGCTGTGACCTCTTCCTGGGCAACGATGGGGGAGTGATGCACCTGGCCGCCGCGGTGGGCACACCGGTGGTGGCCATCTTCGGGCCTTCCAACCATCGGGCCTGGGGACCGTGGGGTGATGAGCACGCGGTGGTGCGCCTTGACCTGCCGTGCAGTCCCTGCTTCTACCGCGGCTTTGAGCTTGGAACCCCTGAGGGGTGTGCCAGCCGGGAATGTCTGACCTCCATCACCTCCCAGCAGGTACTGGCCGCCATTGAG
>JBHIDP010000261.1:0-3561 GCA_046760185.1 Anaerolineae bacterium
GACTAAAGTCGCCACTACCAGCGATTGTTCGGATAGGTTCTTAGGCACCGAGCATCAGTCGTAACAGGAAGCTGGTCGGTGGCCCCATGATAGCCCACAAGATGCTAACTCTGCCAACCCGACCCAACAGGATGAGCAGTATCAGGATCATAGGCCCATAAGGCTCAAGCTGAGCCATGCTGAAAGCGTAGCGGGAAGGCAATAGTCCTATGGCAACCTTGAAGCCATCCAGAGGGGATATAGGCAAAAGGTTGAATACGGCCAGTATGACGTTGAAGAAGATGATGCTGCCAATGATCTGACTGAGCGAAGGTAGCACTCCCCCGCCGCTCAGAGAGAAGGTGATCAGGCCTGACCGCACTGGCACGGCAAAAAGGGCAGCTACGATCAGATTGGACAATGGTCCGGCGAAGGAGACCATGGCCATACCAGCTTTTGGTCCGTTACGAAGGTAGTACGGATTGACAGGCACAGGCTTGCCCCAGCCAAAGCCGGCAAAAAGCATCATCAACGTCCCCACAGGGTCTAGATGAGCTAAAGGGTTAAGAGTGAGGCGGCCATAACTGCGTGGAGTAGAGTCCCCCAATTCATCGGCCATCAATGCGTGACTGAACTCGTGGACCGAGATGGCGATAAGCAGGGCCATGGCTGTAGCCAACAACTGAGCCAAACCCATTCCAATTAACAGCATTCCGTTACTCCTATCTGAAACATCCTGATGAATTATAGCATAAATCAGCCTTTGGCGAAAACAGCTTGATTCGCAACAATGGTCAGGATGTGTTATAATCTCTCACTGTCCACCAGTGGTTGAATTTCTTTGAGGTTGTGTGACCATGGTTATAGAGATATACCTGGACGATGTAGTTCGTTTGCGCAAGAAACACCCTTGTGGTAGTTACGAATGGCGTATTGTGCGCGTGGGTGCTGACATTGGCATTAAGTGTCTTGGCTGCCAGCGACGAGTGCTCATGCCCCGCCCCATTTTTGAGCGCCGAGTGAAAACCTTCGTGTCACGGGGAAGAAAGGTCCCCGGACTGACTGCTTGACGGTCCATCAGACTGCTTATGGATGAACTTGCTCAGCCTTCCCTCATAGAGGGTGCTATATCGAAATCGGAAGAGAGGGGATTCGGTCCTGTTCTGAGGAACCGACACTTCCTTCGCCTATGGGCAGCTCAGGTCAGCTCTCAGACGGCCCAGAACGGTATCCACTTTGTGCAGATCATCACCATCGAGGAGCTTACCCGTTCAAGCGGTCAGATCGGGATCATGATCCTGGCCTTTAGCTTACCGGCCGTGCTCTTCAGCGCCATTGCCGGGATAGTCGTTGACCGCTTCTCCAATAAGCTCATCATGGTAACCAGCAACTTCTGTCGCATCCTGACCGCCATAGGGTACATCGTATCCTTGCACACCCTCCAAGGGAAAACCCTCCTGGTGGCTATCTATGCCCTCACCTTTGTGGCCTCAGCCATCGGGCAGTTCTTTAGCCCGGCCGAGGTGGCCACCATCCCTCTCCTCCTGGGCCGGGAACGTCTGCTGGCGGCCAACTCCCTCTTCAACTTTACCTTCATCTCCTCACAAGTGGTAGGACTGATCCTACTCTTCCCCCTTACCGTCAAGCTGGGGAACAGGTTTGGTGAGAACCGTGGCATAGATTTTTCCTTCGGGTTGGTGGCCTTCATGTACATTGCGGCCACAATCCTGGTGTCCCTGCTCCCGCGCGATGAACCAGGTTCCGTAAAGGGCACAGAGGCTTCAGCCCTCCGCCGGGCCTGGTCGGAGGTAAGTGAGGGCTGGAGCTTTGTCCGCTCCCATCCTACCCTCCACGTGGCTATAATGCAACTGACGCTGGTCGCTACTCTGGTGATGGTCCTGGTCATGCTGGCTCCCGGCTTTGCCACCCGTGTCCTCCAGGTGAGCGCCGAGGATGCCATCTATATCTTCGCCCCGGCCGGAGCGGGGATGCTCCTCGGTGCCCTGCTGGTTGGCCGCTTCGGCCACAATTTCAAACGAGATACCATCTCCAACACGGGGTTGCTGGCTATGAGTCTGACCCTGGCTGGCCTGGCCCTAGCGGGCTGGGCCAGTACGAGCAAGCTGGGATTGGGTCTCTTCACCAGGGGTGCGAACCTTAATGCCTCAGTAATGGTCCTGGCCCTCTTTATGGGGATTGATTTCGCCCTCATATCCATCCCTGCTCAAACAGTGGTGCAAGAAAGGGCTCCGACCGAAATCCGGGGCCGTGTCATCGCCGTGCAGTTCATGTTGGCCAATCTGGTAGGTATTCCCCCCATGCTCTTCATCGGCACCCTGGCCGACCGTCTTGGTATCCCTCAGGTGAGCCTGCTGGTAGCTCTGGGGGTGCTGGCTATAGGTTGCCTCAGCCTCTACTACAGCCGGAAAATGTTAGAACCAGTTCGAAAGGTTGAGACTGACGAACTGGCGGAAGTATGATGCCTGGCGCTCTGATTTTGACCGCTGACACGGGAGGGGGGCATCGTAGCGTCGGGGAAGCTATCGCCGAAGCCATCGAATCGGTCAAGCCTGGATGGTGCCAGGTGATTGATGTCGCTGCCTGGGCCCCATTTCCTCTGAACCAGGCTGAGAGGCTCTATCTGCCGGCCATCAACTACGGGGCCAGGGTCTGGGGATGGCTCTGGCATCTGACCGACACACCTGGCGGCCTCGCTACTACGTTGTTCTTACTCCCCCCTCTTCTCAAGCCAGGGCTAAAGCGCCTTTTCAAAGCTCATCAACCGATGGTAGTCATCTCCGTTCACCCCCTATACACCTCCATCCCCGTTCAGGTGCTGCGAGAGATGGGGGCCGAAGCCCAAATGATAACTGTGGTTACAGACCTGGCCAGCGCCCACCGAGCCTGGTTCTGCCCTGATGTTGACCTCCTGCTTGTACCCAATCAGGCCGTCCGCCAACTGGCTGAAGAATATGGACTGCCTGGGCAGAAGATTAAAGTGGTCGGTCTCCCTGTGCAGCGCAAGTTCGCTCAACTCCTGGGCTCCAAAGGGGCAGCACGCCAGGGGCTAGGACTGGACCGGGAATTGACCACTATCCTGTTGGTCGGCGGTGGTGAGGGGATGGGCAAGCTCTTCCAGATGGCTCAGGCTATTGCCCAAACCCACCTGGGGGTCCAACTGATCGTCGTGGCCGGGCGTAACCGTAGGCTGCGACAGAAACTGATCGAGACTGCCTGGCCACTGCCGGTGGCCGTGTTTGGCTTCACCGAGGATATGCCCCGCCTGATGCAGGCGGCCGACATCATCGTTACCAAGGCGGGGCCCTCAACCATCAGCGAAGCGTTGATCTCAGGGCTGCCCATCATCCTGAGCGGAGCCATCCCTGGCCAAGAGGCGGGGAACGTCCGTTTTGTGCTTGATAGCGAGGTGGGGCTGCTCGTCAGCAGCCCACAGCAGTTAGTAGAGGTCTTGCGGGACCTGTTGAGACCGGGTAACGACACCCTATCTCACATGGCACGTCGAGCGCGGGAGCTGGCCTATCCCGACGCTGCATCCGAGGCTGCGCGCCTGATCACTTCACA